>DATHMQ010000045.1:0-2515 GCA_035486935.1 Solirubrobacteraceae bacterium
TCCGCCGCCTGGTCGGCCTGGACCGTTCGGGGCCACCACCGCCACAAACACTTACCGGCGAACCCCTGCGGCCTTGGACGATCCCCAATGCGATCGGCTTCGTGCGGTTGGCGCTGATCCCCGTGTTCCTGGTGGTGGCGCTGTCGAGCGGCGACGGCGTGGACGCGCTCAACGCGATCCTGTTCGCCGTGATCGGCTGGGGCGACTACGCCGATGGGATCGCCGCCCGTGTGACCCGGCAGTACAGCCGCCTCGGTGCGCTGATGGACCCCGTCACCGATCGCCTGCTGGTCGTCAGCGGCGTGGTCGTGTGCTGGCGCTTCGATTTGCTCCCGCGCTGGGCACTCGCGATCCTCGTGGCGCGCGAGCTGTCGATGGTGGCGCTTGGGCGCTACGGACTCAAGCACGGCGTGGAGCTGCGCATCAACTGGCCTGGACGCGTTGGCGTAGCGCCCTTGATGGGTGCGTTGTTCTTCGCGATGTGTGGTCTTGGCACGTTCGCCGAAGTGCTGCTCTACATCGGGCTTGTGCTTGCTCTGACCGCTAGTGCGCTGTATGTGCGCTCGGGGCGTGAGCAGCTGCGCGCTCGCGCCACATAGCAAGCAGCCTTTCGCCCGCAAGCCAAGCCCCGATCGTGCCGCTGCACAACAGCAGTGCCATCAGGCTGACGTTGTAGCGCGGCTGGTCGTTGAACGGTGTCGCGAACGCCGCGATCGCGAGCAGCACGGCTGCGCTCATCGTCAGTATCAGGCGCCGGGTCAGCGCGATACCGGCCAGCAAGCCGATCGCCGCGAAGATCAGGTAGATCTTGTGCTGGGCTGGACTCGTATCTGGGTGGTACGTGCCGTTGCCGCCCGTCCACGCGACGGTCCACATCTTCCAGAACTTGCTCCACAGCATCGATGCGAACGCCGCCGGTTTGCCCAGCGCGTATTTACGAACGTTGTTGAGATTTTCTTCGTTGACGGCGGCGTTCTCGGACATGCCGGGGTGATGCGCTTCGATCAAGCGGAAGACCGGGGCGGAGGACTGCTGCCAGTAGCGGCCGCAGTCCTGGGGGAAGTGGCGGCAGACTTCGGGCGCGAGCTTCTCCTCGGTCGGCACCAGCTCGCCCTTGCCCGGCAGGTAGCTGCCGATGAAGAACGCGTCGGGGCCGGCGGTGGTGATCGGTACGAAACGGCCCTCCTTGTTGGATGCATAGAGCAACCAGGGGGAGAGCACGAGCATCAGGGCCACGAGGTAAACGCCGCCGCGCAACAGGCCCGTGCGCCAGCCTGGTCGCCCGCTGAATGCGAGCGCGAGCGCGATCACAGCCATGCCGATCGCCATGTCGCTCCGCGTGAGGCAGGCGATCCCGCCCATGACGCCGGCCCCGAACAGCCACAGCAGCTCGTTGCGGCTGCCATAGCGCGAGCGAGCCAGCATCGCGGCGGAAACCGACGCGAGCAGCACGAATGCACCGCTCGGCTCTGAGAGGAAAGTGCGCGTGGCCTCGATCAGCGGCTCATAGCTGGCCACCAGCGCGGTGGCGACCACCGCCGCCCACGGCCCCGCGAAGACCCAGGCGAGCATCGCCACCAGCACGAGCGTGAGCACGCCAGCCACCAGCTGCGTGTATTGGGCCGGGCCGGAGGCGTGCGTGGCCAGCTTCAGCGAGTGGTGACCGGAGAGACGTGTCGCGATCGCGAACGCGATCGAGGTTCCCGGGGGCCACTTGAAGGTGGCGTAGCGTTCGTCGGCAAGGATCCTGTTGGCGTTGCCGACGTAGCCGTTCTCATCGGCCGAGAGATGTGTGTTCGTGCCGATCGCGGTATTGCGCGCTACGCCGCCGGCGATGACGATCGCGACGATCAGCGCCGCCGCGACCGCCTCAGAGCGTGTCCATTGTGGACGTCTCAGCAGGCTGGGTCGCGACTGCAGACTGCTTGCAGGTGGAGACGTCGAAGGCATGGCGGCGCTCGCGATGGCGGGCGTAGATTTCTGTCCGAATACTCTCAAGCTCAACTTTACCTTTTGGTCTATACTGGATGAGCAGCATGGCAGCATGACCGGCAGCTCAGACCTGCATCCTTGCGCAAGAGGAGATGGCTCGCGATGGATACGTTCCCCGATCTCGGCTCGATGAGCGACAGTGAACTCAAGGATGTGATCCGACAGCTCACCGAGGAGGAGATGGAGATCTCCTACAAACGACGGATTCTGCACGGCAAGATCGACATTCTCCGGGCCGAGCTCGTGAGTCGTCTGCGCGAGCAGCACAAGGATGGCGATGTAGCAATCACCGGCGACGACGTCAAGCGCCTGTCGGACATTCTCGCCAACCGCGCGGGCGGAGTCTCGACCGACGAGCTTTAGCCGTGTCCGGCGCGGCTACGAACGTGTCTAGAGAGCCGCGGTGCTGGCGTATACACGTGTCTGGAGAGCTGCCTGTTTGCGCATGCGTTCACGGGACCGAGCCGGTGCTGGGGGGGTGAGTTAGCTCGTGGCTTTGCATTGCACCGAGTGCGGCTTTCTT
>DATHMQ010000046.1:0-9503 GCA_035486935.1 Solirubrobacteraceae bacterium
AGTAAGTTCGGTGTCAAATCCCGCGGCGCGCGTGCAAGCATCCGCGGCGGCAAACACTGCCAATCGCTCCGGATGCTAAGCGACGTCGCGAAGCTTCTGCGCTTCGGCGAGCGACTGGAGCTTCTTCAGCGATTGGTTCTCGATCTGCCGGATCCGCTCGCGCGTGACGTTGAACGTCCGCCCGACCTCGTCCAGCGTCCGCGGATGCTCGCCGCCGAGCCCGTAGCGGAGCTCGAGCACGCGACGCTCGCGGTACGAGAGGTTCTCCAGCGCCTCGCGCAGCGCCTCCTTGGTGAGGATCTCGGCGGCGCGCTCGTACGGTGATTCCGCGCGCTCGTCGGCGATGAACTGGCCGAACTCCGACTCCTCCTCGTCGCCGACTGGCTTCTCGAGCGAGACCGGAGCCTGCGCCGAGCGCTTGATCGACTCGACCTCCTCGGGCTCGATGCCCGTGACCTCGGCGATCTCGTCGGCGGTCGGCTCGCGGCCGAGCTCGGTGACCAGCTTGCGCTCGGCGCGGCCGATCTTGTTGAGCTTCTCGACGACGTGGACCGGGATCCGGATCGTGCGGGCCTTGTCCGCGAGCGCGCGGGCGATCGCCTGGCGGATCCACCAGGTCGCGTAGGTCGAGAACTTGAAGCCCTTGCGGTAGTCGAACTTCTCGGCCGCGCGCACGAGACCGAGCGTGCCCTCCTGGATCAGATCGAGAAACGGCAGTCCCTGGTTGCGGTAGTTCTTCGCGATCGAGACGACGAGGCGAAGGTTCGACTCGACCATCTTCTGCTTGGCGTCGAGGTCGCCGCGCTCGATGCGCTTGGCGAGATCAACCTCCTCCTGGGCGGTCAGCAGGCGCACCTTGCCGATGTCCTTGAGGAACAACTGCAGGCTGTCAGTGGTCATGTCCGGCTTGAGGTCGAGCGCGGTCTTTGCCTTGCGCCGGCCCCGCTTGTCGGGCGCGCGTTCCACCTGGGAGCCCGCGGCGGTCGCGGGATCGATGTCCTCGACGAGCTCGATCTCAGATTTCTCGAGGTAGCCGTGCAGCTCCTCGACGTCGGACTCGTCCAGATCGAGATCGGAGGTCGCCGTGGAGATCTCGGCGAACGTGAGCACTCCGACCTGCTGCCCCTTGGTCAACAGGTTCTTGACCTCTTCCAGCTCTTGAAGTTCCACCACTGACATGCTTTTCCCGTTTCCGTCGTAAGGCGCCCCGAGGGCGCAGGACCCGCCGGCGGGACCCCCTCGGAGTGCTGTTAGAGGACTACCTTAGCCGGGGTTGTGGCCGAAACCCGCCCGACAGTACAACTCAGATGTACGCGTCTATCGTAACGGCTTAACGCGTCGAGGCAGCCGAAAATCGCTCGTAGCCGCACGCGACTCCTGGGTGCGCGATGATTGCGGGACGATGAGTCCCAGCGAAAGCCGCAACGGACGCGAAGTCGACTCGATCCCCGAGGGCGGCATCCTCGCGGCGCTGCCACGAGCCAGGCCCCAACGCGCGAGTGCCCGTAGAGTCGCTGCCCGGACGAGCACAGCCGCCAAGAAGGGCACAGCAGCGAGCACGGCGACCAAGGCGAAGAGCACTCGGACAGCGGTGACCAAGAAGCACGTCGCGAGAGAGAGTCCTGCCGTGGCCGAGCCGGCGGCAGTCAAGAAGACGACGGCCAGGAAGCCTGTCGCCAAGAAGGCCGCCTCCACCAAGAGGCGTGTGACGAAGCCGATCGCCAAGCCGGCCGAGGCCCCCACTCCCAAGCAGGGCTACGAGCCCGAGGAGGAGCTCGAGCTGGGTAAGAGCGTCAATCCACCGAGCGGAGTCGAGTTGGTGGAGTCGGTGGCGGACATCATCGGCGAGCTCGCCAACTCAGGGCTGACCGCCGGCGGTCGTCTTCTCAAGGACGCCTTCTCTCTACTGCGTCGTCCCTGAGCCGGCCTCAGCCCCCGGAGCCGGATTCCGCGACCAGATCGCGCTCACCCAAAGCTCCGCAAAGTGAGCTATCGCACACACGGTGGTCCGGGAGCAAGCCTGTATACTGGCGCCGACGCCGAGTCCTCGTGACCCAGGTCGCGAGGAGCGGGGGACCCAATGTGGCCCGAATGCAACCCATGTGGGGGCA
Source organism: Solirubrobacteraceae bacterium (assembly GCA_035486935.1). Taxonomy (GTDB): domain Bacteria; phylum Actinomycetota; class Thermoleophilia; order Solirubrobacterales; family Solirubrobacteraceae; genus Palsa-744. The sequence goes on from DATHMQ010000046.1 coordinate 2,112, forward strand.
AACGGCTCACGGGGGCGAATCGGCCTGATTCAGGCCGTAGCGCAGAGGTAGAGCGCGAGCCCGTCAGCTCACCCCGTAGGCGACGCGCAGAACATCGATATGAACCGCACGCTTGCGAAAACAACGCTGCTCGTCCTCGCCCTCGCGCTTCTTTGCGCCGGCGCCGTCAGCCCTACCGCGCTTGCCGCCACAGGAGGCGCAAGCGCTCCCGGCACGACAGCCACGGGCACACCGGCCGCGCCGAGCACGAAGGCGCAGATCGCCACCTGGTTCGGCCCCGGCTTCTACGGTCAGAAGACCGCGTGTGGCCAGACGATGAGCCCGGTGATCGTGGGTGTGGCGTCCAGGACGCTGCCGTGCGGGACACTTGTGCTCGTCAACTACAGGGGCCACCGGCTGACAGTGCCCGTGATCGATCGCGGCCCGTATGGAAGTGGCGCGACCTGGGATCTGACCTGGGGCGCTGCCAGCGCGTTGACGATCACCGAAACGGTGCACGTCAAGACAAAGATCGTGGGCCAGGCGCCAAACACTCCCCTGCTGGGCGTGCCCGCCGAAGTGCAGCCGACGCCCGAAGAGGCGGCCAGCGGCGGCACCGCCGCAGCCTGAGCGGGCCGTCGCAGCGCCCACCTCCTGAGGTCGATCAGCTGCCGCCGGCAAACGCCGACGACGCGGGGCTCACCAGACTCACCGCGTCAGCCGGGCCCGCGGTTCAGCTGGCGGTAGGCGGATCGGTGTGGGCGATCGAGCGCCCTGTAGCCCGCGCGGAGTAGACACCGAGATCGGCGCGAGCGGCCAGCGCGGGCGCCTCGGTGCCGTCGTCAGGACAGACGGCTATGCCGATCGCGACCTCCATCGGGACGTTGCGATGCGTGGCGGAGGTGCGCACCAGCCGCGCCAAGCGCTCCGCGAGCATCTGCGCACCGGTGCCATTCGTCTCGGGGGCGACCAGCCAGTAGCGACCGAGCGTCTCGCGCGAGAGCCGATCTGTGGCACGCATGCCGCGCCCCAGCGCACTCTCGACCTGGGCCACGAGACCGTGCAGATCGTGCGGGGTCTCCGAGCGCTCCAGACGCGCGACATCGACGATCTCCACCAGCAGGACCGCGAACGGAAGACCGTCCTCGGCGTGGCGGGCAAGCAGACGACCCACCGAGGAGACCCAAGCGGAAGGGCCCTCCTCGCGACGGACGTCTCTGATCTCGATCTCGGGCTGAATCGGCTCGACCGACGCCAGCGGCTGCTGTGCGGCGGCCTGCTCCTGCTCGTCGACCAGCTTTGTGAACGTGTACTCGCCGGCACTTGTGGGAATCGACTGCAACGCCGCGGGAGGCGAGGTCTCCGGCCGCGACGGGGCCGGCGGTCTACGACGCTCGACGGAGGGCTCGTCAGAGCCGGCGACGCCTTGTGGCGAGTTGACTGGCGGGGTACCGGCTTGCGTCGAGCCCGCGGTGGCGGCCCTGGCGCCGACCGCTCCTCCGGCGCCGAAAGCCTCGGGCTCATCGCGGGTCCGCTGCCCACCCACGGAATCAAACTTTGAATCTGGGGCGTCCGAGCCCGTGGCGCTGGCTCCGGGTGTGACGGCCAGCAGCGCCACTGTTGAGGAAACCTCTCCGAGCCGCTCGGAGAGCTCCCTGACTCGCTCGGCTTGGGGCCCCCCGCTCAGCTCCTCCTGCAGTGTCTCCCAGAGAACATCACTGAGCTGCTGAGCGGCACGCGCGGCACGTACCAAGCGCTCGGCGGCGGCCGAGGAGGAGATCGATTGGTCAGGCTGGTCTTTCACAGGAGGTTGATATCAGCAAGCAAGGACAGGACGCGCGCCGATCGGCAGCTTGCCGAGCACTCTCGCCGGTCACGTCACACTTCAGATCAACGGTCGAGTAGGCGCACTTCATCCGCGGATAGCCTTTGCGGTGTGAGGCGCATGCCGAAGCTTGCCGAGGTGTCAGAGCTCGTCGACCACACGACCGAAGACCGGGCGAGCGGCGCGATGCGCTCGGTGCAGAGCGTCGATGTGACGCTCGGGCAAGCGGAGCTCGAGAGGCTGTGGACTCCAGAGCACCTGGAGCGACTGGCTCGCACCTACTGGCGCTTCATCACGCATATGACGCTGGGGCTGGTGCGGGTGATCTACAGCGAGTCGGAGCGCTCGGTGGTGTTGTTGGAGCGCCACCTGAAGCTGCTGAGCTTCGATGCGCCCGAGTACGAGATGGACCCTGAGCGCGGGGTGGTGCGCTGGCGGATCAAGCGCGGACTGCTCGTGGCGCGCAGCGGACACGGCGGCCTCGGCCATCTGCAGATCGACGTGCGCCGATTGCCGGCGCAGACCGACGGCTGGGCGCGCTTGCATGTCGAGGTGGAAGTCGCCAACTTCCATCCGGCGATCGCGACGAGACTCGGCAAGCGTGTCTACAACGCCACACAGGCGAGGATCCATGTGTTCGTGACCAACGGCTTCCTGCGCTCGCTTGCGCGCCTCGACTTGGCCGAGTCGAGGGTTGGACAGCTCGACGCCCGCCAATCACGCGAGCAGCAGCCCTGAGGCAACCCTCTACCCGAAGCGCCCGTTCCCGGCCAGCGCGCGCAGCTTTTCGCGGTCGTGCGTCGCTCCCACCCGGCGCACCGTACCCGAGCGCGAACGCGTGACGAGCGATTCGGTGGTGGCCCCGCCGGCGGAGGGATAGCGCACTCCTTGCAGGACGTCACCGTCGGTGATGCCCGTCGCCGAGAAGAAGACATCGTCGCCGGCTACGAGATCGTCGCGATCCAACACGCGCTCCAAGTCATAGCCCGCCTCGAGCGCAGCCCTACGCTCCTGCTCGTCGCGTGGCCACAGCCGTCCGAGCAACTGACCGCCGAGGCACTTGATGGCCGCGGCGGAAATGACGCCCTCGGGCGTGCCGCCGATGCCCCACAGAAGATCGACGGGGGAGCGCTCGGTGACGGCGAGCAGCGAAGCTGAGACGTCGCCATGAGGGATCAGACGCACACGCGCGCCGATCTCGCGAATCTCGCGAATGGCAGCCTCGTGGCGGGGACGATCGAGCACGACGACGATCACCTCGCCTACCGGACGGCCCTTGCGCTCAGCGATCAACTTGACCGTCTCGGACAATGGACGGTCGAGGTCGAGCAGATCGGCGATCTCAGGACGGCCGGCCATCTTTTCCATGTATACGCATGGTCCGGGGTCGAACATCGTGCCCTTGCTGGAGAGAGCGATCACGGCCAGAGCGCTCGGCATGCCGTGGGCGGCAAGCGTGGTGCCCTCGAGCGGGTCGACGGCGATGTCCACCTCGGGCGGAGAGCCATCGCCGATGCGCTCGCCGTTGTAGAGCATCGGCGCCTCGTCCTTCTCACCCTCGCCGATCACGACTGTGCCGTCCATCGCGACCGAGTGCAGCGCATAGCGCATGCCGTCGACGGCGGCCTGATCGGCGGCCTCCTTGTCGCCCATGCCGACGAGCGGGGCGGCTGCGAGCGCGGCGAACTCGGTGACGCGCACAAGCTCGAGCGCGAGGTTGCGGTCGGGGCGCGTTGACATATCGTCGCTCATCGAGACAGAAACCTACACGAGCAGGCTAGGATGCCGGTCATGAGCGAAATCGGATTCGTCGGACTGGGCAAGATGGGCGGGAACATGGTTCATCGCATCCGACGCGATTCCGAGCACGAGGTGGTGGCGTTCGATTTCGACAAGAAGGCCGTCGCCCAGGCTCAGAAGAACGGGGCCCGTAGCGCGAGCTCGCTGGCAGATCTTGTCAAAAAGCTAAAGGCGCCGAGGATCGTGTGGATCATGGTGCCCGCCGGCGATCCGACTCAGCAGACGGTCGACAAGCTTGCGAAGCTGCTTGACAAGGGCGACACGATCGTCGACGGAGGCAACTCCAAGTGGATAGACGACAAGCGCCGCGCAAAGGAATTGACGAAGCTCGGCATCCGTTACGTGGATGTTGGCGTATCCGGCGGCGTGTGGGGGATCGACGTTGGCTACTGCATGATGGTCGGCGGCCCGCCGGCAGCGGTCAAAGGGCTCGCGCCGATCCTTGACGTGTTGGCTCCGCCAACCAGCGCGGACAGCGTGACGGCGATCGGCGATCGCGGCTGGATGCACTTCGGCTCCTCAGGCGCCGGGCACTACGTGAAGATGGTGCACAACGGCGTCGAGTACGGGCTGATGCAAGCTTATGCCGAGGGCTTCGACGTGTTCGACAAGTCCGAGTACAAGCTCGACAACGCCAAGATCGCGCACCTGTGGAACCAGGGCTCGGTGGTGCGCTCATGGCTTTGCGAACTTGCCGCACGAGCGTTCGAAGCGGACGGCAACGAGCTGCAGGCGATCGAGGGCTTCACCGAGGACTCGGGCGAGGGACGTTGGACGATCGAGGATGCCACCGCCAAAGACGTGCCGACGCCCGTGATCACCGCGTCGCTTTACGAGCGCCTGAGCTCGCGCGGTAACGGCGACTTCGCGCACAGGGTGCTGGCGGCCCTGCGCAACCAGTTCGGCGGTCATGCCGTGAAGCAGGCTCCAAAGAAGTGACGGCTATCGCCGTCGAGTCGGAGAACCCGCTCACGGCTGGACTGGAGCGCTTGCCGGTCCCCCCCACGACGCTCGTGATCTTCGGCGCCACGGGCGATCTGGCACGACGCAAGCTGCTGCCGGCGCTGTACAACCTCGCGCACGACGGTGCGCTGCCCGAGCGTTTTCACCTCGTCGGCGTGTCCCGCCGCGAAAAGGAGAACGCCGACTACCGTACGGAGTGCGAGCAAGCGATCCGTCAATTCTCGCGACGCGCGCCCGATCCAGATGTGCTGGGGCGCTTGTTGGAGCACGTGAAGTATGTACCGGGGACCTTCGACGACGAGCGGGTGTACTCGAAGCTCGAGAAAGTGCTCGACCACTTCGAGGAGCGCGACGGTGAACCCTTGAACAGGGCGTTCTACCTGTCGACGGCGCCCTCTTTCTTTCCTGTGATCGTGGAGGCCCTGGGCAAGCAGGGACTCGACCGCCACGAGCAGACCGACGTGCGCGTGGTCATCGAGAAGCCGTTTGGCACCTCGCTCGAGGAGGCCCGCGAGCTCAACCGACGCGTGCTCGGAGTGTTCGAGGAGCAACAGGTGTTCCGCATCGACCACTACCTGGGCAAGGAGACAGTCCAGAACATGATGGCGTTCCGCTTCGCCAACGGCATGTTCGAGCCGCTTTGGAACCGAAACTACATCGACCAGGTACAGATCACCGCGGCGGAGGACATCGGGATCGGCACGCGCGCCGGCTACTACGACCACGCCGGCGCACTGCGTGACCTGATCCAGAACCACATGCTGCAACTGCTCTGCCATGTAGCGATGGAGCCGCCGGTGAGCTTCACTGCCGATGAGGTACGCAATGAGAAGGTCAAGGTGCTGCAGTCGATTGCCGAGCCCCTCGAGGCGGAGATCGAGCAGATGGCCGTCAGAGCGCAGTACAGCAAGGGCCACGCGGGCGGCGAGGACGCGGAGGGCTACCTGGAAGAGTCCGGCATACCGCAGGACTCGATCACCGAGACCTACGCGGCACTGCGCTTGGAGGTGGACAACTGGCGTTGGGCTGGGGTGCCTTTCTACCTGCGCACCGGCAAGCGACTGGCGCGCAAAGTGACCGAGATCGCAGTGACGCTCAAGCCGGTGCCCCACCTTGCCTTCAGCCAAGATGGCTCGCTTGGGGTACTGCCCAACCAACTGATCCTCACCCTGCAACCCAACGAGGGGGTCTCGCTGCGCCTTGGCGCAAAGATCCCGGGATCGCGCATGGTGATCAGGCCCGTGCATATGGAGTTCCTCTACGGGACCGCATTTCTATCGCAGTCGCCTGAGGCCTACGAGCGCCTGATCACCGACGCGATGCGCGGTGACGCGACGCTGTTCACACGCGACGACGAGGTGGAGGCGCAGTGGCGCATCTGCGATCCGATACTGCAAGCCTGGGAGCATGCACCGGGCCCATTGCCGCAGTACGAATCCGGCTCGCAGGGTCCCAGCGAGGCAGACGAGATCCTGCTGCCCGAACACTCGTGGCGAGCTATCTGAGGAGTAAGCCTCGATGTCGTCCAACTCTGCTCGCGGCTCTATAGCTTGAGCTCTTCTCCCCCTACCGCCGCAACTCGATCCCTGCCTGATGCGGTCTGGAGCGACGAGCGCACCACACCCGACGCGATCGAAGCAGCGCTACGACAGCTGGTAAATCGGCGTCACAGCGAAAACGGCGGCCTGGTTCCAGCGCGTGCGCTGAACATGGTGACGTTCGTCGAGAGCGGCTACAGCGGCGAGATCGCAAACCGCCTGGCGGCAGTGGGTCGCTACCACGCCTCGCGACTGGTCGTGCTCTCCTATGACCCCCACCGCACGACCCTCAACGCCCGTGCGGTCGTCTCCTCCGAGGGCGAGCCCGGCAACGACGAGCTGGGACTGTTGCGAGAGACAGTCACGGTCGAGATCGGCGAGCGCCACCTGGATGACCTCGTGACGATCGTGGACCCGCTGGTCGTCACCGACCTGGCGACGCTGCTGTGGTCGCCGCACGGGCATCCCGAGGCCGTCGATGCCCTACTCGAGCTTGCCCAGGCGGTGTTGGTGGACTCGCTCGACGATCCCTCGTGGCGCGACGCGATCGGACGAGCATGCGAGCTACGCGAACGTGCCTATGTGGTCGATCTTGCGTGGCTGCGCAGCACTCCTTGGCGCGAGCGGGTTGCGGCCGCGTTCGACTCGCAGAGCATGCGCGCCGAGCTGCAGAACATCGACACGGTCTCTGTTCGCCACCATCCCGACTCGACGGTGGCCGCGATGCTGTTGGTGGGCTGGCTGGCCTCGCGCTTGGGCTGGGAGGTGAGCCCGTTGCGATCCGGTGGAGGCGCCCTGACGGGCGTCGCCCAGGCCGCCGAACGGCAGGTCAAGGTTAGGCTGGAGCGGGCCCCCGAGCTCGAGGTCAGGGGCCTCGACAGCGTGGCGATCGCGACCGCGACAGACCGTCGCCTGGCACTCAGGCGCGGTACCGGCGGGCTGCGCGCGCGCAGCCGCGACTCAGGTCGCCGCGAACACGAATGGACGATCCTCGGCGCCTCCCGCGGCGAGAGTGGGATTCTCGGCGAGGGGATCCGCCAATCGCTGTTGCGCGACCCCACATACGGGCCGGCGCTGGACGCGGCAGAGACGATGACGCCTTGACCGCTTGCGACTGACCCCGCGACCGCGTGCGGCCCGCACACCATGACGCCTCGAGCTGTGCCTCGCCGGAGGTACTCGGCACCCCACATGCCGCACCGAGGAGAAATTGCCCGCGATGATGCCCTGACCTTCTAGAGTGGGCGGGCGAAGCTATGGCTACGATCGCTCCTCGCGACCCCATCG
>DATHMQ010000047.1:0-14368 GCA_035486935.1 Solirubrobacteraceae bacterium
CTGCCAGCGGGTGAGCCGGCCACAACCACGCTCTCGACTCCGGGCGCCACCTCGACTCCCGGTGCTACCCCAATTCCCGGCACGCCCACGACGGTCAAAGCCACCCCGCCGAAGATCCCTCTGCAAACGCCGACGCCCAAATCGACGAGCGGCGCGGACAGCGAAGCCAACAACGCGCTGTTCCCGCCCGAAACGAAAACCACCAAAAGCACGAGCGAACCGACCAAAACCACAAGCGAACCGACGAAAAGCACGAGCGGAAGCAAAAGCACGAACGAAAGCAAAGAAACAAGCAGCTCCGAAACGAACACAGGCGCCGAATCCGAAGCGCCGAGCCCGATCCTGCTCGACACGAACGCTGCCAGCGTCTACAACCCTTACAACTACCCGCCTTCGTTGTTCGGCGATCCGGGCCTTGCGATCGACAACGAAGAAAGCACCGCTTGGACTGCCCAGGTACAGGCCGAAAACGCCCCCAAGATGGCGGAGGGCCTGTTGCTCGACCTGAAGTCTCTGAAGAAGCTGGGAAGCGCTGTCGTCAAGACGACGACCACGGGAATCACGGTGGAAGTCTATGGAACGAACGGCAGTACGCCGCCGGCGTCGATCTCCGATCCGGCCTGGGCTCGCATCGTCGGGCTGAAAGTCTTGAAGAAGAAAAGCACCACGCTCAAGTTGAAGACCAAGGGCAAGGGCTACCGCTACATCCTGCTGTGGCTGGCCAAGGCCCCGGCTACCTCGACGGCCGCGAACCCGGGCAGCGTCTCAATCAACGAATTCGAACTCTTCCCGCCGAAGTAACCCCCTGACGGCCGGGGAGCGGCGCCATACGGCGTCCTCCTTCCCTTGTGTGCTGGCCGATTGGCGATCCCGTCGATCGCCAATCGGTACACGGCGGTCGGTGCGTCCTTGTCTGGCTTGCTCCCCACCGTCAGGTCGGCTGGTCAGATAGAGGTGGTGGTGCGTTTCGCTCGTACGGTGCGCGTCGACTTGGCGCGGCGCGGCTTTGTCGCCCACACCTCGTCGAGGAAGCCGGCGATCTCGTCTGTAAGCCGTTCTGGGCGCAGACGCAACTCGACGAGCGAGTCTGCTTCGATCAGGCGCGCGTCGGGCAACTCCGCGGCCAGCATCCCCGCGTCTGAGAAGGGATGAACGGGGTCGCGTCGGTGCCCGAGCACGAGCGTGGGCGTCTTGAAGGTACGCCGTTCGTTTCTGTGCGGAGCGATACGCCCGAAGAAGAGACCTTGCAGCAGCGCGCCGCCTGGGCCGGGATCTTGGCGCACCAGGTCGAGGATCACGTTGCCGTAGTAGGGCAGTAGCCGCCGTGGCACCGCACGAGTGCCGCGCGCAACAAGCTTCATCAGCGGCTCGCCGAAAGTGAGTGCCACCAGGATAGGAGTGAAGGTCAAGGCGCTGGAGAGCAGCCCGTTGTCGAGTACGGGCATCTCGATGATCATCCCGCGTAGTCTCTCCGGCGCGTTCGCGGCGACTTGAAGTGCTGCGTTCGCGCCGAGCGAGGTGCCCATCACGACCGCTTCTTCGATCTCGAGATGGTCCATCAAGGCTACGAGCTGCTCGGCGAAGGAGTGCATCGAATAACGCCACATGTCGCGGGGACGATCGGATTCGCCGTGGCCGAGTAGATCGACCGTAATCACACGGTTGCCGCGGGCCGCCAGCTCTTTGGCAAGCGGCTTGTGCATCTTCTGCGAGAGCAGCAGTCCGTGCACGAGGATCACCGGACGCTTGGCGGCCTTGGCTCGTTGTGGCGTCTTGCCACGCGTACCATCGCTCTTTAGTGCTGCTGGTCCCCCACCGAACTCCGTGTAGGCGATGCGCTGGTGATGGAAGAGAAACGACGCCACCGTTGAAGCCTAGCGCGGCGGAGTGTGCCGTCCGCGGCTCAGCCTGTTTCGATTCCACGATAGGTGTGTTCGGAAATACACCCCCTTTGCGTGCATGGGGAGTTTGGGCTATGCCCCACTTGGGCTATGCCCACGACCCGTCCCGAGCCGAGCCGGCAACGGTCAACGGAGCATCGAAGGGCGTCTCGCGGGCCCCCAACCCGCGTGACGTCCGATACGCGGACCCGGACGAAGCCGTGGATCGTCCGGGTCCGGCCCCCCTCCGGGACCATCCACAGGCCTGATGGGATGGTCTGCACGTAGAACCCCACACGACCCCGGAAGATGCGGTGTTTTTGTTTGCGCGCTAGCTTTGGCTGCGCAACCAATTTCAGGAGGAGACAGCATGGCCAAGCAGCCCCGCATCCTCGCCGGGCAGACCGCGGCGATCACCGGCGCCGCGCGCGGGATCGGCAAGGCGACCGCGCAGGCGCTTCTGCGCCAGGGAATGAAGGTGGCAATCGGCGACGTCGACCTTGCCGCTGCCCAGGCGACCGCGAAAGAACTCGGGCCCAGCACCGTGGCGCTGGCGCTGGACGTAACCGATCGCGTGTCGTTCACTGCGTTCCTCGAGGAGGCCGAAGAACAACTCGGCCCGATCGACGTGCTCGTCAACAACGCCGGCATCATGCCGATCGGGCGCTTCATCGACGAGGACGACCTGACCGCCCGGCGCATGGTCGACATCAACCTGCACGGGGTGATCCTGGGCATGAAGCTCGCCATGGAGCGGATGGTCCCGCGCAATCGCGGCCACATCGTCAACATCTCCTCGCAGGCAGGCAAGTTCGGGGCGCCCGGCGGCGCCACCTACTCGGCGACCAAGCACGCGGTCGTCGGCCTCAGCGAGGCGGTGCGCGGCGAGCTGCGCTTGATGAAAGTCAACGTCGACATGAGCTACGTGATGCCGTTCGTCGTTAACACCGAACTGGGTGGGGGCCTCGGCGAGGCGCGCGGGATGAAGGTGCTACAGCCGACAGAAGTGGCCGACGCGATCGTCGAGGCTCTGCAGACCGGGCGCGTGGAAGTGTGGGTGCCGAAGTCTGCCAAGCGCACCAGCACGCTGGGGGTGCTCTTGCCGCGCAGGCTCTCCGAGGGTATGGCGCGGGCGTTGAAGGCCGATCAGGTGCTGGCGGGAGCGGATGCCACCGCGCGGCGTGGCTATGAACTGCGTGCCTCGAAGTCTGAGCCAGCCTTGGCCCCGGCGTCGGAGAAGCCTCAACTGACCGACGGTGCCGGCTAAGTCACGGACGAGGCTTGATTCGCGATGAGCCGGCCTACAGGCGTAGGGCGGCCAATCAGGCGGTCTTGAGCCACTCCGCGATCTGTAGCCCGATCTCGGGCCCCGCATCCTCCTGCAGGAAGTGCGAGGCGTTCTCGATCACACGCGGTCCCTCGCGGCTGATCGCCGCGGCGAAGCGCTCGCCGGTGGCGAGCGGTAGCACCGGGTCGGAGTCGGCCCACAACATCAGCGTCGGACGCTTGTCGTCCTTGAGCGCGTCGAGCACGCGCTGTCCCGCCTCGGCGCCGGGCGCGTCGGGCTCGCGCGGGATCATCAGCGGAAAGGCCCGCGCACCGGACTTCGAGGCGACGCTCGGATACGGCGCTTCGTAGGCGGCGATCACCTCGTCGCCCGGGTCGTTCTTGCAGGCGCCGCGCACGAGCATCCCGACTGGCAGATCCTCGGTGCGCTCCACGAAGTCCTTGAACGCCGTCCACGCGTCGGTCATCTTCTGGTGACCTGTGAACAGCCCGGTGTCGAGGATCACCAATCGCTCGAAGCGCTCGGGATGCTCGACCGCGAGGCGCAGTCCGATCGGTCCGCCCCAGTCGTGTACGACGATTGTCGCTTTGCGCACGTCCAGTTCCTCGAGCAGGGGAGCGACCGCTGCGACGTGACGGTCGTAGGAGTACCAGTCGATGTCGATCGGCTTGTCCGAGCGCCCGAAACCGGGCAGGTCCGGTGCGATGCATCTGAAGCCGGCGTCTCTGACCGGTGCGAGCACCTTGCGCCACAGAAACGACCAGGTCGGCTCGCCGTGCATGAACAGCACGGGATCGCCTTCGCCCTCATCTAGGTGGGCGAGGCGCAGCCCGTCGTGCTCGCGATAGTGCGCCTCGAAGGGAAAGTCGGGGAGACCTTCGAGCAGCTCGTCCGGGGTACGCACCGCGTCGGTCATCGGCGAGAGAGCATACCCACCGGAGGATCGGTTAGGCTCGCAGGCGGGATGTTTGCAGCAATAGCACACTTCGGGCCTGTGCTTGCAGCCGAGAAGAGCAAGGTGCCGTACTACATCGCCGGTGGTCTGCTCGTTGCCTGGGCGCTGTTCGTATCGGTTGTCTTGGGGCGGCGCAACCCGAACTTTCCGAGTTCGTTGGGCGGCCAGCGCGCCGTGATGGCGATATCGGCCGTGCTCGTACTGGCAACAGTCTCCATGGCGGTCGCCACGTCCGGTGGCTCGAGCGCCAAGGCGACGATCGCGCCGATCACCCAGACGGGCCGCGAAGCCGCCTCCGGCTCGGGCACTTCCTCGCTGACCGAGGAAGCCGATCCCGAAGGCCAGTTGCGCTACACCACAAAGAATCTTTCGGCCAGAGCCGGCAAGGTCACGATCGACTTCAAGAACATGTCTCCGCTGATGCACAACATGACGATCGCTCAAGGAACGACTGTGTTGGCAGCCACGCCCACTTTCCAGGGCGGAGCAAAGACGCTCACGTTGAATTTGAAGCCCGGGACCTATGTGTTCTACTGCTCGGTTCCCGGTCATCGACAGGCAGGCATGGAAGGCAAGCTCACCGTTCAATAGGCGACGGCGATGTCGCCCGACGTGCCCGCCATACTTCCCGCATCGGGAGTGCCTGCCTGCTGGGCCTCTGGGCGCTCCCAGCCCAACGAACCAGAAGGAGCCGCGGGATGGATGTGATTGCCAGGATCGATCAGGCCAGGCGCGAGTGTGACGTGCTCGAGCACCCCTTCTACCAGCGCTGGAGCGCGGGAGAGCTGAGCGCCGAGGAGTTGGCTTTCTATGCGGGCGAGTACCGCCACGCGGTCGTCGCGCTTGCACAGGCCTCAGACAGTGTTGCTGCCAAGGCTGATCCGGGCCGTCGTGCCGGTCTCGAGCGACATGCGGCCGAGGAGCATAGCCACGTCGCATTGTGGGATGCGTTCGCGGACGCGACGCTCACCGCCGAGAGGACAGCCGGAGCCACCGCTGAGGCTGCCACCGAGCGTAGCCCGCTGAGCGAGACGGATGCATGTGCTCAGGCATGGACCACGGGTGCCGACGCCCTGGAGCATCTCGCCGTGCTGTACGCGGTCGAGGCAAGCCAGCCGGCGATCGCCCAGACCAAGCTCGAGGGGCTCGTCGAGCGCTATGGCTACACGGCCGAAGGCCCGGCGGTCGAGTATTTCGAGTTGCATGCCAAGCTCGACGTCGAGCACGCCCGTCAGGCGCAGGAGCTGATCGCCGAGTTGATGAGCGAGGACGAGGATGAGGCACGAGCCCAGGCCGACCGTATGGTTGAGTGCGCGACGGCGGCACTGCGCGGTAATTGGGAGCTGCTCGACGGTGTGGACGCGCACTTCGCACACGTCGGCTAGACGCGGACCGTTGATTCCGCGCGCGGGACTGCCGCGCGCGGAATGCCTTGCGCCGAGTGCGTGAAGGCGTCGCACGATCTGAGTCGCTGATCCAGGTGCGACTCTCCAGCGAATGCTCAGACATGAGCTATCTATTTCTCCGATGAGGATCGTGTTGCTCCCATGAGGATCGCGATCGTCGGCGCAGGGATCTCGGGCATGGTCGCGGCACACCTGCTCCATCCCAGACACGAGATCGTCGTGTTCGAGAGCGGCGAGTATGCCGGCGGGCACGCCAACACGATCCGCGTGGAGACGCCCGAGCAGACCTACAGCGTGGACACCGGCTTCATGGTGTTCAACGACCGCAACTACCCGAACTTCGAGCGTCTGCTGCGCCAGCTCGGCGTGGCCTGGCAACGCTCGGACATGAGCTTCGGCGTGAGCGATGGGCGCGGGGACTTCGAGTACAACAGTGCCTCGCCGAACGGCCTGTTCGCGAAGCGCGCGCATCTTTTGACGCCATGGTTCCATCGCATGATCGCCGACCTCGTGCGTTTCAACCGCACAGCTCGCGAGCTGTTGGGAGGCTCCTGCGGCGACGTCTCGCTCGGGCAATGGCTGGCCGAGCAGCGCTTCTCCGATGCCTTCGTGCAACGCCTGATCGTTCCGCAGGTTTCGGCCGTCTGGTCCGCGGACCCCAATCAGATGCGCAGCTTTCCGGCACGGTTTCTTGCCGAGTTCTTCGACAATCACGGGATGCTCGGGTTGACGGGCCGACCGCACTGGCGCACTGTCACGGGTGGCTCTGAGAGCTACGTGTGTGCGCTCACCCAGCCGTGGCGCCATCGCCTGCGCCTCAGCACGGCGGTGCAGGCGATCGAACGTCGATACGACGCGGTCATGGTCAAGCCTCGCGGTGGCGAGGCGGAGCGCTTCGACGAGGTCGTGATCGCGACCCACTCAGACCAGGCGCTTGCGATGCTCGCCGATGCCCACCCTCGCGAGCACGAAATTCTCGGGGCGATGCCCTACCAGGCCAACGAGGCAGTGCTCCACACCGACACGCGTATGCTCCCTTGTCGCCGTCGCGCCTGGGCAAGTTGGAATTACCATCTACTGGAGGCTCCAACCGAGCGCGCCACCGTCACCTACCACATGAATCGCCTACAGTCGTTGAAAGCCGATCGTGAGCTGTGCGTGACGCTCAACCGGACGGCGGCGATCGATCCGGAGCATGTGATCCGCACGATTCCCTATGCCCACCCGGTGTACACGCCGGATGGCGTACGGGCACAGGCACGCCGAGCCGAGATCGATGGGCGCAATCGCACGCACTACTGCGGCGCCTACTGGGGTTGGGGCTTCCACGAGGATGGCGTGCGCAGCGCGCTCGATGTAGGCGCGCGTTTCGGGGTAGGGCTATGAGCGTGAGTGCTATCTACTCCGGCCACGTTCGACACCGGCGCTTCGACGTGCGCGAGCACGAGTTCCGCTATCGACTCGCGCTGGCCTATATCGACCTCGACGAGTTGCCCAAGCTGCTCGGCGGCCGGCTGCTCGCGTCCCGCCCCGGCCCCGCGCGCTTTCGTCGCCGTCACTACCTGGGAGATGAGCACGTGCCCCTGGCCGATGCGGTGCGCGAAGTCGTGGCCGACCGGGCCGGGGTGCGGCCGTCCGGGCCGGTCCGTGTGCTCACGAACCTGAGCAGCTTTGGGCACTGTTTCAACCCCGTCAGCTTCTACTACTGCCTGGACGAGTCCGCCGAGTCGGTGGAGGCGGTGCTCGCCGAGGTGACGAACACGCCCTGGGGTGAGCGCCACGCCTACGTGCTCGCACGTGGCAGCGAGGATTGCTCACCCGCCAAAACCGCCGGCGTGGTGCTCGCCGGCAATTCGACCAAGGCTTTGCACGTCTCGCCGTTCATGGGCATGGACCAGCGCTACGAGTGGCGTCTGAGCGTGCCGGGCGAGACGTTGTCGGTGCACGTCGCGAGCTCTCGCAAAGGAGACATAGCGTTCGACGCCACGCTCTCGCTACGTCGGAGAGAGCTCACAAAGGCCACGCTTGCGCGCATGAGCGCGCGCTATCCGGCGAGCGCGCTGCGGATGCTCGCGCTGATCTACGCCCAGGCGCTGCGCTTGAAGCTGAAGGGCGTGCCGGTGCACCCCCATCCCAAGGAGGGCCTGGCATGAGCCGGCGCCTCACATCGCCGATCTCTGGAGGAACGGCATGACAACGTGGATCGCGCGTGCGATCGCGTACGCGCTGTTGAGGCGCATCCATTCGGGCAGCCTCACCGTGATCGAGGACGATCGTGCGCAGGCGACGTTCGGCAGCGGCGCACCGCACGCGACCGTGCACGTGCGCTCGCCGCGTGCTTGGCGAAAGCTGTTGCGCGGCAGCAACGGGCTCGCTGAGGCGTATGCCCAGGAGCAGTGGGACTCCTCTGACCCGACCGCCGTCGTGCGCGTTGCAGCGCGCAACGCCGACGCGCTCGACCGCGTGCGTGCCGTGCTCGCGCCACTGCTTGCTCCAATGCAACGCGTACGCACACTGCTGAACGCCAATACACGTCGTCGTCGTCGCCGTGACATCGCTGCCCACTACGACCTCGGCAACGGACTGTTCGAGCTGTTGCTCGACCCGAGCATGACCTACTCCTGCGCCCTGTTCGAGCGACCCGGGATGAGCCTGCACGAGGCGGCGCTTGCCAAGCTCGAGCGTGTCTGCGAGAAGCTCGATCTGCAGCCTGAGGACCATGTGCTCGAGATCGGCAGCGGCTGGGGTGCGTTCGCGCTGTACGCGGCTCGCACGCGCGGCTGCTGCGTCACCACGACCACGATCTCGCGTGAGCAGCATCGTCATGCCGTTGAGCTGATCGGCCGCGCGGGTCTGCGGGATCGCGTTGAGGTGTTGTTCGAGGATTACCGCGACCTGCGCGGACGCTACGACAAGCTCGTCTCGATCGAGATGATCGAGGCGGTCGGCTGGCGGCACTTCGGCACGTTCTTCGATTGCTGCTCGCGGCTGCTCGCTCCCGACGGCGCGATGCTGCTGCAGGCAATCACGATCGACGATCGCGCCTACGAGGTCGAGAAGGCCTCGCGCAGCTTCATGAACACCTACATCTTCCCGAACGGCTGTCTGCCTTCGATGCGCGTAATCGAGCGCGCCGTCAAGCAGCGCACGGATATGCGCGTCGCGGGCTTGCAGGACATCACCTTCCACTACGTACAGACGCTGCGTCACTGGCGCGCCAACTTCGAGGCCAACTTGGACAGGCTCGCCGAGCTGGGCTATGACGAGCGCTTCCAGCGCATCTGGCGGCTCTATCTGTCCTACTGTGAGGCCGGCTTCGCCGAGCGGCGCATTGGCGATGTGCAGGTGTTGCTGGCCAAGCCGGGCTGGCGCTCCTCGGCGTTCGGTAAGGCTCAGCTCAGCGGCGCGGCTGCCGGCTGAACGTACGGGCGGTTATCGCGTCCAGAACGGATGCCGGTCCACGAGCGGCGAGCATCGCCAAGCCCGAACGCCCGCCTGGGCCAAGCACACGCTTGTCGGCCTCGATCGCGCTCACCACCTTGGCCGCCCACTCCTCGGGCGGGATGCGATCCCAGCCGGAGGTGTCCATGTGGCGTCCGTACACCTCGTCGGTTGCGCTCAGCATGTCGGTTGCCACGCCGGGCGTTACCAGATGCATGGCGTGCACGCCGGTGCCGCGCAACTCGCGCCGCAACGATTCGGTGAAGCCGACGATCCCCGCCTTCGAGGCGGCGTATGTGCTCGCCGCGGGGAAGTGGGCATAGCCGCTGATCGACGCATTGTTGGCGATTGTCCCCTTCCGCCGCGCGAGCATCCCGGGAAGTACCCGCTGTGTGAGATGTGTAACGCCTACGAGGTTGACTTGGAACATCGCA
Source organism: Solirubrobacteraceae bacterium (assembly GCA_035486935.1). GTDB lineage: Bacteria > Actinomycetota > Thermoleophilia > Solirubrobacterales > Solirubrobacteraceae > Palsa-744. The sequence goes on from DATHMQ010000047.1 coordinate 9,405, forward strand.
TACACCTCGTCGATCGCCTGCTCCTCGAGCAGCCCGCCAGTCATCAGCCCGGCGTTGTTGACAAGCAGGTCGATCTGGCTGAGCTGAGCTCCCAGCTCCGAGCAACATTGCTCGATGCTCGCCTGCGAGGACAGGTCCATGCGCACCGCCTGTACCTCTTGGGCGCCGCCGGGCGGTGGGTTCACGGACTCGAAGCTCTTGAGGTTGCGTACTCCCGCCAACATCGAGTGCAGCGGCGATTGGGCAAGGCGCTCCACAAGCGCGCGGCCTATACCGCGGTTGGCGCCGGTTACCAGCACGGTTGCGTTTGTCAGGTCCACTGCTTGAAGCGTACGGCGTGCAGGAGGGTGCAGGCCGGTCTTGGGTTGTCGTCTGTGTTGGACTCGAAAAGTCCTGGTCCACTTTTACCAGTCATTTTTGGTCCTAGGAGGATTCCTTTGGTACCTAAATTTCTGTACGTACAACGTTTTTGCCTAGCTTTTTCGGACATGGCCAAACGAGATAACACTCCGTATCCTCAGCGCCCCGAACCACCCGCCTTGAGCCACTTGCGAAGATGGCCTGGTGAGCACCGCCTCCGACGAGCGCACCCCCCGACTGACGGCCGTCATGCGCGAAGGCGAGCGCGTCACGCCACTGGAGCTGTTCTTCGACTTGGTGTTCGTATTGGCGCTGACGCAGTGCACGACACTCATGGCGCGCACGCCCACCTGGATCGGGCTGCTCAAAGGGGTGCTTGTCCTTGGCATGCTCTGGTGGGCCTGGACTGGCTACGCGTGGTTGACGAGCGTCGTCGATCCCGAGGAGGGCAGCGTCCGGCTTGTGATCTTCACGGCGATGGCGGCAATGCTCGTCGCTGCCCTGTGCGTGCCCGGCGCGTTCGGCAGCGAGGCGCTGCTGTTTGCCTGTGCTTACGCGGTCGTCCGCGGCGCGCACATCGCGCTGTTCACGATCGCAAGTCGAGAGGATCCGGCGCTACGGCATTCCGTCGCCGGTCTCGCCTACAGCACCGCGATCGGGGCCGGGTTGCTGTTTGTGGCGGCCGCCACGAGCGGTGCGCTGCAACTCGGCTTGTGGGGGCTTGCGCTGGTGCTCGATGCAGGTGGGCCCTTTCTGTTCGGTGCTGACGGATGGAAGCTCGTGCCCGGGCATTTCGCCGAGCGCCATGGGCTGATCGTGCTTATCGCCCTCGGCGAGTCGATTGTCGCGCTCGGCGTGGGGGCACGCACGACGATCGACGCCGATGTCGTGGTCGCCGCTGTGTTGGGGGTGATCGTTGCCGCGACGCTGTGGTGGGTGTACTTCGACGTCACCGCGCTCGTCGCCGAGCGACGCCTGTCGAACGCCAAGGAAGGTCGCGAGCGCAACGAGTTGGCGCGCGACTCCTATTCCTATCTGCACTTCCCGATGGTCGCTGGTATCGCATTGCTGGCGGTCGGCTTGAAGGTGACGATCGAGCACGACGGCGATCCACTCGAGCTCGTGCCCACGGTGGCACTGCTCGGCGGCACCGCCGCTTATCTGCTCGCGCACGTTGCTTTCCGCCTGCGCAACGTCCAGTCGCTCAGCGGCCGTCGACTCGTGTGCTCGCTGGTGCTGCTGGTACTGGTGCCGGTCACGCTGGCTTTTAAAATCTCATCGCTGGCCACGCTCGCGATCCTCGCCGCCGTGCTTAGCCTGCTGATCGTCTACGAGGTCATCCGCTATGCCGATATGCGCGATCGTGTCCGCCACCAGGGATCGCCTGTGCCGGGTCCGTCCCGCTGAGCGACTGGACCGACTGCGCCAGGGCCGCCCGCCTGAGCACGGCGACCCTGGCGCGCGAGTCAGCTCTAGAAGAAATACTGCTTAGCAATCAATCCCGCCAGCACCCCATAACCCAAGTCCGTCGGGTGTATGTCTTCTGGCTTATTGCACATGTTCGTCAACAAGCAGATCGTCGGTTCTTCCAGCTTGCCCGGCGGGTTGAACACCGGCAGCGGATCCGCAAAGCGGGCGCCCACCGCTTCGGCGACTTTGTCCATGACTTCGTTGAGCTGAGCCGTCAAGGCATTGCCGCCTGCCAGCTTTTCTCCGAATGGGTTGTACAAAGCCAGCACGATGATCGTCGCGTGCGGGTCGGCGCCGCGCAGGTCGCCCAGGATCAGGCCCAGGTTCGTCGCTATGTGCGCGAACAGAGCTGGGGCTTCTTTGATGACGCATTCCACTTGCTTTTCACACGTGTGCTCGATCACGCCGAGCGCGTCGTTGGCGCCGATGTCGAGCGTGATCGGGTTGGTGTTGGGGTTGGCCTGTAGATAGGCAAGGGCGTCGGATAGCTGAGAGCTTGTCGGGCCGCCCACATAGGGGTGATGCAGCGGGAAGGCCAACTGGTATTCGCACGGGCCCTTGATGAAGGATTCGGTCGTCTCGCCTGGGCAACCGTCGTTGATGACCTGAAACTTGGGGTTGCCAAACTTCAGGAGGCGGGCGAAGTCGTCCACATAGCCGGTGTTGTATTCGGCAGGGTTCTCGTTCGGTAAAAGTTTTTCGAACTTGGCCTGCGAGTAGCCGAAGGCAAGCGAGTCGCCGAGCGCCAGATAGCTGGTCTGTGGGAAGCCGTGCCCTGGTCCTTTCTGGCCGGGAGGAGGCCCACCGTGCCCTGGCTGTTTCTGACCATTGGGAGGACCACCGTGGCCGGGCGCCTGATGGCCGATCTGCGGTCCGCCATGTTTCGAGTGTGCGTGTCTCGAGTGGTCGCGCTGTCCTGGGAACGCGCCGGCGGCTGAGGCCAGCCACATCGTTGCGAGGATCGCTGCGAGCACCGCGAAACACGCGTGCGAGCGGACGTGAAACCGAAGCCGACCGAACATCTCTGCCTCCCTGCGGCGAAATGGCTTTGCCAGGCAAGCACCCCTTGCGGCCCGCCCGGACCGATCTAGCAGTGGTACCCGGGCGGGCGCGCAGTCAAACGAGTGTGGGTCTTGCTGTCAACCGTCGCCAATGCATGGAGGCCTCGCGCGCGTACGCGCGGGCATCCCGTTTTCGGCCTTATCCAGCCGACTCAAGCCAGCGCTGGGACCTTCTCCTGGGCAACCGGCTCCGGGCTTCTCTCCGGTCGTGCGCGCAGCACGACTTCGCATCCCCGCGACGGGCTGATCGTGATCGAGCGCCGGCGCGCGGTCTCCGGGCGATCGCCGACCGGCAGCACAAGATTGCGCTCGATCACACTGCGCAGCACGATCTTCATCTCCAGCATCGCGAAGCTCGCGCCGAGGCAGCGCCGCCGGCCGCCGCCGAACGGCAGCCATGTGTACGTGCCCGGGGCTTTGCCGCCCTCGCTCTCAAGGAAACGCTCGGGACGGAACTCGTACGGCTGCGGGTAGATGTCGGGGTCGTGGTGGACGAGGTAGGCGCTTGCGATCAGGACCACGCCCGGCGGGTAGCTGACGCCGCCGATCTCCACCTGCTGCTTGACCAGGCGTGGCTCGGCGTTCATCAGCACAGGGCGGCGGCGCATGATCTCGTGAATCGTGGCGGTCATGTAGGGCGAGTCGGGGTCCGCGTTCAGCTCCGCGGAGAGGCGCTGTGCGACGCGGGGATTGCGCGCCAGCAGCTCGAAGCCCCAGGCCAGCTGCGAAGCCGTCGTCTCGTGGCCGGCGACCAGTGCCGTCACCAGCTCGTCACGCAGCTCGGCCGGGCTCATCGGCGAGCCGTCCTCGTGTTCGGCGCCCAGCAGCATCGTGAGCACGTCTGGGCCGTGAGCGTCTTCGCGACGACGCTCGTCGATCAGCTCGAAGATCAGCCGGTCGGTCTCCTCGCCTAGCCTTTCCAGGCGGCCCATCGGTCCGCGGCCGGCCAGGGCGCGCTGGGCGAACGGCAGCAGCGAGATCGGGTTCTCGGCGAACTCCAGCAACTGCGTCAGCAAGTCGCGCAAGCGGTCGAGCTGGGCTCCTTGCTCCAGCCCGAAGACTGCTCGCAGCACGATCTCGAGCGTCAGCTGCTGCAGACGCGGGTGCAATGCGACCGGCTGATCTTGCGGCCAAGTGGCGATCTCGCGCTCGGTCAGCTCGTTCATCAGCTCCGCCAGGGCCTGCATCGCATCGCCGTGGAAGGCCGGCAGCATCAGCTTGCGCTGGCTCAGGTGCGGCTTCTCGTCAAGCAGGATCACCGAGTTGGGGCCGACGATCGGCTCGAGGATGCGCGCGCCCTCGCCCGGGTGCAGCACCTCGGGGGACGCTTGGAAGACTTCCTTGATCTCGTCGGGGTCTGAGAGGACCACGAATGGCAGTTGACCGAGCAGTCGCACCGAGAAGCGCTTGCCATAGCGCTCGCGGGCGCGCACCACGACGCTCGTCGGGCGCAGCCACGAGCCTGCCATCTGCATGCTGGCCGGCACTTTGGGCCCGGGGGGAAGTTGCTGCATGATGCGACGGTTCTCCAGGATGCTGTTCACGGTGGGGCTCCGTTCCTGTTCGCTCGCTGGGGGCTTCTTGCGTGGGGGCCTTTGAGCCTAGCGCGCTCAGCGACAATTGGCTAGCCGGCCAGTTCTGCTGGCGGTGCTGTTCGGGCAGTGTTTATTTGGGCTCAGCGGTCTGACACTTCGCATGCCCTCAGGAGCGGATCTCGCTTGACCCGCGGAAAGGGCGCATTTGGCCGCGGCGGGGAAGGTCGTCTTGTGCTGGTGGCCTGGCGCTCAGGCGCCGGTCAACGCTTCGGGCTTGGCCTCTGGAGGCGTGTCACGCTTCTGGAAGAACTCAGCGCCCTCGATGTTCAGATGCGGCGTGACGCGGTCCAGCCAACCTGGCATGTACCAGTTGAACTTGCCCATCAGGATCATCAACGCGGGCACGAGCAGACAGCGCACGACCGTCGAGTCGAGGATCACGGCTACGGCCAGGCCGACGCCGAACTGCTTGATCGTTGGGGAGCCGTTGAGCACGAAGCTGCCGAACACGAACACCATGATCATCGCCGCGGCGGTG
>DATHMQ010000048.1:0-14229 GCA_035486935.1 Solirubrobacteraceae bacterium
TACGAGCTTCACACCTGTTACTGGTGCGACGAGCGCTACGTACACGATCAACCCAACGCACACGAGCGAATCGGGTGACGAGTTGCGTGCTGTTCTCACGAACGGTCACGGTAAAACCACAAGCACGGCCGCGACGCTCACAGTCAGTGCGGCAGCGACCTCACCAGGAGCCGCAATACGCCAGCTTCTGCAGGAAGTCAAGTCATCGGACATTCCGCATCACATTCAGAATGAGCTCACCTGTCTGTTGAGCGATGCGTTGCACAGCCTTGGCGGGCTGAGCGGCTATGGACATCTGAGCGGCTATGGGCATTCGAAATGTGGCGCGGCGCTTCTTTCGTCGCGGGCGGCAACGGCGAAGGCCGATCGGCGGAAAAGCATGCAGCCCGATGCCTGTGAGGACCTTGCACAGTTCGTCGGCGTGATCAGAAACGACCAGCACAGAACCAAACCGAAGATTCCGGCGAAGCTCGCGATGGCTTGGAGCCAAGCAGCCAACGGCATAGAGGCTTCGCTGGGCTGTATGCGGGATGTACGACAGTCTTCTAGCAAGCCCAGCCGGCCCACCCACGGACACGACCGTGGACACCGTTCCAGCCACCGGTGAGTAGAAACCGGACAGGCTCGCGGCCCCGCCGACGACGGGGATTGTGCTAGATGCCGAGTCTGCGTCCGCGGAGTCGCTCTGAGGCCCTGCGACTGGCATCTGCGGCGGTAGTGGTGGTCGCCGCGGTGGTGCTGGTGGTTGTCCTGACCGGAAGTAGCGGTCATGGGTCGCACAGTTCAGCGCCGCTCAGCCAGAGTAGCCACTCGCCAGTCATCAACGTAGTCCCTTCTCACACGGGGGACGCTGCCGTGACGCGGTCGCTGCGGCACGGAACGATGGTTGTGGCTATTGACCAGCCGCCATCAGGCGTGTTCGCGGAACAGAACGCCTCAATCGCGCAGGGAGCCGCTATCGCGGTCGAAGAGCTCAACGCCGCGGGCGGACTTGCCCGGCATATTCAGATGAAGCTCGTGCCTCAGGACCTGGACGATCTATCTCCCGCCGCGGTGGAGGGCCGTCTGCGCTCCGAGGCCGCCGCCGCACTGATCCTGCCGTGCGACACGGACTCGCAACTGAGACTCGCTGCGGGTGCGGCCCGGTACGGAACGCTCATGCTCGCGCCGTGCAACCTGGACCCGACGGCTGCAGAACGCTACTCGACCTATTGGCCGATCGGAATGTCCACGAACGAAGAAATGGCCGGGCTGACGAGCTATATGCGTGCGATCGGTTACGGAAGCGCCTTCATCGTCACCGCTCCCGGCAGTCGTTATGTCCAGCTCGCTACAGAAGACTTCCGTACCGCCGCGCAACGCAAGGGTATACGGATAGTCGGCAGTGCTTCGATCGCCATGACAACGAGCGATTTCTCGGGCGTGGCGCACGCCATCGAGGCTGCCGGCGCGCGACGGTCGATCGTCTTCACCGCGCTTCCGCCGCCATTGGTGAACCAGCTGGCGGCCAGCCTGAAGGAACATGGTCTACCTCAAAACGTGCTGGGCGCGTCGGTCATGGATACAGGATTTATCCTCAAAGATGACGCGAGTGCGCTCGACGGTGCGGTCTTCTCGTCATACGGCTTCGCGCGCGAAACTCAGGCGGGGCATCACTTCCTCGCCACCTACAAGAAACTGTTCGGCAATGAACCGGTGGGCAGCTTTCCCGGTCTCGGGTTCGAAACGATCCGGGTGCTCGAAGCAGCCGTGCACCAAGCACACTCGGCCGAGCCAAACGCGATCGAGCAAGCGCTTTCCCGGGGCCTCGCCCTTGAAGGGGTAGCGCTGGCGGAACGTCGCTATCAGCCAGGCGCAGATCACAACCCGATAGGTCCTGTGGCTGTGGAAAAGGACTTCGCGGGCCACTTCGAACAGGTCCTGGCCACCACGCCCTGACGACTTCTCAGGCCACTTCGAACAGGTCCTCGCCACCACGCACTGAGATGGCAAGGAGATAAGCAGTAGCGTCGCGCGAGTCGTGTCGCGCTGTACTGATCAGTAGACGGAGAGCACGTGCGTCGTGGCGCGCGCGTCGTGATCGTTCATGTAGTGGTACGTGCCCTTGGGGAAATGGATCCCCCATATGGCCACGCCCGGAATCTTCGCTTTGGTGGCTGAGTCTACGCTCGTGCCGGTGAGGTGGAAATCCGCTCCCGCGGCGTTGACCGTGACGAATATCGAGTACCAGCCGCTGCGCAAGCGGGTAACGGTCTGACCGCCTGAATCGGTCAAGGTCACCTGGCCCGTGGCGCTGACTGTCGCGAGGAGTTTGTTGCTCGGGGCAGGCGCTGTCTGTGTACGCGCCGTCGGGGCAGGCGCCTCCGCTGTCTTTACGGAGACCGTCTGCTGTGCGGCTCCGGACGCTCCGCCACAGCCCCCGGCGGCGAGGGCGGCCGCAGCTCCCGCGATGGCCAGGGCTGCCCGGCTGGTCGTGTCGCAGGCGGGGCGGTTCACGATCAGTCGATGTCGTCGGCGCCCATGGACGAACCGTCGATATCGCCGACACCGACAGCTTCTCGCAGGACAACCGGTGGCACGTGCCCGTTGACGCCTTTGACGAGCGGCTGCTGCCACGGGAGCACAGCCTCAAGAAACGCATCCAGTGCCGGTCCGCTCAACGTCTCGGCGTCGAGCAGCGTGTTGGCAAGCTCCTCCAGGATCGTCCTGTTAATCTCGATGATCTGCTTGGCGGTGTCCTCCGCCTCGTGGGTCAGCCGCCGCGTCTCGCTGTCCACCAGCTCGTGCGTCGCCGCGGCGATGTTCGCTGTTTTCGCCAGGTCGCGGGCGATGAAGATCTCGCCGGGTTTCTCCCCCACGGTCACGGGTCCGATCGCCTCGCTCATGCCCCAGACCGAAACCATCGCGTGGGCGGTATTCGTTGCTTCGTCGAGATCGTTCTCCCCTCCGGTCGAAAGCATGCCGAACACGTAGTCCTCGGCTGCCACGCCGGCCATGGTCGTGATCAGATTCTTTGCCAGGTCGAGGTGCGTCAGCATCAGCTTGTCTTCACTTGAGTAAACGGTCGCGCCGCCGCGCCCACGAGCGCGCGCCACGACGGAGAGCTTTTGCAGCGCCGCCGAGTTGCCGATCGCGCGGGCGACGACCGCGTGTCCGGACTCGTGCACGGCAATCCGCCAGACCTCGTCTCGCGAGAGCACGTGGCTCTTGCGTGCGGGCCCGGACATAACCCGGTCGATCGCCTCCTCGAGCTCTTCCTGCTCGATCAGCTGCTTGCCGGCACGCACGGTGAGCAGCGCGGCCTCATTGATGATGTTCGCGAGGTCAGCGCCAGTGAAGCCAGGCGTTTGGTGTGCAATGCGTACCAGGTCGGCCTGGGGCGAGATCGGGCTTCTGCCGGCGTGCAGTTCGAGAATCTCGGTGCGCCCGTGTACGTCGGGAACGTCAACGACGACCTGCCGGTCAAAGCGGCCCGGTCGCAGCAGTGCGTTGTCGAGGATGTCCGGCCGGTTGGTCGCGGCCATGATCACGATGCCCGACTCCGCTCCGAACCCATCCATCTCGACGAGGATCTGGTTGAGCGTCTGCTCGCGCTCGTCGTTGCCCTGTCCCATGCCCGCGCCTCGCTGCCGGCCGATGGCGTCGAGCTCGTCGATAAAGATGATGGCCGGAGCCGCTTCGCGTGCCTGACGGAATAGGTCGCGCACGCGGGCGGCGCCAACGCCAACCAGCGACTCGACGAACTCCGAGCCGGAGAGGGAGAAGAAGTTGGCTTGTGCCTCGCCGGCGACGGCACGTGCGAGCAGCGTCTTTCCCGTGCCTGGGGGGCCAGTGAGTATTACTCCCTTGGGCGCCTTGGCGCCGAGGTTGGCGTAACGTCCCGGGTTCTCCAGGTAGTCGCAGACCTCGCCCAACTCGATCAATGCCTCGGGGGCTCCGGCCACATCGGCAAACGTCGTCCGCCCCTCGCCGGCTTTCTGCTCGCTCCCGCTCCACTTTGAAAACGACGCAAAGGCCGCTCCCTGCTCTCGCACAAGCGTCATGAAGAAGGCGAACAGCGTGACGAGGATCAGGATCGGCAGCAGGAACTGGACGGTCGCACGCAGGATCTCCTTGCCCGACTGAGGGTTGACGGACGTCGGTACGTGCTTGCTCTGAAGCAGAGCGATCAGGGTGCCCGTGTAGGAGTCCGAATGCGGGTAGGTCGCCCATACCGCCTGGCCATTGTTTGTGCGCAGTTCCAGCTGCGCGTCCACGTCAAGAAGCGTTGCCCGCGTCGCTTGTCCGTGGGAGATCAGTTCGGTGGCGTTGGTGAGCGTGGTCTGTTGTCCGGCCGAGTGCGGCGCGATGATTGACAGGCCCACGAAGAACAGGATCACCAGCAAGACCGCCGTCGCCGCCAGGCCGGTCAACAGCGGACTCTCCGCGAGCACTGCCGACACGGCGGCTGCGCCGCGGCGCAGCCCGGCAAAGCGCGACTTCTTGAAGGCGGAGGCCGTGGCGGCCGCGCTCGTAGGGGAGGTCTTTGTACCCGAACTCGTCATGGTTTGCCTGATGAAGTGGAGGATCGCTGGAAAGCTACGGGTGTGGCGGTGCGCCTAGCAGCGACCTTCACGCCGAAGGCCGGCATTCTCCGGTATAGAGCCGTGCTAGAAGTGAACGACCTGTGAACGAGCCACTCTAACCGCGACAGTAATTGGCGAGGGCCCGATGTTCAACAGCGCATCCGCCGCGAGCCACTTCAATCGACCGATCCCCGATACAGGGGAAGATCAAAATCGGATGGGTCGCCACCCAAATGTTAACAGAATGTCATACCGAGAAAGGACGCTCGTAAACAGAATGTCATCGCGGGCAAACGTGACTATGTGGTAAACGGTCGTGACCATGCCGTAAACGGCCTTGCTTTGCGCCGTGGGCGCTTGCTAATTTCGATCCCGTTCTACGGCGAGCAGCGGTTGTGCCTTGGTTGGCAACAGATTGGGCTGCCGCACTCGGCGATTCTGATCGTATAAGCTGTCACGACCTGTACTGGAGGAATTTAATGAGTCATGCATGGCTTGGGCGTTTGCGGCGCTATACCGCTGCGCTGGCGTTGGCCGCGACGGCATCGTTCTTGATGCTGGCCGGCCAGGCGAATGCCGCAACTTTTGTTGTTCATAACTTCACGGAACTTGAAGCAGCGGTCACCTCGGCCAATGGAAACAAAGAAGCGAACACGATCGAACTCACGGCCGGCTCCTACGCGCCGGGTCAGACGTTGGTCTTCACTGACACCAGCGGAACGCAGACGCTGGAGGGGCCGGCGGGCAAAATCGGTGAAAATACGCCTGGTGTCACGCTCAGCGGCACCAACGTCACAGAAGTCAAAGGGGTCTCAGCAAAAGAACTGATCGCCGTCAAGCCCAGCGTGAAAGTTACGCTCACGCACGTCACTGTCACCGGTGGTGGCGATACCGAAGGGAGCGCCGCGATCTATGATGAAGGGACTCTGAGCATCGAAAACACGACGATCTCCGGCAACACAGGCAGCCAGGTCTTCGTTGATGGTGGCGCGACCGCCAATCTCACCAACTCGACGCTCGCCGCCGGCCTCGCAGCTGGTCTTGTCGATAATGGCACGGCGAACCTGCAGAACGTGACGGTCGCGAATAACAAAGAAGGCATCTCCGGCACAGGCACGTTGAACCTGACGAACACGATCGTCGCTCTCAATAAAGTCGGTGCGCAGTGCTCAGTCGCGAGCATCACGAACGATCACAGCCTTGCCAACGATGCCAGTTGTGGTGGCGAAGCGGCGTTGCAGAACAAGACACCGTTGCTGACGAGCTTGGGCAACGATGGCGGTTCCACGACGCTCTACTCGGAGAAGGCCGGCAGTCCGACGATCAATGCGGGCGATGCGGCTAAATGTCCGACGACCGATCAGCGCGGATATCCGCGTCCCTATACAGGGGGCCCTGCTGGGTGTGACATCGGATCTGACGAGTACAGCCCGACGCCGCCCACCATCAAAGTGCCCGCAGAAATAGTGGTTCCCACCACGGGCACGGGAGCGGTGGTCACCTACAGCGTCGAAGCGACCGATCCGGGCTCGCTGGTCAAGAAATTGGAATGCGCGCCCGCATCGGGCTCGACGTTCAAAAACGGCACGACCAAAGTCGAATGCACCGCCGTGGACGGTCATGAAAACACCGCAAAAGCGTCCTTCAACGTGAAGGTGACCACTTCAAAGCACACTCTCACGGTGACGGCCAGCGGCGAAGGCACTGTGACCTCTACACCCGCGGGCATCGAATGCGGGCAGGGTCATACGTCATGCAGCGCTGAATTCGAAGAAGTGGAAGTCAAATTGACGCCCACGCCGGCAGCCGGCTATACCGTGTTGTGGGGCGGGGCCTGCACGGGCAGTGGATCATGCTCGTTCAACCCGCTGAGCACGAACGAGGCGGTCACGGCCACCTTCAGCTCGGTGCCGGTGAACACCGGCGCGCCGGTCATCAGCGGCACGCCGTACAGCGGCCTGACGCTGAAAACGACCACCGGCAGTTGGACTGGGACGCCGAGCTCTTACACCTACCAGTGGGAAGACTGCAACTCCTCGGGCGAAGCGTGCATGAGCATCGAAGGCGCGACGGGCACCGAATACACGCTGACGGGCGCCGACATCGGACACACGGTCCGCGTCGTGGTCATTGCACACAACGCGAGTGGTGTGTCAGCACCAGCCGACGCGGCGGCTACCGCGGTCGTGACGGCGGGCGAGAGCGATGAAGCCCACGGCGAAGTGCCGTTTGAACAGAAGTTGACGAGTAATTGCAATGTCAACCTGGGTAAGTTCGACGCGGGCCTCGCAGAAAAGCAAAAGCACGAAGGCGAATGCTCGGTGGTCGCCACCAGCACGGCCGCGGAAAGCCAGCTGACGGCTGAAGACCAGGCAACCAGCAATCACGAGGGACATCTCGTCCACTACGACAGCCATGCCGCAAACAGGGAGTTCTACCTGTCCGAACCGCTTGAAGCAGACGCGGTCGACCATGAAACAAGCAACGTATTCCCCGGACCCGGAACGGGCGCTCCGTTCGCACCGCTGACCAGCAAGGTCACGCTGCTGAGCTGGGCAGACCCGATCAACCTCGATCCGGTGACGGTGACGTTCAGGCAGTACATCCTTGAACACGAACGCCTGAACACGGGCACGTACAGCAAGGTGATAACGCTGACCCTGTCAACCACGACACCGTAACGGTTAGGTCGCTCATTAAAAGCAGGGATGCTTGATCTGCGCGATCCAACAAGCACGATGGAACTGGACCGCCGCCGCGATCGTTTTGATCACGGCGGCGGTCTTCTGTCTTCCCGCCGCCGCGAGCGCCGCGAGCGTGGAGCTGTGGGCCTGTCACGGCCCACATGAAGAAGCGCTGGGGACCGGGCCGTTCGAATCCACGGTCGGCGGGGACGGCCACACGGCGGCGTATGGCGACGGCTGCAAAGAAGGGGGGGATGATACGGGCGGCTTGGCCGCCACGTTCTCCGACCCCGACCCCGCAGGTAGGTCGCTCGCGCTGTGGCAGCTGAACGTGCCCTCGGGGGTGGCGCTCGAATCGTTGCGCATCAAACGTGAAACGACCGGCTTCGGTGGCACACCCGTGAGCGGCAGCCCGCAGATATATGAAGCTTCGACCTCGAGCGGGTCGAGCGGGGTCGTGGAGTCCACCGCGCTCGACGAATCCAGCGATGCGCCGCTCAGCGGGGAACTGGTCGCGCCGTCGGTCATCGGGCCGTCCTCGGTCACCGGGCGGTACGTGAGCGTGAGTGTGAACTGCGCGCTGGGCGGCGGCGAACGCTGCGCCGCTGACCCGAACGGCACGGTGGGCGTCGAGGTCTCCTCGATCGCGCTGGGCGTGCGCGACGAAAGCTCGCCCTCTGGCTCGGTCGAAGGGGTGCAGAGCCCACTCGAACCCGGCGAAGCGCTGGAGCTCTCGCTGAACGACGTGAGCGACGTCGGTCTCGGGCTCGCGAACGCCGAAGCCCTGATCGACGGTCACGAAGTCGCGTTCGTGCGGCTCGGCAGTGGCGCCTGTCCCGAACGTCCAGCTTCGAGCGCCACGATCGAGCTTCCGCTCGGCGACGATGGGTGTCCGAACAACGTCTCGAACGTCGCGTTGCGGGTCCCCGTCGGCGGGGTCGGCACGCACAGCCTGCAGGTGCGCGTGACCGACGCCGCCGGCACGACGACCACGCTCGAGGAACGGACGATCGAAGTGCAAAGCCCCCCGCCATCCGGCTCGAACACCGTCGCGATCGGGGTCGGCAACGCGGGTCCTCCGAACAGTGGCCCGCCCGAACCTACCGAAACAGGCGGAAAAGGCGGAAAAGGCGGGAAAGGCGGGAAAAGCGGGAAAAGCGGGAAAAGCGGGAAGTCGGGGGGCTCCTCCTCTACGGTGTGCCGCTCGCCGCTGCTCGTGATGAGGCTCGTCTCCAGGCCCCTGCGCTACGCCAAGGTCAAAAAACGCCGAATCCCGGTCCTGCGAGCCCGCCGCGACTACACCTACCGCGGACGCCTGACATGCCTGCTAGGCGGCCTTCGCGTGTCTGCGCCGACAGGGACGGTGGTGCACGTCCTCTACAAGATCGGCCGGCACCCTGCGCGGCGTTCCGACCGCGGCACGATGATCGCCCACAAGGGCAATCTCAGAGCGATCCTCGGCTACAGCTATACGGGCGCGCGCACGATTGTCTTCCGCTACGGTGCTATCGATGGTGAACTCGTGCAGGTGAAGATCCCAATTGAGATCGCGCCCGCACATCCGCGGCGCGGGAGGCGTGGGCGATGAGCGCGCCCGGGCCGGCTCGCTTGGCGCTTGGCGCCGTGGCGGTCATGGCGACGCTCGCCGGCGCGAATGTCGCGCAGGCGGAAGAACCCACCGTGGGCGGCTCGGTGGAAAGCACGCTCGGCCTGTCGGTGGGCGAACCGAGCCCGTTTGCGCGCGTGCATGCCGGCCACAAGCGGAGCGTCTACGACGCGACGATCCCCGTGGAAGTGACGGCCACCGACGCGCCGGTGAGGCTGAGCCTCGCCGACGGCGAAGCGACCTCCGGCGTCCGCCGTGGACACCTGGTGCGAGGGCGCTCGAGCCTCGCGATCGCGCTGCAGGCCGCGGCCGGTCGCGGCCGCTTCCGCTCGCTCGATGCAAGCGTGGACCCGGTGCTCGAACAGTGGGAAGAACCGGTTTCGCTGGAAGGGGCCACGATCCGGCTGCGCCAGGCAGTGCGCGGCGCCCATCAGCCGTCCATCGGCGACTACCACAAGCTCCTGCTGGTGACCGTCACCGCCGCGGGACCGTGACACGCGCGGCGCGGTGAAGCCCCATAGACACAGACACTCCCCAACCACGAGAGAGGAAGCAGCGATCATGAGACTTCACAACATCAGGCGATCGATGTTCGTCACGACGGTCGTGATGCTGACCGCCGCTGGCGCAAGCCTCGCGGCGGGTGGCGGCCTGTCGATTTCGCCCGGCATCTTCGAACACGTCGCCAGCCGCGGGAGCGTCGGCTCGATCAAGATCTCGAACACCACCGGCACGTCGATGGCGGTGAGCGTCGTGCTGCGGCCGTGGCTGCAGGGGCTCAGCGGCGAAGTGTCGCCCAACCGCCGCGCCACACTGTCCGAGGTGAGCCTCAGCGCGGGCTCCTTCACGCTGGGCGCTAGCTCCTCGCGTACGGTAGGTGTGTCGCTGACGCGTACCCCACCCGGCGGTTCCCAGTACGGCGCGATCGAACTCGTGGGCACGCCGACCGGCCACTCCACGAAAGGGATCAAGCTCGCCTACCGCTTGGTGAACAGCCTGCGGCTCGACGCGCCGAAGAACGCGCAGTCCTTCCACGCACGCGCTGGCGGCCTGATCGAGCAGGGCAGCGCACGGCACGGCACGCTGCTGCTGGCTGTGAGCAACACCGGCAACACGATCGTCCCGATCGGCGGCACGGCGCTGATCAGTGGGCAAGGGCACTCGCTCCGCGCCACAGCGAGGACGAAGGCGATCGTGCCGGGGCAGACCGTGAACGTGCCCCTTGCCGAACTATTGGGTTCGCTGTCCGCCGGCCGCTACACCGTCACGGTCAGCCTCTCCCAGGGCGGCCACGGTCTCGGGAAGGTCACGCGTACGATCGCGCTGCGGTAGCCCCCTATATAGGGGGTCCAGGCGCCGTCCCCAGTAGGCCGTTCAGTGTCTGACTCAATGGGCTCGCATAGAGCATACGTACGTAAGAGATGGCATACGCGGGGTCTCGAGGATGCGAAGCCCTGCCATGGGGATGTCTGCGCGCCGCAAATGGGACGCATAGGACCAAATAACCTGTATTCAAGCCGACTCTAACCGGTTCGCCCCGATTGGTCAGTGACCCCCGAGCACCAGCGAATACGGGCGAAACCCGAAAACGCTGAGGCTCGCGGGCAGTATCCGCGGCATTTTGTGGATACTCGTGGGACTCTGGACGCAGAGGACCGCGGAGAGAGCGCCTTGTGGTCCGTTTTGCGCTCGTGTTCTGTAACAAACTGGCTCCACCCGGACATCAACATCGCGATGACGCCCGATGAACGTTTCCAGGCGCTATACGACGCCCACGCCGGCGCGGTGCTGAGCTACGCGCGTCGGCGTGCCGCTCGCGCGGACGCCGACGACGTGCTCGCCGAGGTCTTCCTCGTCGCGTGGCGCCGGCTCGATGAGGTTCCGAGCGCCCAGGAGCGGGTCTGGCTGCTCGGCGTCGCGCGCCGCGCGCTGGCCAACCAGCGTCGCGGCAGTACACGTCAGGGCGCGCTGCGCGAACGCCTCGCCGTGCACACGCGGGCGCTCGCACCTGTGCAGCCGTTCCCCGCCGTCGGCCAGACTCTACTGGGACGGGCGCTCACGAGCCTCAGCGAGAACGACCGCGAGCTGCTGCTGCTCCTCGCCTGGGAGGGCCTCAGCAACGAGGAGGCCGCCCGTGTGCTGGAGATCGGACCGCGGGCGCTGCGCGTGCGCCTGCACCGGGCACGCCGACGACTTGCCGACGCGCTCGCCCACGAGGGATCGAGCGACGCCACCGATACCGCGACCGTCTTGGAGGCCTTGTGATGCAAACCGACCTGCTCGACCAGATCGGAGTGATCGACCCGCTGCCGGAGGATCTTCCCGCGCCGCCGATCGCCTCGCTTCTCGCGCTGCGCGAACGCGATGCGAGTCCCGCGCGTCCGCGCCCCGCTCGCGTCCGCTCCGCGTTCCCCAAGCGCGCCGCGCTCGCGCTGCCGATCGCCGCCGCGCTGCTCGGTCTCGCGCTGCTCGGCCGGGGCGGCGACGGCCAGTTCGACGTCGCTGCCGCCGTCTACAAGGCGACGATCGCCGGAAACGGCGTTCACTACATGTTCCTCGAAGGCGAAGCGGGCCCTGTCAGGATTCGCTATCGGCGCTGGAGCACGACCGATCCACTGCGCGAACGGGACGTCATCGCCGAACGCTCGCGAATCGTCGAACTGGTCAGCGGTGGCGGCTTCGAGTCGGACTGGTCTACCGAACATTCGCGGAAGATCCTGCGCGTACACAGCTCGGCGCCCTTGTTGAACAAGTGGGATCCCGTACGCGTCATCCAGGAGGCCTATCGCGCGGGCCGGCTGCACGTGCTCGGCAAGACGACCGTCGGCGCCCGTGCCGCCTACCGCGCGGAGATCCTGTCTTCGCACGGCAACGCGACGGGCCCGATTGTGATTGTCGATGCTCACACGTACATGCCGATCGAGATGATCTACCACGGGCGGGGCGGTTCGCCGACGCTCGTGGTGCACGTGCGTTCATACGAGGAGCAGCCGGCGACGAAGGCGAACCTCGCGCTGATGAGGCTCACCCACCACGCCGGCGCGCGCGTGGTGAACGTAACGCGGTCCGCCAGGCGCTGAGATGCGGCGTGCGTCGACTCCTGCGTTCTATCGGGTGAGCCACTCCAGGGCGAGCTCCAGCACCTCTGTCCGGCTGCGTCCGCCGTGATCGACGTTGACGAAGTGGCTGCCGACGAATAGCGAAAAGGTCAGCAGGCAACGAACCTCGACATCATCGATGTCCTCGCAGAAGGCTCCAAACAAAGAGCGCATGTAGTCCATTCTCCGGTTGTCGACCTGCCGCAATCGCTGGGCAACCGCATCGTCGCGCCGGGCCCAGTTGCGGATCGCCAACTCGACCTTCAACAGCTCGCCACCCGAGGCGGCGGCAAGCGCGAATAGTCGCCTCAATCTCGACCTTGCATCCTCTTCCCTGGCCTCGACGGCCTCGATCACCTCGTCGACCCAGGTGCGCTCCCACGTGTCCAGCATCTCCTCGAGCAGTGCTTGGCGGTCTTTGAAGTGCCAGTAGAAGCCGCCCTTGCTGACGCCCAGCGCCCGGGCCAAGGGCTCGATTCGGACGGCATCCGGGCCGCCGGCGGCAAGGGCACTCAGTCCTTCATCGATCCACCTGTCGCGAGGCGTGCGGGTCGGGGGCGTCATCGCCTCTCTATTGCTTTCGGTTCGGTGTTGACACTCCCGAGGATGATGCTAGCCTTTATCTATACGCTACCGTATGGATGGACACCCTGAGAGATACCGACTGGAGGAGGAGCCCTTTGGTGACGGAATCGAAGCACTCAAACACACGCTCAAATGCGAGGAAGCGCGCACGTCGCGCCGCGGTGTCCGAGGCGCTTCCATCCACCGTCGCCACATCGGACTATGCGGATGCCTTCGAGGTCTCCAGGAGCCCGACGGATCGACGCTCGGCCGAGCAATGGGCACGCGACGGCTGCGAAGGCCTACCCGTCACGATCGGGCGGTCGGGGCTGCTCATACACCGCTGGATTCTTGGATTTCGCCTCGGCCCGTGGGTCTCTCCCGAGCACGTTTTCGGTTGGCGAATCGTGACCTCTGAACCCGAGCTACTGCATCTCGAAGCGCGATCGACGCTGCTGAATGGCCACATGGTGTGGCGACTGCATCGCGAGCGACTGGTGATGACCACGTTCCTTCAGTACGAGAGGCGCAGGACGGCACCGGTGGTTTGGGCCGTCATCGGCAACATTCACCGGGGCGCCGCTCCCTACCTACTCAAGCTGGCGGCAATTGTGCGAGAGCCGGTCGCCCAGCAGTGAGCAAAGCGACCGGGCCAGATGGCGGTCTACGTGAGACCGAACGGCTTGTCCGGGAACGCCTACATGGCCGCGATCAAGCCGTTCCGCCACCTGATCGTCTATCCACAGATGTTCCGGGCGATGGAGCGGCGCTGGCAGGAACGGCCGGATCGTGAATCGCTCGCCTGACGACGCGAGCGGCGAGGGCTCATTCAGCTATGGCGGTGCGGAGGGCAATGACGTACCCGTTCACGTCTGTAACCGTATTTAGCCGGCTCGATTGTTGGGCCCCACCGGCACATGTGCCGGTGGGGCGACCCGTACATGTACGGGTCGGAAGGCAGGGCCGCATGCGGCCCTGCCCGGGGCGCGCATGCGCGCCCCGCACGACGGCGCACATGTGCGCCGTCGCCGGTTGGCACATGTGCCAACCGGGAATACATCAATCCAACGCGTCAATCTGCGACGATCATGCTTACCCCCGTCCGCAAAGGAGAAACCATGCCCGAGTACGCACCAGGCACCCCGTCTTGGGTGGAACTGTCCTCGCCAGACACCGACGCAGCCGCGCAGTTCTACGGCGAGCTGATGGGCTGGAGCACAACCGAGCCGGGTGGCGAGGAGACCGGCGGGTACCGCATGTTCCAGCTGCAGGACAAGAACATTGCCGGCCTGATGGGCCACATGCAGGAGGGTCAGCCCACCGCGTGGGCCACCTATATAAGCGTCGCCGATGCCGAGCAGACCGCGGCCAAGGTCAAGGCGGCTGGCGGCACAGTCGTGCTCGAGCCCATGGATGTGATGGACATCGGACGGATGGCGCTCTTCGCCGATCCCACCGGTGCCGTGTTCGGCGTCTGGCAGCCGAAGAGCTTCACCGGCGCCGACCTCGCAGGCGAGCCGGGCTCGTTTTGCTGGAACGAGGTGCTCACCCGTGACGCCGACGCCGGCAAGGCCTTCTACTCGGCCGTCTTCGGTTGGCAGGGCCGTCCCCCCGCGTTTGAGGGCGCGCCGACGACCTACACGGTTTGGGAGCTCGACGGGAAACAGGTCGGGGGCATGATGCAGATGAGCGACGAGTATTTTCCGGCCGAG
>DATHMQ010000049.1:0-10286 GCA_035486935.1 Solirubrobacteraceae bacterium
GGATCGCCAGCCACATGACAGCCGCCGTCGTACGCTTACCCATCGGTCGGTCTAACTAACGGTGATCGCGACTACCTTTGTCGCCGTAGCCTTTGCCGCCGTAACCGCTGTCTTTGCCGCCGTAGCCGCCACCTTTGTCGCCGTAGCCGCCACCTTTACCGCCCTGGTAGCCGCTTCCTTGGCCACCCTGGTCGCCTTTGCCGCCACCTTGACCGCCGCCACCCTGGCCGCCTTTGTCGCCGCCTTGGCCACCCTGGCCACCTTTGCCGCCACCTTGACCGCCTTGGCCACCTTTGTCGCCGCCGCCTTTACCTCCGCCCTGGCCACCTTGACCGCCCACGGGATGGCAGCTGCCTTCTTCGAACACGAAGCCGTGCGGGCAACGAGGGACCGGGATAGGAATGCAGTTGCGACCCTTGAGTTCATACCCAGACGGGCACGTCGGAGGCGGCGTGGGAACGCACTTGCCGCCGATCACTTCATAGCCGCGAGGGCAGCGTGGGGGTGGGATCGGAATGCAATGGCGACCTTGCAGCACATAGCCGCTCGGGCATTCGGGACGGTACTGGCTGAAGCTGGCGCTGCCACCGCCGTCTTTGCCGTTGCCGCCGCCCGCCAGCGCCATCGTGCCGCCGGTTCCGAGCACGAGAAATCCAACCGTGAAAAGTGTCGTCAGGTGTCGCTTCATGAAAGATCCCTTGTGTCGTGAGGATGTGGATCGCCGGACCGCGCTCATCGCCCTGAGCTTCACTCGATCCAGTGCAAGTGGGTCGAGCGTTGGGCGCTCATCACGGAGCGCGTCTGCGATGTGCCGGAGGTCGTCGGGGAGATGTTCGTCGTCGTGTGAGTGGCTCATGCGACCTCATACGAACGAGCGTCCGGATTCCTGGCTGAAGCTTGCTCGCCTGGACACAAGGACGATAGGAGAGCTGGTGCGTGGCATACGCGACGATGGATTCGAGCAGCTCTACGAGGAGCACGCTCAGGGCCTGTTCGCCTTCCTCAGATATCGGACGGGCGATACGGCGCTGGCCGAGGAACTGCTGGGCGATACGTGCGAGCGTGCGCTACGAGCCCGCAAGCGCTTCGATCCGCGCAAGGGGAGCACCAAGACTTGGCTGTATGCGATCGCGCTCAATTGCCTCTCAGACCACGTCCGCAGAAAAGCCGGCGAGGGCAGAGCGCTCGAGCTCCTCGCCACCGGCCCTGGTTTCGTCTCCAGCGAGGAGTTGGAGATCGACGAGTTGGCCGATGACGAGCTCGACGGCCTAGCCGATCGCGAGCTACTCGAGCGCGGTCTTGCGAGGCTGAGCGGCGTGGAGCGAGAGGCGATATCGCTGCGCTTCGGCGCCGACCTCACTGTGCCCGAGATCGCAAAGCTCACCGGCGAGCGGCTCACTACCGTCGAGAGCCGTGTCTACCGCGGGCTCGCAAAGCTGCGCGACGCGATGAGCTAGAACGTCTTTCGAAAATGAGCGGTGCGTTCGGGCCGTTCATGGACCAAGCTGGTCGTCGCGGGACGTCGCAGCGCGTACTGGTGGTACGCGCAAGACGTCACGTGGCGACCCAGCGCCGTGTCCAAGAACGGATCCGGGCGTGCCGATCATTTTGAAAGACGTTCTTAGTAGGACGAGGGGACGATCGAGAGATCGTTGCTCTTCAGCGCTGCCGCTCGTACGGCGCCGGCATGCTTCACCCATCCTGTGGCGCTGGAGCCACCGAACTGCTTGGCCGCCTCGCGAGTGAGCGGCTCCCGCGGATTCATGCGTAGGGCCTGCTCGACGTTCGCGCGCGGGTCGATGCCGGCCGAAGCTTGCGCGATCGCAAGCGCATAGTAGGTCTCCCAGCTTCCGGGGTCGTGGCTGCGAGCCTCACGCATGGCTGCGATGGCCTGGCGAGGCCGACCACGTTGGATGTCACAGAAGCCGACGATCTCATACGGTTCCGGGCGCACGTCGAGCCAACCGATCGAGGACAGCGCAGCCGGTGTCGCGGCAGCACAATCAGACGCGTACAGCGCGTGCTCTGCCTGGCCGAGCCGCGTCTGCGAGCCGATGATCGACACCGGTAGGGCAACTGTGGCAAGGCAGAGCAGAGCGAGCACCAGGCGCATGTTGTGGCTTGGTATCCAGCCGCTATCCGCCTGCCCGCGCGCACTCAGCGCAAGACCGGCGATCGCGAAAAAGCCGATCGTCACGACCGGCATCTCCCAGTCCCAGTCGACGCCGGCATGCAATGCCCATACAGTGGCAGCCGCCAGCAAGGCCCCGTAGAGAGAGCGTCTCCGTCCGCTCGCCCTCAACCCCAGACCGAGGATCGTCGCGCCCACGAGCACCAGCAGCAGGAGCAGACCGGGAACGCCAAGCTCCGCCATCGCCTGCAGATAGAGACTGTGCGCATTGATCACATAGGCGAATTGAGAGCGCTCTCGATCCCAAAGCGTCTGGTACATGCCGGCGCCGGCGCCGTGAAGCGGCGAGGCCCTGAAACCACGTAGAGCAACTTGCCACAGCGGCGTACGCCCGTCATTGGAGGGATCTGTCAAGCGCTGGCGCAGATCGCCGCCCCTGACGGTGGTGGAAGCACCGCCGACGAAGCGATCCCAGTCGTGAGCGAGAGCGTGGGGCGCTCCAAACGCGAAGAACGCAAGCACAGCCACCGCAACCGCAACCGCAACCGGCATCGCGCCACGTTTGAGTGCCGCGTCGAGTCCCGGCCTGCGTGTCCAACGCCTCAATCGCGGATCGAGCACTGAAGCGAGCAGTAGTCGTACAGCCATGCTCCCAAGCACACACGCGCCTGCCACAAATGCCACGCGGTGACCCTGAGCGACAGCCCGGGGGGTCGTCGGATCGAGCGTGTCCAGCAGATTGGCTCGATAGGCGAAGAGGATCGACACTGCCGTCGTTGGGATGACGGCGAGCACCACGCTGGGCAGACCTCGGGGACGCGCCACGAGTGCATACACCACCAGACCTATTCCGCAGGCAAGCATCGCTCCACGCGAGAACGTGAAGAACAGGGTGAGCGCCAGCAGTGGCAGCACTCCCGCGGCAAGCACGCGTGCGACGCGCCGTTCGCCGAGGCTGCAGCAGAGGTGGAAGGCGAGCACGATCCCGAGCGCCGCAAGCAGACCCAACGTGTTCCAATAGGTCACCGGGTAGCTCAGACGCTCGTTGGAAACGCCAGGAGCGGTGTGCCACACGTCAGGGAGCAACCGGGTCGCCAGGCCTGAGACGCACACGATCGACACACCGAGCACGAGGCCCCTTATAAGCCAGCGCAGGTTGTCCGTACTCGCTCGCACCGTCCCGAACAAGACGAGCACGAGCAGGTACAGCCAGGCGCGGTCGAACTCGATCAGGGCTCGGCTCATCGAGTGAGACCAGATCCCCGAAGCCAGCGTCAGCAGCGCGTAGCAGGCGAGCGCCCCTATCGCCACGAGCGTTATCGACGTGAGCCCCTCGAAGGGATGTCGTGCCTGCACGATTCGCACGAGCAAGATCTGCGTCAGCACGAGCGCCACCACCGCTGGAGTACCGGGGAAATACCCACCGGCGTTGAACCCCAGGAAGACGATCAGCGCCCCGGGCAACAGCATCAAGCCGATGAGCCCAAGCCTGCTCAGAGAAATGACGGAGGCGTCCTGCGCACCGCGCGTGTCGACTCCAATCGCTATGCCGTTGGCCACCGGCGCATCGTAGTCACCGCTCCCAGAGCGCTGGACGAGTGTTTGAGTCGTCGTTGAGGTGCGCAAGCGTGTTCATGGAGCCTGCTCATGCCGACAGAACTCGTTGCCCAGAACGGCGTCGTCATCCATCGGAGCACGAAGATCTAGGTAAAGCGGGTGCCCGGCACGATAAAATTCGCGCATGCCAACAGGTAGACGCACACTACTGGAGCCCGGCCATGAAGCTGAGTGGGCTCGACTCAATATCGAAAAGCGGAAGTTCTTGACACCGGCGGCAGATACACCGCCCGAGGATCTACTGAGGCGAGGACAGAGGCTTTCCTCCCAAGCTGCCGCTTTGCTCCGAGCCATCGAGCGTGCAGATGGCCACCCTCGACCCTGAACTCGATGTAGCCGCTAAAGCGATGGTCGCCGAGGGAGCCCGTTTCGTCCTCGTCGGCGGCTTTGCCGTGATCGCCAATCGCTTCGTCCGAGCTACCGAGGACGTTGACTTTCTGGTTCCAGACAGTGACGAGAACGACCATCGCGTGCTCGCCGCCCTTGCCAAACTCGACGGTGTGCGCCTCCGCGACGGTGCTCCCCTCCAGGAGGAACACCTGCTGGGAAGGGCCCACCTGAGAGCGAGGACCGGAGCCGGCTTGATCGACATTCTTCGTGGAGGACTGCCGCCACTCGATTACGAGACCGTCGAGGCACGCGCGATGAGAGCCGACTATGGCAATGTCGAGATCTTGGTCGCCAGTTTGAGTAGCATCGTCGGTTTCAAGCGTCTTGCCAACCGCCCTCGCGATCGAAACGACCTGATCGGCCTCGAAGAGATCCACGGCAAGCTACCCATCGAGGAGCTTCCAGGTGTAGACAGTTGACGCCCCAGAGGAGGCCAGTCACGAACTCAGCGAATACGTATCGGCGCGCTGTATGCAGAGACGTGTGAGCCGTCGAATACCTGAACAAGCGCCTCGTACACGCCACGATGGCGTATGCGCACGACTGTGCTGAAGCGTGAGACGGTCGGCGTACCGGACGTGACGATCGTCCCGCCCCGATTGATTGAGGGAGCCCCGCTGCGCACCAGTTGAAAGCCGACATGCGCCCCCAGCTCAGCTGGGGTGATCGTGCCGTAGAAGCGCACGAACTCACCACGACGTGGGCGATGCACTCGTCGTACGTGCAATGTGACCCGCACCGCGACGCCCTCGACCACGACAGGACTCGTGATGTAGGGCGCACTGGTCGTCACGACACGCAACTGCGTGTTGGTCAGGAGGCCGACGACGGGGAAGGAAAAGCTACCTGTCGAGCTCGTGACCTCGAAATTACCGAGCGTTGCAAAGCCCGCCACATATGGAAAAGGATTGGTTTGCAAGGCCACCACGCGACCCGCGTTGCCGGTGCCCAGCAGTGTGCCCTGCACGGCGAATGGATCCCCAAAAGGAACAGGGTTGGTGGTGCTGGCGATCTGAAGCGATAGCGGGACCTTGGGTGTTTTGAAAGTGCGATCCACGCCCGGGGTTGCGCCATTCGCGCTGGTCGCGAGAATCCGGTAGTGGTAGATGGTGTTCGCCTGCAACCCGCCGATCGCTTGGCTGACCTGGATCGTGGAGGATGCCTGGCCTCCAGCGGCCAGAGCGGTTTGGCCACCGTAGAACTTGGTCGTTCCGTATTGGAAGACGTAGTTCGTCGGGTAGGCCTTCGCGTCGAGGGACCCGTGTAGCACGGCAGAAGAAGGGGTCACGCTGGACACACCGCCCGTCGAGGCGGCGGGCAACGGCCGGGAGGCGGCGAGCGTGGAAGTCGCAAACACGCTCGACGCGAGTGCCGCCAGCAGTCCAACGACTGCACGACGGCCCACACGATGCCTTGAATTCGCTGCCAGACTCCTCTGCATGCCCGCTAAGTTACCCCTCATGCCTCTTGGTAACCCCAAACTCGGTCCAGAGTCGCGCCCGAGCCCTCCCTATTTGAACTCCTAGAGGATCAGGTCAAAGGGGAAAGCTGACGGCAACAAGCGGGAAAGTCCATAACCCGTCCCGATCTCAAACGGGCTGAGCGCGATCGAAGACCTCGACTTCGTCAATGCTGCCGTTGAAATCGGTCCCCGAGCATCCGGCGTAGTCGCCAATCAGAAAAGGTTGCCCGCTTTAGCTCTTAGCCGTCGGCACCTGCGCCTCGGGCGAGACACCGTTGGGCGAGACGAGCATGCCAGGCGGTTGCTCGGACTTGGCGGGAGCGTAGTCATGGCTGTAGCCATAGCCGTAGGAGCCGAGCCGGCCGGCCTTGAAGCCGTTCGCGACGACCCCAAGCAGGGGCGCTCCGGCAGCGACAAGGGTCTCGTGCAGGCGCGTGGCAACATCGCGCCGGTTGCGCCCGACACGGCCGACGATGATCACGCCATCGACCTTGCCCAGCAGCGGAAACGCGTCAGACACGACCGTCAACGGGGGCGTGTCAACGACGACCAGGTCATACGTAGATCGCGCTCCGTCGAGAAGATTTTCCATAGCTCTACTCTCAATCAGCTCTCCAGGATTCGGCGGCAGCACAGGTCCCGCGAGAAGGACATCGAGTGTGCGTGTCCTGGAAGCATCGTTGCCTGGCCGATCCAGGGAGATCGATTGAATCGCGTCGTTCATAGGGACCGCACCGATCAATACGTCCGAGAGACCTGCTCCAGCATGGATTTCAAACTGCTGGGCCATCGTCGGGCGGCGCAGGTCGGCCTCGACGAGCAACGTACGCGCGCCCATCCGCGCCGCAGCGCCGGCGAGATGCCGAGCCACTGTCGTCTTTCCGTCCCCGGGGACGGCTGATGCCACCAGCAGCGTCCGCAGCTCCTTGTCGACATTGAAGTAGCGCAGGTGTGCGCGAATCAGATGGAATGCCTCCTCCTCGCCGGCCATCAAGGCTCCGCCCGACGCCGATCCTCGCGTAGAGCGCGATAGGGCACCGCTCTCCGGCACCACTCCAAGCAACGGCAGGCCGTAGACCGCCTCCAGATCCTTGGGCTCACGGATCCGTCGGTCGAAACGCTCGAGCAGGAAGGCGATGCCCAGGCCAAGCAACAGGCCAAGCACTGCCCCCAGCGCCGTGTTTCTCGCTGTCTTTGGCGAGGATGGAGATGTTGGGACAGATGCTGCCTGTGCGATCTGCACATTGCCGTTGCGCAGTTCGGCGAGAACCCCGAGCGATTGTGCCCGGCTCTCGAGCGCCAGACCCGAGGTGCCGGCTCTTTCCGCAGGCGTCAGGGCCCCGAGTTGCTTGCTGACGAGCGCAAGCGCCGAGGCGTAGTACCTGTGATTGCTTTCCTGTTGCTCAAAGACGAACCGCTTTGCGTAGGTATTGGCGATGGCCGCCGCCAGTGTGGGCGACGCAGCGGTGGCCGCCACGTTCACCACGTTGGATTCACCTAGAGCACTGATGCTCAGGGCTTCTTTGATCTTTTCCTTGGTCTGTCCTCGACCCAGGTGGCTCGCTGTCTTTTCGGCCATGTCGCCAAGCTGCACAAGCTTGAGATTGGTGTTCTCTTGCGCCTGTTGGTTGTTGACGCTTACCGCCTGCAGGCCGGCCGCCTGCTGGTTTGCCTGACTGTCGTTGAAGACCAATGAAGCGGTAGCCGTGTACTTCTTCTGCTCACGCTTGGAAAATCCGTAGGCCGCGCCCGCGACAAGCACCAGACAAAGCAAGATCCACGGTGCCCTCCGACGCAGGCCGCCCAGAGCAATCTCCAGGCTTTGATTTGTCTGCTCAGCGTCCATCACAGCTCCTTTACGGTAGATCCTGCCCAATCGTCGGCCCTACGGGCCTTCTCGCGAGCATCCTCGAGGGCCGCCAAGTAGGCCCTCGACACATCAGCCCAGGCATACCGCTCAGCCACAACAGCGCGACCGTGCCGGGCAAAACGACTCTGAACAACGGGATCGCTCAAAGTAGTTACAAGTTTCGAGGCAAGCGTCGGCGCATCGAGTGGGAACAGTTGCTCTCCACGCTCGACCACCTCCTCGTTGAATTCCGTGTCGAGGGCGAGAGTGGGCGCCCCTGCCCCAAGCGCTTGTAGCAAGGCTGGGTTGGTGCCCCCAACCGAGTGTCCGTGCACGTACACACCACAGTTGGCCCATAGTTGCGTGAGCAGCTCCTGATCGTGCACATGCCCGAGCCACGTGAGCTGCCCACGGTCGTCCAACTCGCGCAGGCGAGCCTCGAGCGGCGAGGGATAGTTTGCCGAGCCCACGATCACCGCCTGTGGCCGGGTGCCATTCAGGAGTTCCAAAGCGTCCAGGGTCAGCTCGACATTGTTCTCTGGGATCAGCCGCGCGACGACCAGTGCATATGTGCGCGGCGTGAGCCCAAGCGAGCGGACTCGATCGTCTTGTGCTCCGTCGAGCACAGGCGCACCGTATGGGATGAATCTCGCCGACACTTCGAACAGCCGTTGCCAGATCCGCGCGATCGCCTGCGAATCGGCGACCAGCACATCGGCATGGCGTGCCGTCATCGCAGCGCCGCGATAGAACACTTTCTGCGCCGCTTTGCTCCACTTGCCTCGTTCCCACTCGATCCCATCGGTATTCACCACCGTAGGGATGCCTCGTGCTTTCAGCAGCGGGAGGTAGAAGCCATTCGCGACATTCAATACCAGCGCGGAGTCGTAGCCGCGCAGGGCAGCATCGACGTGAGAGCTGGCGCCAAAGCTCAAGGTGGACCAGCTCTTCGAGTCGAGCCCAGGCGTCCAAATGCAGCGCACGCCTTCGACAGATGTCGATCGACCGCGCCCGACACGCTGGCGACAGTAAACAGTCACCTCGTGACCTTGACTGACCCACTCCGGCGCGAGGTGCCGCACCAGCGTCTCATATCCACCGTAGGTACTCGGGAATCCACGACTTCCGATGATTGCCAGCCTCATTGCCTGACCGCCTCCCCCAACTCGTGCTGCGCGGAATCGTTTGCCATGCCAAGTCGATCGAGCAGAAATTCGGCCTTCGCCTGCCAGGAGGTCTCCGCCGGCAGTGCAACCGGCTCACGCGGGATCTCTCCGGCACCTCGCCCACCGAGGAGGTCCGTGAGAGCCTGCAAAACCTCTTCCCTGGGCACGGCACGAACGCCCTCCAGGGCACGCTCCCACCCGATCACGCGCGTGGAGACCGTCGGCAGGCCTGCGGCGCGATACTCATACAGCTTGATCAGATCTCCGCCGACCTCGAACTCTCCGAGCCGGTGTGGCGCCCAAGCCACATCCCACTTGCGCATGATGTCTGGGTAACGGTCGTAACGCACATCTCCCAGCAGTACGACATTGGGAATTCGGCGCAGAGCACGAGCCTGCTCCTTGGACAGCACGGGGCCGGCGAACTCGAAGCGCACATGCGGTAGAGCCTCGGCGACTGAGCCGACCAGTTCGACGTCGACACGGAAGCCAAGCTTGCCGCCGTAGCCAACCGTCACCTGCTTGTGCGCGCACGGCGACAGCGCGAAGCGCTCGGGATCGACGCCATTGCGCAGCAAAAAAGCGTCGTCGCGCCCAAACCTGTGGGCTAGAGCCAAAGTAGCCTCGCTGTTGGCGGTCACGACAGATACGCGATCGAACAGCGACCTGTACGCCTGCTCGACCTGCTCTTCGATACGCACAAAGGCAGGGTGGACCAGCCAATCGTCAAGCAGATCGAAGACTACGGGGACATTTTGCGCCCTCTGCTCCAGCATTGCCGCGCCCGCGATCGGATTCCAAATGACGGCGGGCAACTCACCCGACCATTTGGGCATGAAGCGCATGCTTTGAATCCACCAGTCGCGCCGATGGCGGACATTGGGGATCGTCTTCGGCTGAGGCGAGATGAAGGACAGCTGCTCTGGCATCGACGCGCCCCCGACTCGCGCGAGCGTGACCCGCGGCCATGGCTCGGGCCGGCTGTACACGGCAACGCGCGAAGCCGGGCGCAACAACGCGAACCATTCCAGCAAATGTCCGTCACGAGTCCGCAAACCCTCCGCGCGCAGCTTGACCTCGCCGTGCATTGGCGCGGCCGCGATGTTCGCTGTATCGATGACCGCGCTAGTCGCCATAGGCCATCGGGGGTACATGCGCTTGATATGTGAGTGCCTCGCGGACCGGCAGACGACGTGCGTTGTGCTCCACGAACATCACGCCGCCAAGCCAGATCGAGTAGCCCAGAAGCGTCAGCACGGCCGCCGATGAGGTCCCGTAATAGGGGGCCAGGGCCAAGTTTCCGGCGATGTTGACGGCTGCCGCCGCCAGGGAGACGCTCGCCACAGCCCTACTACGTCCACGAGCGATAAGCGACACATATGCCGGCACCGCGGCGAGCATCGTCATCATCGCAAATGCCAGCACGGCCGACATCGCGAGGCTCGGGTGATAGTGACCGCCGGAAATTATGGATATTGCGGTCGGCCCCGCCACCGAGCAGGCCACTCCGAGCACCACCAAAAATAGCCAAGCGCGCACGGTGAAGAGTTCGGGCGACTCTCCTTTCTGCGCGTGGCTGATGAACGCTCGCGGAAGCCGCTGTTGTATCTCGGCATTTGCGACCGTGCGAAATATCCGTTCGAGCAGCCCATAGAGAGCCGCGTAGGTGGC
>DATHMQ010000050.1:0-36462 GCA_035486935.1 Solirubrobacteraceae bacterium
AAGCGAAAGGAATTCAAAAAGGAAGTCATGCACCCGCGCCCTACCAGGAGGACTTCGTCATTCCCGGTATCAAGCCATTGTGAGCAAGCTCGCGCAGGCAGATGCGACAGATCCCGAACTTGCGATACACCGAGTGCGGACGTCCGCAGCGGTTGCAGCGAGTATATGCGCGTGTCTTGAACTTTGGCGTGCGCGCCTGCTTGACGCGTAGCGAAGTCTTTGCCATCAGTCGTTGCTCCCGTTCTCT
This sequence comes from Solirubrobacteraceae bacterium, assembly GCA_035486935.1. Classification (GTDB taxonomy): domain Bacteria; phylum Actinomycetota; class Thermoleophilia; order Solirubrobacterales; family Solirubrobacteraceae; genus Palsa-744. Next base: position 248 of record DATHMQ010000050.1, read on the forward strand.
GAGGTCTCAGCCCCACCGTCCTGGTCAAAGCCGGCGGGCCGCCCTTGGGTAGCAAACGGCAACCCAAGGGCCTGTAGGAGGGCGAACGCTTCGACATCGCTTTTCGCGGTGGTCGTGATCGTGATGTCGATGCCCCTCACCTGGTCGATCGAGTCGTAATCGATCTCGGGGAAGATGATCTGCTCGCGCACACCCATCGTGTAGTTGCCGTGGCCGTCGAACGAGCGTGGGTTCAGCCCGCGGAAGTCACGGATGCGCGGGATCGCGATCGAGGTCAGGCGATCCAGAAACTCGTAGCCGCGCTCGGCCCTGAGCGTCACGGCAACGCCGACCGGCATACCCTCGCGCAGCTTGAACGCGGCGATCGACTTGCGGGCACGCCGCACGTTGGGCTGCTGTCCGGCGATCGTCGCCAGCTGCTCAGTGGCGGCCTTGAGCACTTTGGAATCCTGCTTGGCGTCGCCCACGCCCATGTTGAGCGTGATCTTCACGAGCTTTGGCGCCTGCATGACCGAGGAGTAGCCGAAGCGCTCGATCAGCGCCGGGCGGATCTCTTCGAGATAACGGGTCTTCAGGCGTGCTGTTGTTGCGGTACTCATCGTCTTCCCGTCAGTCGAGCCTTGTTCCGGAGCGCTTGGCCACGCGATAGCGCTTGCCGTCCTCACGCTCGATGCCAACCCTCGTGGGCTTGTGATCCTTGGGATCCAGCAACATCACGTTGGAGACGTGGATCGGGCCCTCGCGCTCGATCACACCGCCGACCGTCTGTCCGCGCTGGGTATCGGCTACCTGCTGTGGGCGCATGTGGCGCTTGACCATGTTCAGTCCCTCGACATATACACGCTCGTTGGCAGGCTCGACGCGCAGGATGCGGCCACTCTTGCCACGGTCCTTGCCCGCCATCACCTGGACCTCGTCGCCGGAGCGAACCTTGAGCACCGGGCGCTTGGCCGATCTGATGGTACGCGCCATCTCTACAGGACCTCCGGTGCCAGAGAGACGATCTTCATGAAGTTGCGGTCGCGAAGTTCGCGTGCGACGGGCCCGAACACGCGCGTTCCGCGCGGGTTGTTCTGGTCGTCGATGATCACCGCAGCGTTGTCGTCGAAGGAGATGTAGGTGCCATCGTCGCGACCGAAGGGCTTCTTGGTGCGCACCACCACGGCAGTGACGACATCGCCCTTTTTGACGGCCCCGTGTGGGTTGGCCTGCTTGACGGTCGCGGTGATCACATCGCCGACGAAGGCGTAGCGCCGGCGCGAGCCGCCCTTGACGCGGATACACAGAATCTCGCGCGCACCGGTGTTGTCGGCCACGCGCAGCCTGGTCTCGTTCTGGATCATCGCGCACGCTCCAGCACGTCGACAAGCTTCCAGCGCTTCAAGCGCGACAACGGACGGCTCTCGATGACGCGCACGACGTCGCCCTCATGAGCCTCGTTGTTCTCGTCATGGGCGTGCAGAGTGTTCGAGCTGCGCACGATCTTCTCGTAGCGGCGATGACGGCGAGCGACATCGATGCGCACCGTGATCGTCTTGTCGGCCTTGTCCGAGACGACCACGCCCTGGCGCACCTTGCGCGCGCCCTCTACCGGTGCATGAACAGGCGGCAGCGGCTCGGCAGCGGGCTTGGCGGCGCGACGCTCGCTCGCCTTGGCGCGTTCTTGCAAGCGTCGCCTGCGACGCTCGACGGCCTTTGTGCGACGCTCGACCACACGCTCGGCGTGGCGCTCCTCGGCGGTACGCGTCGGACGAGCCTCGCCCGTGTGGGTCGAGCGGGCGCGACGACGACGCTCCTTGGGCGCAAGCTGCTCGGCCGGCTCCGTGGCGGTCGCGGCCGGCGTAGCAGAAGCCTCGCTTGCAGCCTGCTGCGGCTCGGCCTGCGCGCCCGCCTGAGCCTCTGACTCGACCTGCTCGCCTGCCTGGGCCTCTGGCTCGGCGTTCTCGGGCGTCTCGTTCTCTGTGTCCTCAGCCATGTCTATCCGTTCGGTCTCTTCCAGCTCAGCTTGTCAGTTGGTTTGATGTTGCTCGGAGAGCGTTGCGCTCGCTGACGACGGTCAGCGCTCGCGCTAGCTCGCGGCGCGCACGACGAACGCTTGCGGTGTCCTCGAGCTCTCCCGTGGCGTTGGCAAAGCGCTTGCCGAACAGGTCCTTGCGCACGGTCGTTATGTGCTCGGCGAGTTCTTCGTCGTGCATATCCCGCATCTCCTTGGCGTTCATCGCTCGCTCTAGTCCTCTCGCAACACGAACTTGGATCTGACGGGAAGCTTGTGTGCGGCCAAACGGATAGCTTCGCGGGCCAATGGCTCCGGGACGCCGGCGAGCTCGAACATGACTCGCCCAGGCTTGACCACGGCGACCCAACCTTCGGGGTTCCCCTTGCCCGAGCCCATGCGCGTCTCGGCCGGCTTCTTGGTGACCGGCTTGTCCGGGAAGACGTTTATCCAGACCTTCCCGCCACGCTTGATCTTGCGGGTCATCGCGATACGGGCAGCCTCGATCTGGCGGTTCGTGAGCCACCCCTGCTCAAGCGACTTCAGACCGTACTCGCCGAACTGGACCTTGACCTGGCCACGCGAGAGCCCGCGGCGACGGCCACGGTGCTGCTTGCGATGCTTTACGCGCTTGGGGGACAGCATCAGCGCATCCCACCTCGATCGCCGGATGAAGGCCCACCCGCCCCACCCGCCCCGCTCGCTCCACGACCGCCGGAGCCACCACGGCCACCGCCGGGACCACCAGGTCCACGACCGCCACCTGGGCCGCCACGGCCACCGCCGCCCGGTCCACCGGGGCCACGCCCACCGCCTGGGCCGCCAGGACCACGACCGCCACCTGGGCCGCCACGGCCACCGCCGCCTTGCCCGCCACGACCTCTGCCGCGACCGTCACGACCGTCGCGTCCACCGCGTCCGTCGCGATCGCCGCTCGGCGGCGCCGGTGCGCTCATGTCCGTCAAGTCTGCGCCGGTGTAGCCCTCAGGCATGATCTCGCCCTTGTTCACCCAGCACTTCACGCCGATGCGTCCGAAGGTCGTGCGCGCCTCGTAGAAGCCGTAGTCGATGTCGGCGCGCATCGTGTGCAGCGGCACACGTCCATCGGAATAGCTCTCGGTACGTGCCATCTCGGCGCCACCCAACCGCCCGGACACCTGGACCTTGACGCCCTTGGCGCCAGAGCGCATCGCACTCGTGAGCGCGCGCTTCATGGCGCGGCGGAAGGCCACGCGGTTTTGCAACTGCTCGGCGATCGACTGAGCCACCAGCTTGGCGTCCAACTCGGGGCGCTTGATCTCGAGGATGTTGACCTTGATCTGCTTGGAGGTCATACGGTGCAAATCGCGCCTGAGAGCGTCCACTTCGGCGCCTGACTTGCCGATTACGATGCCCGGCCGGGCCGTGTGGATGTTGACCTCGAGGTCGTTGGAGTCCTTACGGATCGTGATGTCCGAAAGACCGGCGTGCGCGAGCTTCTCCACGATGTGCTCGCGGATCTTGATGTCCTCGGCGAGGTACTCGGCGAAGTTGCGCTCGTTGAACCAGTTGGACTTCCAATCGTGGATATAGCCCACGCGCATTGCCTCTGGATGAACCTTTTGACCCATGTCTGTTTTGAAGTCCTGTCTCCGCGCCTACGGCTTGGGTGTCAGCGTGATCGTCAGATGGCTGGTGCGCTTGCGAATCGGGGTCGCCCGTCCCTGAGCTCTCGGCCGGAAGCGCTTGATTGTGGGCCCCTCGTCGGCATACGCCTCGCGAACGAGGAGGTCGTCCTCGATCAACTCGTGGTTGTTCTCGGCGTTGGCCACAGCCGACTCCAGCAGCTTGCTCCAGTCGCGGGCCACCTCACGAGGGGTAAAGGCGAGGATAGCGCGTGCCTCGTCTACAGACTTGCCCCGCAGGTGTCCGCACACCATGCGCGCCTTGCGCGCCGAGGTGCGTACGTAGCGGGCCTGGGCGCGCACCACCTTGCGAGTAGCTCCCGCAGGGGCGGCTGCCGACTCGCGACGAGCGGCCGTCGCCGGCTTCTTCTCCTCCGCGGCAACCGGCTCCTTGGTCTTTGCGGCAGGGGACTCCTCGGCCTTGGCGGCCGCGGGCTTCTTCTCGGCCTTGGCGGCTGCAGGCTTCTTCCCGACCTTCTCGGCGGATGGCTTCTTCTCAGCCTTCTCGGCGGATGGCTTCTTCTCGGCAGCCGCCTCAGCAACCGGCTCCGCATCCTTGGCGGACGGCTTCTTTGTCGCCGGCTTCTTGGCAACCGGCGACTTCTCCGCAGCGGCCGACTTCTCGGCAGACGCCTTCTTCGGGGCGGGCTTCTTGGCAGCGGGCGGCTTCTTCTCTGCCGCCGGCTTTGCCTGCCCCTCGCCCTCCTGGGGCGGCTCGTCCGTTGGCTTCTCGGCGCTCATCGCACCTTCCCGGAACCTGCGTGCCCGCGGAACATGCGCGTGGGCGCGAACTCTCCCAACTTGTGACCGACCATCGACTCGCTGATGAACACGGGCACATGCTTCTTGCCGTCGTGTACCGCCAGCGTGTGACCCACCATCTCGGGGAAGATCGTCGAGGTGCGCGACCAAGTCCTGAGCATCTTCTTCGTGTTGGCCGCGTTCATGGCCTCGATGCGAGCCATCAGGCGCTCTTCGACCCACGGGCCCTTCTTGCTAGAGCGACTCATCGTTGCTTACCCTTCCCGCGCCTGCGTCCGCGCACGATGTACTTGTCTGAGGCCTTGTTCTTCTTGCGCGTGCGATAGCCCAAGGTAGGCACGCCCCACGGCGTGACCGGATGGCGACCAGCCGTCGTCGAGCCCTCGCCACCGCCGTGCGGGTGGTCTACCGGGTTCATGGCGACACCACGCGTCTGCGGACGCACGCCCATGTGACGCTTGCGGCCCGCCTTGCCGACCTTGACGTTCTGGTGCTCGGCGTTGCCGATCGTACCCACTGTGGCTCGACACTCGGCACGCACCATGCGCATCTCCCCGGACGGTAGGCGCAGGGTGGCCATGTCGCCGTCCTTTGCCATCAACTGGATCGAAGCTCCGGCGGAGCGCGCCATCTGACCGCCGCGGCCTGGCTGCAACTCGACGTTGTGGACCACGGTGCCGACGGGCATACGAGCCAGCTCCATCGCGTTGCCGACCGCGATCTCGGCCTCCTCGCCGGAGGCGACCGTCATTCCCACCGTCAGTCTTTGCGGCGCGAGGATGTAGCGCTTCTCGCCGTCGGCGTAGTGAAGCAACGCGATATAGGAAGAGCGGTTGGGGTCGTACTCGATCGCCGCAACCTTCGCGGGCACGCCGTCCTTGCGACGCTTGAAGTCGATCCGCCTGTACAGGCGCTTGGCGCCGCCTCCACGGTGACGCGCGGTCTTGCGCCCGTGAGCGTTGCGGCCGCCACTCTTCTTCAGGCCTTCGACGAGCGTGCGCTCGGGCTCGGTCTTGGTGATCTCGGCGAAATCGGAATAGGACGCGAAGCGTCGTCCGGGACTGGTGGGCTTGGGCTTGCGAATCGGCATGGCTACTCGTTCAGGCCCTCCAGGCCCTGGAAGATCGGGATGCTCTCGCCGGCACGAACCGCGACGATCGCCTTCTTCCAAGCACGCGAGCGACCGCGGATGGTACCGCGACGCTTTGGCTTGGACTTGACGCTGAGCGTGCGTACCTCGACCACGTGAACCTCGAACAGCGCTTCCACTGCCTGGCGGATCTGGGTGCGGTGAGCGTCGGGGTGTACCCGGAAGGTGTACTTGCCCGCAGCGGAGAGCACATAGCTCTTCTCGGAGAGCACTGGCTTGATGATCACCTGAGAAGGCTCCATCAGACCTTTTCCTTCTTGGGCGCGACCGCACGAGCGGTGATCTCCTGCAGCGCAGCCTCGGAGATGAGCAGCGAGGCAGCGCCGAGCAGGTCGGCTACGCCGACGCTCTCGGGCTGGAGCACTGCCACCCGGGCGAGGTTTCGGAATGAGAGCGCGGCGGCCGACTCATCTGCGACCAGCACCACCAGTGTCGGCTGTGGCTGATTCCAGTCCTCGAGCAGATCGAACGCATCGCTGGTCTTCGGGGATTTGAACGCCGCCGCGTCGAGGATCGCCAACGATCCTCGATCGGCGTGCAGCGAGAGACCGCTGCGCAGAGCGGCACGTTGCTCCTTGCGATTGACCTTGAAGGTGTAGGAGCGCGGCTGAGGACCGAAGACCACGCCACCGCCGGTCCACAGCGGCGAGCGACTGGAACCGGCGCGCGCGCGGCCAGTCCCCTTCTGACGCCACGGCTTGGCGCCGCCGCCGGAGACCATTGCACGCGTCTTGGTGGCCGCGGTTCCACGACGACGTGCGGCCTGCTCGGCGCGCACGCTCTGGTGCACCAGCGGGCCATGAAAGCCTGCGCCGAAGGCCGACTCGTCGAGCTTTACCTTCTTGGAGGCGCTCGCCGTGGCGGTGGGGCTGAGCACAGGCGCGTCAAGCATCGCCACGTACCTCCACGACTCCGCCGCGCGGCCCCGGTACCGATCCACGTACGAGCAGGAGATTCTGTTGGGGATCCACCGCGACGATCTCGAGACCAGGCTGAGTCGCGCGCTTGTTGCCCATCTGGCCCGGTCCGCGTATTCCCTTGCGGACACGTGCGGGATCGGCCGAAGCACCGATCGAGCCCGGCGCACGCACGTTGTGAGAGCCGTGCGATTTGGGACCGCTTTTGAAGTTGTGGCGCTTGATCGTGCCCTGAAAGCCCTTGCCCTTGGAGACGCCGGCGATCTTCACGCGCTCACCGACCTCAAAGGAGTCGACGGTCACGGACTGGCCCAACTGCAGGTCGGCGCCCTCATCGCGGAACTCGACGAGGTGGCGCATCGGCGCGGCATCGGCCTTCTTCAAATGGCCCAGCTCGGGCTTTGAAAGATGCTTCTCCTTCGTCTGTCCGAAAGCGAGCTGGACGGCGTCGTAACCGTCGCGTTCGGCCGTGCGCACCGCGGTCACAGGGCACGGGCCGGCCTCGAGCACGGTTACGCGCGCGACGCTGCCGTCGTCCTGAAACACCTGGGTCATCCCCAGCTTCTTGGCGAGAATCGCTGGCATCGTCGAACCTAAGTGGCGAGGCGGATCTCGATGTCAACGCCCGCGGGAAGATTGTCCAGGCGCTGCAAGGAGTCGACCGTCTTTGGGCTCGGCTGGTGGATGTCGATCAGCCGCTTGTGGGTGCGAATCTCGAAGTGCTCGCGCGAATCCTTGTCCTTGAACGGCGAACGGATCACGCAGTAGACGTTCTTCTCTGTCGGCAGCGGCACGGGGCCGGACACCGTGGCGCCGGTGCGTGCGGCGGTCTCCACGATCTCCTTGGCAGCCGACTCTATGGCGGAGGTGTCATACGCCTTCAGTCGGATGCGGATCTTGTTTTGGGTTACGGCTGCCATCTGGATTCTCAGCGGTTCTTTCGTAGCTTGTTTGCGCTTCTTACATTTGGGCGACGTCCGCCCAACTGACTCCTCTGCGACTGGAGCGAGAGAAACGGATTCGATACTGGAGAAACCCGCCCTTCATCGCTCCTACAGCGGAGCTCAAATCGTCGTATCTGACTGTCAATGAAAAGGCGCCCCGCGAGTGCGAAAGCGGCCCTCTGTACTACTCGATGACCTCGGTGACCACGCCCGAGCCGACCGTGCGCCCACCCTCTCGGATGGCGAAGCGCAGGCCCTGATCCATGGCGATCGGCTGGATCAACTCGATCTCCATCTGGACGTTGTCGCCGGGCATGACCATCTCGACGCCCTCGGGCAGCTTTGCTACGCCGGTGACATCGGTCGTGCGGAAATAGAACTGCGGCCGGTAACCCGTGAAGAACGGGGTGTGACGACCACCCTCCTCCTTCTTGAGGATGTAGACCTCAGCTTTGAACTTGGTGTGCGGCGTAATCGAGCCTGGCTTGCACAGCACCTGACCGCGCTCGATCTCCTCGCGCTTGGTGCCGCGCAGCAGGCAGCCGACGTTGTCGCCAGCCTGACCCTGATCGAGGATCTTGCGGAACATCTCCACGCCGGTCACGACAGTGGTCGTGGTGTCGTGGACTCCCACGATCTCGACCGTGTCGCCGGTGTTGACGATGCCCTGCTCCACGCGACCGGTTGCGACTGTGCCACGACCGGTGATCGTGAACACGTCCTCGACGGGCATCAGGAAGGGCTTGTCGAGCTCGCGCACGGGCTGGGGGATGTAGCTGTCGAGCGCTGCGGCAAGCTCAACGATCTTGTCCTTGTAAGCCTCGTCGCCTTCGAGCGCCTTGAGGGCCGAGCCGACGATGAAGGGAATGTCGTCGCCGGGGAAGTCATACTCGGAGAGCAGCTCGCGCACCTCGACCTCGACCAGTTCCATCAGCTCCTCGTCGTCGACCATATCGGCCTTGTTGAGGAACACGACGATGTAGGGAACACCCACCTGGCGAGCGAGCAGGATGTGCTCACGCGTCTGGGGCATCGGGCCGTCGGCCGCGGAGACCACAAGAATCGCACCGTCCATCTGGGCAGCGCCGGTGATCATGTTCTTCACGTAGTCGGCGTGCCCTGGGCAGTCGACGTGCGCGTAATGACGGTTCTCGGTCTGGTACTCGACGTGCGATGTGGCGATGGTGATCCCGCGCTCCTTCTCCTCCGGAGCGTTATCGATCTCCTCGAAGCTACGGGCTTCGCCGCCCATCTTCTCCGCCAGCACGGTCGTGATGGCAGCGGTCAGCGTCGTCTTGCCATGGTCGATGTGACCGATGGTCCCGACGTTGACGTGCGGCTTGTCGCGCTCGAACTTCTCCTTCGCCACTTGTATTCGCTCCTAAATCGACTTGAATGTTCGCCGCTAGAAGGGCGAACCTGGGAAATCTATCTAAATGGAAATTTTCTTGACTGCTGCCTATGAATCTCGCTACTTACTTCTGTATACGACTTGCTCCCTGAGATGACCGTGAGTCAAGCCAGACAAGGACGCAGGGAGCGTGGCGTGCTTCGCACGCGAGCGACCGAGGACGCAGTATGGCGCAGCGCTCACGGTCATCTCAGGCGGGTACCGGCTCGCCGGTGCGCTGCTCGATGATCTTCTCAGCGATGTTCGGCGGTACCTCCTCGTACCCCTCGAACTGCATGGTGTAGTTGGCCCTGCCCTGCGTATTGGAACGCAGGTCGGTGGCGTACCCGAACATCTCGCTCAAGGGAACCTTGGCGTGAATCGCCAAAGCGTTGCCGCGCTGCTCGGAACCCTGCAGGTGTCCACGGCGACGGGACAGATCGCCCATCACATCGCCCATGAAGTCCTCTGGCGTGACGACCTCGACCGCGAACACCGGCTCCAAGAGCACCGGCTTGGCGCGCTTGGCGGCCTCCTTGCACGCGAGCGAGCCGGCAACCTTGAACGCGATCTCCGAGGAGTCGACGTCGTGGTACTTGCCGTCCACCAGCGTGACACGCACATCGACCATTGGGTAGCCCGCCTTCACGCCATTCTCCAAGGCCTCCTCGACACCCTTCTCGACAGCCGGGATGTATTCCGAGGGGATCGCTCCACCCTTGATCTTGTTGATGAAGTCAAAGCCCTCGCCAGGAGCGGGCTCCATGTCGATGTAGACGACGCCGAACTGGCCCGAGCCGCCGGTCTGGCGCACGAACTTGCCTTCGATCTTCTCGACCGTCCCGCGGATCGTCTCGCGATAGGAGACCTGCGGACGTCCGACATTTGCCTCGACGCCGAACTCGCGCTTCATGCGATCGACAAGCACTTCGAGGTGCAACTCGCCCATGCCCGAGATCTCGGTCTGGCCGGTTTCTTCGTTGGTGCGCACCTGGAAAGTGGGATCCTCCTCGGCCAGACGACCGAGCGCCACGGACATCTTCTCCTGGTCGACCTTCGTCTTGGGCTCGACTGCGACCTTAATGACCGGCTCGGGGAAGGTGATGTTCTCGAGCTTGATGGGGGCATCCGGGGAAGCGAGCGTGTCGCCTGTGATGACCTGCTTGATGCCGACCGCTGCCGCGATGTCGCCGGCATAGACCTCGGAGACCTCCTCGCGCTCGTTGGCGTGCATCATCAGGATGCGGCCGATGCGCTCGGAGCGCCCACTATTGACGTTGAGCACTCGGGAGCCCGCCTCGAGTTTCCCCGAGTAGACGCGGAAGTAGGTCAGCTTGCCGACGTAAGGGTCGGCCATGATCTTGAACGCGAGCGCCGTAAAGGGCTCGGAGTCGTCGGCGTGACGCTCGATCTGTGGCTCCTCGCCGTCGCCCTTGACAGGTTCCAAGCCGACGATAGCCGGCACATCGAGCGGCGAAGGAAGGTAGTCGACAACCGCGTCCAACAAGGGCTGCACGCCCTTGTTCTTGAAAGAGGAGCCGCACAGGACGGGAGTGAGCTTCGTTGAGAGTGTGGCCTTGCGAATCGCCTGCTTGAGGACGTCCTCGGGGACCTCGGCCTCCTCGAGGATCAGCTCCAGCAGAGCATCGTCGTAGTGGGAGACCTCCTCAAGGAGGTGTTCGCGGGCAGCCTCGGCCGCTTCCAACAACGCCTCTGGGATTTCCACGACTTCCTGCTCGGTGCCGAGCTCGTCTTTGTAGACGATCGCCTTCATCTTGATCAGATCGACGACGCCAGCGAAATCGCCCTCGGCGCCGATCGGCAGCTGGATCGGGACCGGGTGGGCGCCGAGCCGGTCGATCATCGTCTGCACGCCCTGCTCGAAGTCGGCGCCGGTGCGGTCCATCTTGTTGATGTAGGCGATGCGCGGCACGTGATACTTGTCGGCCTGGCGCCAGACCGTCTCGGACTGCGGCTCCACGCCGGCGACGGAGTCGAACAGCGCGATCGCGCCATCGAGCACACGCAGGGAGCGCTCCACCTCGACGGTGAAATCGACGTGACCCGGGGTGTCGATGATGTTGATGCGGTGATCGTCCCACTCGGCCGTGGTGGCCGCGGAGGTGATCGTGATGCCGCGCTCCTGCTCCTGTTCCATCCAATCCATCACGGCGGCGCCCTCGTGGACCTCGCCGATCTTGTATGTGCGGCCTGTGTAATAGAGGATGCGCTCGGTCGTCGTCGTCTTGCCCGCGTCGATGTGGGCCATGATCCCGATGTTGCGGGTTCTCTCTAGGGGAAACTTGCGGGGCATTTGTCTGGTGTCTGGTGGGTGCTTGGTGTCGGGATGTTGTTCGGTGAAGAGCGTGCGATGTGACGGGCTCGACGCCGCCGATGACGTGGCTCAGGGCAAAAAAATGGGCCCCTCGGGCCCACGCGCTGCCGGTGCTCGGGCGGGTCGCTTCTCTATTTGGTCAAGGTCTCCATGCTTGTTCGCTGCGCGGCTGGAACGTGCTCAGCCAACAGCACCGTCTCGCCCGCAGACGGCGACTATAGCAGAGGCAATGGGGCGTCAGTAAGCGTGGTTGGGCTACCAGACGACTACCGCGAGTCCGCACATTTCCCATCGGCCGGCGCGTCCTCGAAGACCGTTCCCAAGCGCTCGAGCACCCGCGTAGCGACTCGCAGTTCCTCAGCATCCACGTCGGCGAGCGCCTGCTCCCAGCGCGCCTGCCAGGTGGCGCGCTTGCTTTGCACCTTACCCTCTCCTTGAGGGGTGAGACATGTGACGACGACACGGCGGTCGTCGGCCCCACGCGTGCGCTGTACGTGGCCGCTCTCGGCGAGATGGTCGAGCATCTGCGTGACTGTGCCGGGCGTCAACTGCGCCGCGGTGGCCAACTCACCGGCGCTCAATGGGCCCCGCTCGCTGAGCTCGATCAATAGTTCCATTTGGGCGTGACTGACCTCCGAGCCGATCAGGTGCGTGTCGCGTCCGCGCAGGCGGCGAAGCGCCCGAAAGACGTGACGGAAGGCCTTGCCAAGCTCGACCAGATCGGCCTCGCGGTCCGCCTCGGCGATCCCTGCACCCGCGCCGGCGCTCCGTGCTGCAGAAGCCTGTGTGGCGGAGGAGGGCTCGGTTGCGCTGGACATGACGTTGGCTCGCTCAGACCCCAACAGCGTCCGCGAGCGCTTCTTGACGCTCGAGGACCGTCTCGGCCTCGTCCAAGATCGGCTCGGCCTCGCTCTGGGGACGCTCGGCGCGCAGCAGCATCAGACACGGGATCAGCGATAGAGCCGCAATCCCCAGCGCCCACCAGTAAGCGGTGTCGAACGCGCCTGCAAGCTCCTCCGGGGTGTGCGCGTGCGCGCCGGCGCGTTGTAGGACGACGGCAAGCACCGCCGTGCCGATCGCACCGCCGGTGCGCTGAAGCGCATTGATCTGTGGAGTTGCGTCGGAGATCTGCTCGGGGCGCATCGCCGAGAAGGCTGCGCTCATCGCCGGCATGAAGCACAGGCCGATGCTCAGGCCACGTACGACCAGCACCAGCGAGATGGCGACGATCGAGGTGTGGGCGCCGATGAACGTGAACGGCACCGTGCTGATGCAGAGCAGCGACACGCCGCACATTGCCACGCGTCCGCCGCTAAAGCGCTGGGTGAGACGGCTGGCCAACGGCATCGCGATCAGCGCGCCGATTCCCTGGGGACCGGTCAGCAAACCCGTGTTGATGACGCTCTGCCCGCGCACTTCCTGATAGTAGAGCGGCACCAGGATCATCGCCCCGAACAGCGCGGCGCCAAGGCCGAAGTTGGTGAATGCGGCGCCCGCGAAGACCTTGTTTGCGTACATGCGGATGTCCAACAGGGGACGCTCGACGCGCAGAGCGTGAAAACAGAAGACCACGACCAACACCGTCCCGACGACGCACGGCACGATGACTTTGCCCGAGCCCAAGGCCGAACCCGAGCCGAGCTCGCTGATCCCGTATATGAAGGCGGCGAAGCCCGCTGGGAGGAGCGCGAGGCCCAGGATGTCAAGGTTGCCGGCCTCTCCGGAGTCGGTGTGCGGCAGCATCCGCCAACCCAAGATGAAGGCGACCAGCCCGATCGGGACGTTGACGAAGAAGATCCAGGACCAGTGCAGGTTCTCCAGGATCAAACCGCCCACGACTGGGCCGAGGATCGGCGCGATCATTGCCGGCATCGAGACGTAGCCCATGACGCGACCCATGCGCTGCGGCCCGGCGACCTGGGCCATGATCATCATCGCGACGGGCATGATCATGCCGCCGCCCGCGCCCTGCAGGACGCGGAAGACGACCAAGGAGGTCGTCGAGTCGGCGAGACCACACAGCGCGGAGCCGGCGGTGAAGAGGACCAGTGAGGTCATGTAGACCTGCTTGGCGCCGAAGCGCCGTGCGGCCCAACCCGTGACGGGGATCACGGCGGCGAGCGAGAGCAGGTAGCCGGTTATCACCCACTGGACCTGCGAAAGCGGGCTGTGCAGGTCGTGCGAGAGCGTGTGCAGCGCGACGTTGACGATCGTCGTGTCGAGGATCGACATGATCATCCCGAGGATCACGACGCCGCAAACGACCCATACGTGGCGCTCGATCTTTGTCGAAGCGGAGGGGTCGCCCTGCTCGATTGTCTGACGCGAAGACATTTGGTACCGAAAGTTTAGGTACCAAACCTTCTTCCTTCAACCCATTTTTTCTTAAGTTTTTGGGAACCCTGTGTTTTGGACGATTCCCACAGGCCCGCCAGCTAAGACCAACGAGTCTCTCACAGGGCCCGTAAACCAACCAACGAGCACACCACCACCGACCTGACCTGACTGCCGAGCCCTACGTGTCCCCTCGAACCCCGAGTCACCACCCGAGGAAAGCGTGTCTACCAGCGGTAGTGCGCGAAAGCCTTGTTGGCTTGCGCCATGCGGTAGATGTCGTCCTTGCGCTTGTAGGCGCCGCCCTGCTGAGACTGAGCGTCGAGCAGCTCGTTGGCCAAGCGCTGCGCCATCGTCTTCTCGCGCCGTGCGCGGGCGAACTCGACAAGCCAGCGCACCGCCAGCGTGCGGGCACGGGCGCTTGGGACCTCCACAGGAACTTGGTAGGTAGCGCCACCGACGCGGCGCGAGCGGACCTCCAGCGCCGGCGTGAGCGCCTTGATCGAAGCCTCCAACTGCTCAATCGGATCCTTGTCCGAGCGCTCGCCGATCAGGGCAAGGGCGTCGTAGACGATCCGCTCGGCGGTGGACTTCTTGCCGTCGAGCATCACCTTGTTGATGATCTGCTGAACAAGCTTCGAGCGATGGACGGAGTCCGCTTCAAGCGGACGCACCTGGGCGGCTGCGCGACGTGGCATTGATTAAGTTCCCACCCGCCCCCGCTACTTCTTCTTCACGCCGTACTGGGAGCGACCTTGCTTGCGATCGCTCACACCGGCCGCGTCGAGCGTGCCGCGCACGACCTTGTAGCGCACGCCCGGAAGATCCTTGACACGACCGCCGCGTACCAAGACGACCGAGTGCTCCTGCAGGTTGTGGCCCTCGCCCGGGATGTATGCCGTGACCTCGATCGAACCCGCAATGCGCACGCGGGCGACCTTGCGCAGGGCGGAGTTGGGCTTCTTCGGGGTCGTCGTGTAGACGCGTGTGCAGACGCCGCGTCGCTGCGGAGCGGCAACCTTCTTCTTACGCCCCTTGCCGGACTTCAAGCCCGGGGTTGCAAGCTTTTTCTTTGGGGCGACGCGGCCCTTGCGCACTAGTTGCGAGGTGGTTGGCATTCGGGGCGGAATCCTAGCAGCAAGCCCCGGGCAAGGCCCAGCTCACGTGCTGGGGGCGATGCCCGCTGCACGCACAGGGGCCGGCATCAAAGCCGCAGCCACGAGCACGAGTATGAAGGCTAGCGATTGCAAGACGATGCCAACCGGGCTGCCTGGCAGGGGATCGCCGAACACGAGGATTCCACCGGCGATGCCGGCGATGTTGGCAGCCGTGCCGGTGACCGCGATGACCGGCACTGCCTCTCCCTCCTGCAGGCCCTTTGCCGAGGCGTAGAACGCGACGATCGAAGCCAGCACCGCTACCGCCAGCCACGGGCTCAGCAATACGGCAAGCGGGCCGTGGGCGCCGATGATGCCGGTCAATGCCTTGATCGAGGTGTCGGAGACGCCGAACAGGATGCCGGAGGCGGCGCCCAGCATCATGCCGTGATGCTCGACCGGGCCGCCCATGCGTGGGCCCATGATCAACAAGCCTCCCAAACCGAACAGACCGGCCTCGAAGGAGATCATCGCCGGATCCGAGAACTGCGAGTGCGCGCCGTGCATCGCCGGCAAGGTCAAGCCGAGCATCACCAGACCTGCAGCCATCAGCCACAAGCCGAGCCACTGGCGCGGGCCGACCTCGAAGCCGAACATGCGATCGGCCATCACCGCGATCAAGACCACACCCGCAGCAAGCGCAACCTGTACGACCGACATCGGCGCGAGTGCCAACGCTGCCACGTGCAAAGCCCAGGAAGCCGTCGCGACGATCATGCCGATCGCGAACCAACCGGAGGAGAAGAGCGTGCGGATAGAGCGCAGCGGATGGCGCACATCGACGCTGGCCACCGAGTTGGCGCCTCGGTACTTGTAGAAGAAGCCGAGGTTGGCCACGAAAGCGCAGGCCAGCGAGAGGAGTATGCCTAGATCGAGAGTCATGGTTGGGAGCCGGACGGAGTGATCCATCGGCAACAGGCGACGGATGCTTTACTGCGCTGTCGCGACTCAGGCAGATTACCGGTGATCACCTCAGTGCAAGCTAAAGACAAACGAGCAGCGCGCGAAGAAGACTCGCGGCAGAAGCCGGGCGCGGGCCATGCGCCGGGCCGCATCGCAAAAAACGCCCATGCCCCCCACGCGCGCGGGGGACATCGCGCTTTTGCGCACCATCCGTCAACGCCCCATGAGCAACCCGACATAGCGCCCCACCCCCGCGCGCGCAGGGGGAGTCCAGATTTGGAGGACCGTCCCCTGCTGCTCGTGGACATCGACGGCGTGATCTCGCTGTTCTCCTTCGACCATGCGTCACGACCGGAGGGGACGTTCCATTCGATCGACGGCATACCCCACTTTCTTTCGTCCAGCGCGGCCGAGCACCTGCTCGGGCTTGTTTCCAACTTCGAGCCTGTATGGGCTAGCGGCTGGGAGGAGAAGGCCAACGAATACCTACCCCACCTGCTGGGCCTGCCGACGCTGCCATACCTGAGCTTCGATCGTGCGGTGGGGCGTACGAACGCGCACTGGAAGCTCGACGCGATCGATGCCTACGCGAGCGCGAACAGGGCGCTGGCGTGGATCGACGACGCCTTCAACGATGCTTGCCACGAGTGGGCGGATGTGCGGGAGGCACCCACGCTGCTCGTGCAGACGATGCCGGCGAGTGGGCTTACGGGGCGCGAGGCGGAGACGCTTGAGCGCTGGGCGATCTCGCTGCGAAATCCAACCATCTCTTAACGGAACGGGGCCGCACATGTGCGGCCCCGCCTGGGGGCGCATGCGCCCCCAGGGACAGCGGCGCATGCGCCGCTGTCATAAGACGATGAGAGAGATTTACTCTCCCTGGGGAGAGTCCTACTCTCCCGACTCCTCGGGCACCTCGAGCTCGCCCAAGCCCTCGACGAAACCGGGGTCCGAGCTGCCGGCGCCGATCTTCTCGAGCGATGCCAAATCGGCGTCGAACTCGCTGCCGTAGCCGGCGCTGAGCGCCTCACCGTCGGCCAAGCCCAGCTCGGCCGCGATCTCCTCTTGGTCGAGCAGACCGACGTCGTCGATCGCGCGCGGCATCGGCTCGGACGGTTCGATCTCGATCCGCCTGTAGCGCTTGAGTCCCGTCGCCGCGGGAATCAGCTTGCCGATGATCACGTTCTCCTTGAGGCCGTTCAGACGATCGATCTTGCCCTCGAGCGAGGCGTCGGTGAGCACCTTGGTGGTCTCCTGGAAGGAGGCCGCCGAGAGGAACGAATCGGTGTTCAGCGATGCCTTGGTGATGCCGAGGATGATGTCCTCGAACTGGGCGGTCTCGCCACCCTTGGCGATCACGGCGTCGTTGGCGGTCGCGAATTCGTAGCGGTCCACGAACTGCCCAGGGAGGTAGTCGGTGTCGCCCTTCTGGTCGACCCTGACCTTCTTGAGCATCTGACGCACGATCAACTCGATGTGCTTGTCGTTGATGTCCACGCCCTGCGACTTGTAGACCTCCTGAACCTCCTTGACCAGGTACTGCTCGGTCTCGGTGCGTCCGCGGATCGCCAGGAGCTCGTGTGGGTAGAGCGAACCCTCGTTCAGCTGCTTGCCGGCCACGATCTTCTCGCCGCTTGCCACATACAGGCGCGTACGCCGTGGGAAAGCGTGGCGATGCTCCTCGCCGGCCTCGTCGGTGATGACGACCGTGAGCGCCTTCTCGGTCTCTTCGATCGACACGATGCCGTCCTGCTCGGCGATCTTGGCCAAGCCCTTGGGCTTGCGCGCCTCGAAGAGCTCCACCACGCGCGGCAGGCCGTGCGTGATGTCCGCGCCGGCGACGCCGCCGGTGTGGAATGTGCGCATCGTCAGCTGCGTGCCGGGCTCACCGATCGACTGCGCCGCGACGATGCCGACGGCATCGCCGATCTGTGCGGTCTGGCCGGTGGCCATCGCACGGGCGTAACAGGCCTGGCAGACCCCGCTGGGAGCCTTGCACTTGAGCACCGAGCGCACCGGTACGGTCACAGGCACGCCCTTCTCGTGTTCATCGGCGAATGCCTCGACGATGTCGGCGAGCTGCTGGCGGCCGATTTCCTCACCGCCCTCGGCGAGCATGCGTCCGCGCTTGGTGGTGATCGGCTGTGCGGCGGTCCGCCCCACGAGGTTTTCGTTGGGCTCGCCACCCTCGTTCCAGACGGCCATCTCGATGTATTCGTCGGTGCCACAGTCGACCTCGCGAATGATCACGTCCTGCGCGACGTCCACCAGACGACGGGTCAAATAGCCCGAGTCGGCGGTACGCAGGGCCGTATCGGCCAGTCCCTTTCGCGCGCCGTGGGTGGAGATGAAGTACTCAAGCACCGACAAACCCTCCATGAAGTTGGACTTGATCGGTCGCTCGATGATCTCGCCCTTCGGGTTGGCCATCAGGCCGCGCATACCCGCCAACTGGCGGATCTGCTTGAAGGAACCGCGGGCGCCCGAGTTGGCCATCATGAAGATCGGGTTGAGCGTGTCGAGGTTCTGGATCATCGCCTCGGCCACCTCGTCGGTGGCTGCGTTCCACTTCTCCACGACCGCCTCGTGGCGCTCCTCCTGGGTGATCAGACCCATGTCGTACTGGTCGGTGATGTCGCCCACGAGCTTGTCGTACTTGTCGAGGATCGACTGCTTCTCGGGCGGGATGACCACGTCGTTCTTGGAGATCGTGATTCCCGCCTGAGTGGCGTACTTGAAACCGAGGTCCTTGAATGCGTCGAGCACCAAGGAGATCGTGGTCGCGCCATAGGTCTGCACCAAGGCGTCGATCAGACGCGTGGTGTCGCGCTTCTTCATCGACTGGTTGACATAAACGTACTTGGACGCGTCGAACTGATCGCCGAGCGCCTCGGCCAGCGCCCGCTCGATGCGGTCGTTGTAGATGATCCGCCCAACCGTCGTGAGCAGGTGCCCTCCCTCGCGTCCCATCGGACGGAACTCGGCGATGTCGTGCAGCTTGACGACACCGGCCTCGTAGGAGAGCTCCGCCTCCTGCGCGGTGCGGAACACGTGCGGACGAGGCTCGTACGTGGCCCTGTCGATCTTCGACAGCTCGTCGGCTTCGAGACCGTAGGTGAGGTAGTAGGCGCCCAGGATCATGTCCTGGGTGGGCGTCGCCAGCGGCGCGCCGTGTGCGGGCGAGAGGATGTTGTTAGAGGACAGCATCAGAATGCGTGCCTCCGCCTGGGCCTCGGCCGACAGCGGTAGGTGGACCGCCATCTGATCGCCGTCGAAGTCGGCGTTGAAGGCGTGGCACACGAGCGGATGAACCTGGATCGCCTTGCCCTCTACGAGCAGCGGTTCAAACGCCTGGATGCCCAGACGGTGCAGGGTGGGTGCGCGGTTGAGCAGCACCGGGTGCTCGTGGATTACCTCCTCGAGCACGTCCCAGACCTCGCCGATCATCGAGTCGACCATCTTCTTGGCCGCCTTGATGTTCTGTGCGGACTTGCGCTCGACCAGGCGCGCCATGATGAACGGCTTGAACAACTCGAGCGCCATAATCTTCGGCAGGCCGCATTGGTGCAGTTTCAGGTACGGGCCGGCGACGATCACCGAGCGTCCCGAATAGTCCACGCGCTTGCCGAGCAGGTTCTGACGGAAGCGTCCCTGCTTGCCCTTGAGCATGTCCGAAAGGCTCTTGAGCGGACGGTTGCCAGGGCCGGTGACGGGACGGCCACGGCGGCCGTTGTCGAACAGCGCGTCAACCGCCTCTTGCAGCATGCGCTTCTCGTTGTTGACGATGATCTCCGGCGCGCCAAGGTCGAGCAGCCGCTTGAGGCGGTTGTTGCGGTTGATGACGCGGCGGTAGAGGTCGTTGAGATCGGAGGTGGCGAAGCGTCCACCGTCGAGTTGGACCATCGGGCGCAGCTCCGGCGGGATCACCGGAACGGCGTCGAGCACCATCATCTCGGGCTTGTTGCCGGACTGGATGAACGCGGAGACAACCTTCAAACGCTTGACCGCGCGTGCCTGCTTCTGGCCCTTGCCGGTCTTGACCTGCTCCTCCAGTTCGGTGCGTTCGGCCTCCAGGTCGACCTGCTGGAGCAGGTCGCGGATCGCCTCGGCGCCCATGCCGCCACGGAAGTATTCGCCGAAGCCGTAGGAGGAGCCGAAGCGCTCCTTGAGCTCGCGGAAGGTGGTCTCGTCGTGCTCGATCTGCTTGGGTTCCATCGTCTTGAACAGCTCCCAAACGTTGCGCATCCGCTCGGCCCCATCCTCGATATAGGCTTCGGTGTCGGCGATATCGGCCTCGAAGGTCTTGTTGAGCTCCTTGACGAGCTTGTCGCGCTCCTCGTCGGAGATCTTGGAGAGGTTGAGGTCCAGCGAGTCGGCCCACAGGTGATCTTCGTCATTGAAGGAGGTCTGCTTGCCGGTCGTGAGGTACTTCTCGCGACGAGCCAGGGACTCGCGCAGTTCGAGCACGCGCTCCTGTAGCTCGGCGGCGTAGGAGTCGAGAACCTTGTTGACCTCCTTCTCCAGGGTGTCGAGGTCCTTGGAGCGAGCCTCGTCGTCGACCCACGTGACGATCGATGCGGCGAAGTAAAGAACCTTCTCGAGCTCCTTGGGCGCCATGTCGAGCAGGTAGCCGATGCGCGAAGGCACGCCCTTGAAGAACCAGATGTGGCTGACGGGAGCGGCCAGGTCGACGTGACCCATGCGCTCGCGACGCACCTTCGAGCGTGTGACCTCCACGCCACAGCGCTCGCACACGATGCCCTTGTAGCGCACGCGCTTGTACTTGCCGCAGTAGCACTCCCAGTCCTTTGTAGGACCGAAGATGCGCTCGCAGAAGAGACCGTCCTTCTCGGGCTTGAGCGTGCGGTAGTTGATCGTCTCGGGCTTGGTGACCTCACCGGAGCTCCAGCCGCGGATCTGCTTGGACGAGGCGAGGGAGATCTCGATAGCGTCGAAGTTGTTTATGTCAATCACGATGTGGTCCTCTGGCTTGTGTTGAAAATCGCGTAACTGGGGGATAGGCCGAAGGCCGTAAGGGGGCGTCGCCCCCTTACAATCATTTAGTTGCTCCCTTCGGCCGGGTCGCCCACAGGGGCGCCGGCGTCGTCGAGCTCATCGAGGGCGATGCCGTCCTCGATGAGCCCCTCTATGTCGATCGCCGTCGCGGGCTCGACATCATCGTCCTGGCCCTCCTGGCCGTCTGACTCAGCAACCGCACCCTCCTCCGGGGGCTCGGTCTCTGTGACCTCGCCCGTGGGTGCCCTGACGCCGGAGAGGTCGATACCGAGCTCCTCCGCGGCGCGCAGCAGGTCGTCGTCTTCGTCGCGCAGCTCCGTGTGCTGACCTTCCTCGGAGACGACGCCCACGTCGAGCGCCAGGGACTGCATCTCCTTGAGCAGCACCTTGAAGGACTCGGGTATCGACGGCTCGGCGATGTTCTCGCCCTTGACGATCGCCTCGTATGCCTTGACGCGTCCGACCGTGTCGTCGGACTTGATCGTGAGCATCTCCTGCAGCGTGTAGGCGGCGCCGAATGCCTCCAGCGCCCACACCTCCATCTCGCCGAAGCGCTGACCGCCGAACTGCGCCTTGCCTCCCCGCGGCTGCTGGGTGACGAGCGAGTAGGGACCGGTCGAGCGAGCGTGGATCTTGTCGTCGACGAGGTGCAGCAGCTTGAGGATGTACATATAGCCGACGGTGACCTGCTCGGCGAAGGGCTCGCCGGAGCGACCGTTGAACAGGGTCATCTTGCCGGACGCCTGCTCGCCAACGCGACGGGACTTGTCTACGTCCATGCGGATGCGACCCTCGTGCGCGTCCTGCCACTTGACCAAAGCAGTGTCGACGTCTTCGACGGTCGCCCCGTCGAAGACCGGCGTGGACACGTACACGCGGCGCTTGCCGCCGTTCGCATCGGCTTCCTTGTAGGCCTCGGTGCCGTCGTCGTACCAGCCCTGCGCGGCGGCCCAGCCGAGGTGGGTCTCGAGGATCTGTCCGACGTTCATGCGACTTGGCACGCCCAGCGGGTTGAGGATCACGTCGACCGGCGTGCCGTCCTCCAGGAACGGCATGTCCTGCTGGTCGACGATCTTGGAGATGACACCCTTGTTGCCGTGACGGCCCGCGAGCTTGTCGCCCTCGGAGATCTTGCGCTTCTTGGCCACGAACACGCGCACGAGGTCGTTGACCCCGGGCGGCAGGTCGTCGCCCTCGTCGCGGCTGAAGGTCATCACGTCGATCACGACACCACCCTCGCCGTGGGGCACCTTCAGTGACGTGTCTCTGACCTCACGCGCCTTCTCCTTGAAGATCGCACGGATCAGCTTCTCCTCGGCGGTGAGCTCGGTCTCGCCCTTGGGTGTGACCTTGCCGACGAGCAGGTCGCCGGAGGCGACCTCCGCACCGACGCGCACGATGCCGCGGTCGTCGAGGTTGCGCAGCGACTCCTCCGAGCGGTTGGGGATGTCGCGCGTGATCTCCTCGTCGCCGAGCTTGGTCGTGCGGGCGTCGATCTCGTACTCCTCGATGTGAATCGAGGTGAGCTCGTCGTCCTGCACGAGACGCTTGGACAGGATGATCGCGTCCTCGAAGTTGTAGCCCTCCCAGGACATGAAGGCCACCATCAGGTTCTTGCCGAGCGCCATCTCGCCCTTGTCGGTCGAGGAGCCGTCGGCCAAGACGTCGCCGGCCTTGACCTTCTGGCCGGAGCTGACACGCGGCTTGTGGTGGATCAGGGTGCCCTGGTTGGAACGCATGAACTTCTGCAGCTCGTATTCGTCCTTGCCGTCGGGAGTCTCGATCACGATCCGGTTGGCGTCGACGAAGTCGATCGTGCCGCTGTTGCGAGTCAGCAATACGTCGCCCGTGTCGAGCGCCGCACGCCGCTCCATGCCGGTGCCCACCAGCGGGGCGTCGGTCTTCAAGAGCGGCACTGCCTGGCGCTGCATGTTCGAGCCCATCAGCGCACGGTTGGCGTCGTCGTGCTCGAGGAACGGGATCATCGCGGTGGCAACCGACCAGATCTGTTCGGGAGACACGTCGACCAGGTCCACATCCTTGGGCCCGACCGTCACGTACTGGCCGGCCTGGGTGCGGCAGAGGATCTCCTTGTCGAGCAGCTTGCCGGTCTTCTCGTCGATCGGCGTGTTCGCCTGAGCGATCAGCTGCTCCTCCTCCTGAGTGGCGTCCAGACGGACGACTTCCTCGGTGGCGATGCCGTCCTTGACGACTCGATATGGAGTTGTGACGAACCCATACTCGGACACCTCGGCGAACGAGGAGAGCGAGCCGATCAGGCCGATGTTCGGACCCTCTGGTGTCTCGATCGGGCACATGCGTCCGTAATGGGTGGGGTGCACGTCGCGCACCTCGATCGGCGCGCGCTCGCGGGTCAGACCACCCGCGCCGAGCGCCGATAGACGCCGGCGGTGCGTGAGCCCGGCGAGAGAATTCGTCTGGTCCATGAACTGCGACAGCTGCGAGGAGCCGAAGAACTCCTTCAACGCGGCCACGACAGGCCGGATGTTGATGATCGTCTGCGGCGTGATCGTGTCGGCGTCCTCTGTAGTCAGACGCTCGCGCACGACGCGCTCCATGCGGTAGAGACCGATGCGGAAAGCCTCCTGGATCAGCTCGCCGACGGTACGCAGACGGCGGTTGCCGAAGTGCTCGTACTCGTCGAGATGCTCCTCGACGGGCTCGCGCGGCATGCTCGTCGCCTCGGCCGCGTAGTCCTTGATCTCGATCTCCGGCTCCTCGGGCATGCCGAGTCGCTTGGGCAGCGAGACGAGCTCCTTGACGAGCGCGAGGATGTCGTCGTGGGTGAGCGTGCGCGTGTCGATGTCGATGTCGAGACCGAGACGCGAGTTGAGCTTGTAGCGACCGACGCGCGTGAGGTCGTAGCGCTTGGGATCGAAGAACAGCTGGTTGAGCAGCGCCTTGGCGTTCTCGACGCTCGGCGGCTCGCCCGGACGCTGCTTCTTGAACAGCTCGATCAGCGCGCCCTCTTCGGTACGCGTCTGCTCGGTGTCGGCTTCGATCGTGTTGCGGATGTAGTGCGAGTTCTCGAACAGCCGCAGGATCTCCTCATCGGTCGCGTAGCCCATCGCGCGCAACAGCACGGTCACAGGCAGCTTGCGCTTGCGATCGATGCGGACGAAGACCTTGCCCTTCTTGTCGATCTCGAGCTCCAGCCACGAGCCGCGGGCGGGCATCAGGTTGGCGATGAAGACCTGCTTCTCGCGGTCCTTGGGCTCCATCAGGTAAGCGCCCGGCGAACGCACGAGCTGTGTCACCACGACGCGCTCGGTGCCGTTGATGACGAATGTGCCGCGCTCGGTCATCCACGGGAAGTCGCCCATGAACACCGACTGCTCGCGGATCTCACCGGTCTCGCGGTTGATGAACGCGACCGTGACGGTGAGCGGACGGGCGTAGGTCAGATCCTTCTCGCGGCACTGCTCCAACGAGGCGACGGGCTCGTCGAAGACGAATTCGCCGAACTGCACGGCAAGGTTGCCGGTGTAGTCCTCGATTGGGGAGATGTCGTCGATCGTCTCGCGCAGACCGCCCTTTTGGGGATCGGTCAGCCACAGAAACGAGCGGCGCTGGATATCGATGAGGTTCGGTACGTCGACAGACTTGGACAGACGCGCGAAGGACCGGCGCGTCCGGAGAGCATCAACAGCAGCCAAGAAATGACTCCTTCGGAGGGCGAGAGACGGGCAAAGGCGGGCGCAAACGCGCGACCAGCAAAGATAGCATAGAGAAGCGCCGCCCTCAAGTGGGGCAGCCGGCGCTCACGGACCCCACCCCTGATCACCGCGTATGTGGCGCGGTGTCTGTCGCTTCGGGTGGCTGCGACTATCGGCCAGCGCGCCGGATTCTACCGGAGATTTGCCGATTTTGGGAGGAATCGTGAAGCGGGGCGCCCGAGACTGAAGCGGGCGCCCGAGGTGCTCGAGCGGCTCAAGCGGCTCAAGCGTGCCCCGAGCCCACACATCATGCATCACGATCCTCTAGGACGGGCACGGCCGGCCCCCACTTCGCGAGTGGGAGCCGGCCATTGACCGCACTAGATCGACGGACTCGCGCACGCGGCGCCAGCCCGCATCAGCCCCTATGCCTCAGGGCACTTCCACTTCGAGCGCCGACCCCGAGGTCGCCGCGATCAGCTGCGTGCCTTCGAGCTTCCCGGTCGCCGCTTTGGTGGCGCTGCACGTCAGCTTTTCGCCGTCGAAGGAACCTTCGACGCCGCCAGTGACGTTCGTCGCGCTCATCCGCACGGAGGTCGCCGTGCATTCGTCGACCACTTTCATCACGCCGGAGACCCGGCATTCGATCGAGAGCACGGGCGCGCCTTTGCCGCCCGACACCGACACGTCGTGGCTGCGCTGCGCCGCACCGGGCGACCACAGCAGTTCGGAGTGCCAGGACAGGTGCCCCGCCGTGATCAGCGGCGCTACGCCCGCTTCGCACGACCCGCTGGACACGAACGTACAAGCCGACAATGTCAGTTTGCTCAGTTCGTCGGATCCACCGGTACCGGCCGAGCCTTCACCCGTGTCTTTGCATTCGACCGACAGGCTTTCGTCGGTCAGCTTGACCGAACCCGTCGTTTTCGTCGCTACCGACCCGGTGAGCGCTTTGCGTTCCCGCTCCCAGTTCTCCGAGCGCACGACTTCGAGCGCCGCGCCGCTGTTGGCCTGCACAAGGCCGACGCCGTTTACGAGGCCGCCGCTCGTGCTCGCGGTGCCTTTCCAGGAGCATTTCAGCGGTTCGCCTTCTTCGACGTCGTATTCGGTTTCGACACCCGTCGTCTTGTCCTTGACGGTCGTCTTCAGCGTGCCCGAGCATTCGTCGACGACCCATCCGGGGGAGCCCAGGTGCGTACAGGTGAGCTTTATCCCGGGAGCACCGGTTCCGCCGGAGCTGATCAGGTCGTACGCGGTGCCTTTCGTCACCACCAATTCGGTCTTCCAGGGCAGGTGCTGGATTTCTTGCGTGAGCGCGCCTTCGCATTCGCCCGCCGGGTGGGTGACTGAACATGTAGTGAAACTGAAGCTCGTCTCTTTGCCGGCGACGCCGGGTCCGGCCGTGCCGGCTCCTTCGTATTTGCATTCGAGCGTGAGCGTGCCGGCCGAGCGGCCGCGGTCTTGCAGTATGAAGTTGCCCGACGATTTGACTGCGACCGCCGACGTCAACGCGGCCCCACCCTGACGCCATTCGATTTCGGCCGCCGAGGCCTTCGCCGCGCACACGCACGCGAACACCGCTCCGAGCACGATCGCGAGCTGGACCCGGCGATTGAGAGAGGACAATTGATTCACCATTCCCTACCTCCTTCACGATTTGGGATTACGCACGATCGGATGAGATCGCGCGAGACTGGTATCTCCCATTCAGATCAAGGAGCTCTCTCCCGGGGTCCTGCGTGCCTGGCGTCAGCATGACCCTGTCGATCGAAACCGATCGACTGCCTCTTCCGGGTATCCGCATATCCGATATCCGTATGCCCCACCGACACATGGTGAACGTATACGATTGCAGCTTTATTGTCTACCCTTGGGAATAGATTACTCCCCGGTATCCAAAAATCTACGACAGCGGTCGAGCTTGCCGGCGGCGCGCCGACGTCTTCGGTCCGCGGGGCACCCAACCCCGCCTAACAACAAGAAGCTCACCCGCCGACCGAGACCCGACCCTCCCTCAGAACTCTGACGAGCCCTCTCCATGCCCTCTTGCATGGCGTTGACCGGCGCCCGACTCGTCTTGGCGCGCGCCGGTCAGACCGCTTGACGGCTACTTCAACTCGACGCTGCCTCCAGCCTCCTCGAGTTCGGCCTTGAGCTTGTCGGCCTCCTCGCGCTCGATGCCCTCCTTGACTGGCTTGGGAGCCTCGTCGACGAGTGCCTTGGCCTCCTTCAGGCCGAGACCGGTGGCGGCGCGCACGACCTTGATCACCTGGATCTTCTTGTCGCCGGACGCCGTGAGAATCACGTCGACCGTGGTCGGACCCTCGTCCTCGCCGCCGGCGTCACCGCCGCCGCCTGCTGCTGCTGCCGCCGCCGGTGCTGCCACAGCCGCCGCCGAGACGCCGAACTCCTCCTCCAGCGCCTTGATGCGCTCGGCGAGCTCCAGCACCGAGATGCCCTTGAGCTCCTCGATCCAATCTTGTGTGCTTGTTGCCATCGGTCAGTCCTCCTTGGTCGCTTCGGCGCTCTCGGCTTGTTGCTCCGAAGCGTCCGTCTGGTTGTCGTCTTGCGCCGGCTCAGTTGCCGGCTCAGCTTGGTCTGCGGTCGGCTCCTCAGCAGCCGGAACCTCCTCCACGGGAGCAGCCTCGGCAGCGGGTGCCTCCCCGGCCGGGATCTCGCCCGACTCCTTCTTCTCACGCACCTGGCCGAGCGCGACCGCGAGCCCGCCGACGAGACCGCCGAGGGTGCGCACCAGGCCCGAGATGGGCGAGGCCACGATCCCGACGAGCTGGCCGTAGAGCACTTCGCGCGAGGGCAGGCGCGAGATGGCGCGGATCTGGTCGGCATCGACCACCTCGCCGTCCATCAAGCCGCCCTTGAACGGCAGGAGCTGTGTGACACGAGCCTGGTCGGCGACGGCCTTGGCCGCCAGCGCGGCATCGCCGCGTACGAAGGTGAGTGCGGTCGGCCCCGAGAGCAGCGCCTTGAGCGACTCGGCCCCGACCTGGTCGGCAGCGCGTTCGGTCAACGAGTTCTTGACGACCGTAAAGGTGGCGTCGGCCTCGCGCAGCTTGGAGCGCAGCTCGGCTGCCTGGGCCACCGAGATGCCACGGTAGTCAACGGCGAAGACAGCCTGTGACTCGTCTATCTCCGTTGCGAGCGCCTCTATCGTCGCTGCCTTCTGCTCTCGGTTCATCTCATCCCTTGCTCTCTTTGAAGAACTCAGACGCCCAAGCACAGCGGGGCGTCGAGAGCGGGGGTGAACCGCCTTCGCTCGCTCCACCTGCCCCGGTCTTCTCTGCCGATGCCGATCGTGGATCGGCCGGCGACGCCGGGGGTCTCTGGCGGTGAGCCGTTGATTAAATCAGGCCGCGGCTGCCTCTTCGACGATGTCGCGGGTGCGGGCTGGGTCCACTTTGACGCCGGGGCCCATGGTGGAAGTCATCGTGATCGTGCGCAGATAGCGACCCTTCGCCGCCGAGGGCTTGGCGCGGACGAGCTCTTCGACGACGGCTGCATAGTTCTCGAGCAGCTGGCGCTCGTCGAAGGAGGCCTTGCCGATCACCATGTGCACGATCGCGGTGCGATCGGTGCGGTACTCGACCTTGCCGGACTTGGAGTCTTCGACGGCTTTGGCGACGTCCATCGTGACGGTGCCGACCTTCGGGTTCGGCATCTTGCCCGACGGGCCGAGGATGCGGCCGAGTCGTCCAACCACGGACATCAGATCGGGTGTGGCGATCGCGACGTCGAATTCGTCGAAGCCCTCCTCCTCGATGCGCTTGGCCAGATCCTGGGCACCGACGACATCGGCGCCGGCAGCCTCGGCTTCGCGGGCCTTCTCGCCTTGGGCAAAGACGATGACCTTGACGTTCTTGCCCAAGCCATTGGGCAGAGCGATCGTGCCGCGCAACTGCTCGTCGGCATGGCGCACGTTCAGACCGGTGCGCACGTGGATCTCAACCGACTCGTCGAATTTGGCGCTGGCGAGGCTCTTGACGAGCGCAACCGCCTCGGCGGGGGCGTGCTCGCGATCGCGATCGATCTTCTGAAGACCCTCTGCGTGGCGGCGACTGTGAGCGTTCATGACGCCACCTCGACGCCCATCGAGCGGGCAGTGCCGGCGATGATCTTCACAGCTTGGTCGACGTCGTGGGCATTGAGGTCGGCGAGCTTGCGCTCGGCGATCTCGCGCAACTGGGCGTCGGTGATCTTGCCGACCTTGTTGCGGTTGGGCTCGCCCGAGCCCTTCTCCAGTTTGAGCGCCTGACGGATCAGGACGGCCGCCGGCGGCGTCTTCGTCACGAATGTGAACGAGCGATCCTCGTAGACGGTGATGACGACCGGAATGATCGTGCCGGTGTCGCTGAGCGTCTGCGCGTTGAAGGCCTTGCAGAACTCCATGATGTTGATGCCGTGCTGACCCAGCGCAGGACCGACCGGCGGAGCCGGTGAGGCCTGTCCGCCGCGCGCTTGCAGCTTGATTGTTGTCAATACCTTCTTGGCCATGTTTATCCCACGCTACAACTTCTTGACTTGGTCAAAACCCACCTCGACGGGGGTCTCACGACCAAAGATTGATACCAGGACCTTGAGCTTGGCAGCGTCGTCGTTGATCTCGGAGATCTCTCCGGAGAAGTCAGACAGCGGGCCGGAGACCACCTTGACGGTCTCGCCGATCGTGAATTGGGCACGCGTACGCGGGGCGGTTGCGACCTCCTTGTGCAGCAGGCGATCGACCTCGACCTGGGTGAGCGGCACCGGCTCCTGCGAGGAGCCGACGAAGCCGGTCACGCCCGGCGTGCCCTTCACGACGCCCCAGGAATCCTCGTTGAGCTCCATGTTGACGAGCACGTAGCCCGGCATGGTTCGCTTCTCGACCGTGATCTTCTGGTTGTCCTTCATCTCTGAGACGGATTCGGTCGGAACGACGACCGTGCGCACAGCACGCTGCTGGCCCAGCGATACGACGCGGTGCTCGAGATTGTGCTTGACCTTGTTCTCGTGACCGGAGTAGGTGTTGACTACATACCAACGAAACATTCAGCTTCCTGACAGCTCAAATTGGTGGATAAGACAGGGAAACATTTTGGTGGACGGAAGGGGCGAGACGGTATCGCGCTCAGCGCTCTGACGTTCGATGACCAAGCAGGTCAAGGACGCAGTGAGCGAAGTGTGCGCTAGCACACGAGCGATCGAGGACGCAGAGATGCGCAGGTCATCGGGCGTCAGAGAATGAAGTTGACGATCTTTTGGGCAACCCAATCAGCGGCGCCGAGATAAAGCCCAGCAACAGCGACGAAGCCGAGGACGACCGCGGTCGCCTGCGTGACCTGGCGACGATCGGGCCACTGGACCCTTTGCAGCTCGGCCCAACTGGCGCGCAGGAAGGCGATCGCCCGACGTGGGAGCGGCTGCGACGGCTTGGTAGCCGGAGTCGCTCCGTCTGGAGGCGCAGGCTCTGGCAGCTCGTCGAGGACCGACTCGTCGCCTCTGCCGTTACGACCGCCGCGTCCACCGCCCGCGGGCACCAGGTCAGCCGATGATGCGTCACGAGAACCCTCGCCATTGCGCTCGGTCTCAACGGGCTGTTCGGCCGGCACACCACCGGCGCCGGCGATGAGCGCCGCGTCGAACTCGTCGACGTCGCCCGCATGAGAGAGCGCAGCCGGGACGTCGGCGCGGACTGGACGATTCTGGGATGGGGTCGACGCGCCCTCGCGGATGGGCCTTGAGCGACGTTGCCTTGCACGCTTGCGGTCACGAGCCACGGCAGCGCTCCCGCGCTAGCGAGTCTCCCGATGGCTGGTGTGCCGGCGGCACCAGCGACAGTACTTGCGCAAACTCACCCTGTCCGGGTTGTTGCGCTTGGACTTATTCGTTTGGTAGTTGCGATGCTTGCACTCCTCGCAGGCAAGAGTGATAGCGATTCGAACGTCTCCGCGAGCCATAGCTAAAAAAAGATCCCTGGGTGGTTGTCGACGAGCGCGCCCAGACGAAAGAAAAACCCCGCCCAGGCGCGAGGTTGAGCAAAGTCTAGCGCGGCTGGGCCCTCGGTGCGACAGACGTCCGGCAGGACCGGCGCCAAGTTACTCAGCGACGCAATACTGCTGGGGCGTCGGCCCCACTGATCTGCCAACGAACTCCTGGTCCGAACTCGAGGACAACACCTGCAGGACTGATGAGCTCCCAATAGGGCGGGTCGTCGTCCGCTTCAGCCGCGGCTGGCCTGATGTCGAGCAATGAGCCATCCGAAAGTCTGCAGCACAGCTCACCAGATTCCTCGTCGATGCTGGCATCGTCGATCGAGCGCCCGACCAGTTGCGTCGGGTCGGCTGGCGACCACTCGGCGTCTTGGGTGGCAAAGCGCCAGAGACCTCCGTGCGAATCGCGAACTTCAACGTGCAGCACATCTGGATAGGCGACACGCGCGTCGACGATCGACCCCCGCATCGAGCGCAGGACAGTTGTCGGTGATGTGTCCAGGGCTACAACGGTCGCCATTACTGCTTCCATTCTCGCAGCCACGCCAGCAGTTCTCCATAGCTCATATCTCCCTGACCGCTCGAAGTCTTCTCGGCGTGTAGCGCATCGCTCGCTTCGAAACGCTCAGAGGGGGTCAAGCCAGCCTCCTTGCAAGCGTGCAGAAACTGCTTGATGTCGCGCTTTCTGGCCATGGCGGCGAGTCTAATCTCGCCGTCGGAGCGAGCCTGCGTCCTCGTTCCTCACTCATACAGCGTCAGCGTCGCCAGGATCACATACAGCGCGACGAGCGCCCAGCCCTCGAACGCTGCCGCTTCGCCGTCGCCGGTGATCTGCCACATCGCCAGTGCCATCACCAGCAGTGCGCCGATGTACACCGGCGCGAGCGCGAATGTCAGCGTTGTCGCGAGCAGAAACGAGATCAACACCAGCAAAGGGAACAGGAACGCCGCGATCTGCGCCACCGAGTTCTTGACGACCGAGATCGCCAGATCCGAGCGGCCCTTCCAGGCCAGCACGATCCCGGCGGTGTTCTCGACGGCGTTGCCGGCGATCGCCACGATCACGAGGCCCGCGAACGCCTGGGAGATTTTCAGCTGGACGATCGCCGGCTCCAGGCCGTTGACGAACCAGTCAGAGACGAATGCCGAAGCGATGCCGGCCGTGAGCAACAGCGCCAGCGTCACGCGCAGCGACAGGCGCGGGCCGGCGCGCTCGGGCTCGTGCTCGGGCTCGGACACATCCTCCTCTGCCCCGGGCAGCTTGCCTGTGCCTGGGAGGGTATCGGCGCGCAGGTAGGGCACTACCCAGGCGAGATATACGACGAGCAGGCTCACGGCCCCGACCGCCGAGATCACATCCACGTGGTGGCTGGCCGGATCGTGCGCGGCGAGCGATAGGCCCAGCAGCACGATGATGAACACACACACCAGCAACAGCGTCGTCGTGTCGCGTGGCAGCCGGTGGGAGAAGCGCATCACGCCGTCGGGAGCGCGCAGTGCGCCAACCACGATCACCAGGCCCAGCACGAGCATCGCGTTGGCGAAGATCGAGCCGACGATCGCCGTCTGCGCAACCACCAACTCGCCCTTCTGCAGGGCGAAGATGACCACGAACAGCTCTGGCAGGTTGCCGAGAGTGGACTGCATCATTCCAGTGACCGCCGGCCCGAAGCGCTCGCCGAGCTGCTCGGTGGCAAAAGATACGACCCATGCCAGGCCCGCGAGCGCCAGTGTCGCTACAGCGAAGCGCGGTAGCACGGCCCACTGCCCATAGTTGGCCGCGCCCGCGATCGCCGTCAAGATCGCGATCGCAGGGAGCGCGATCCGCTCTGTGGAAGTGAGACGGCTCATCTCGCCTGCCGACAATAGTGTGGGCGGAGGCCGAGTCCCCGCCTGATGAAGTGGCGCTCACTCCCGCTAGGCTTCCCAGCCGATGCGCCTCGCAACCTTCCTCGCACCCGGCAGCTCCCACCCGCGTGCCGGCGAGGTGCGCGGCGAGCAGGTCGTGGCTTACGCCGAGGAGAGCTTCAGCGTGCTCGATCGCCTGCGCGACCCGGGCGTGCCGGCGGCGGACGGGCCGTCTTTCGCGCTGGCCGACGTGACGCTGCTGGCTCCCGTCCCCGAGCCGCGCGCGATCTTCGGGATCGGCCTCAACTACGCCGATCACATCGCCGAGACCGGCGGCACTGCTCCCGAGACGCCGCTGGTGTTCACGAAGCTGCCGGCCTCCGTCGTGGCACCCGGCGCGTCCGTGTCCTGCCCGGCCGCCATCAAACGCCTGGACTACGAGGGCGAGCTTGCCGTCGTGATGGGCGCGGGCGGACAGGTTGGTGGCTACGCCGTCGCCGACGACCTCACCGCGCGCGATCTGCAAGGGCGCGAGGCGCAGTGGACGCGCGCCAAGGGGGCTGACGGCTTCTGTCCCTACGGTCCCTGGATCACGACCGCCGATGAGGTTCCCGACCCGCACGCGCTGTGGCTGCGCACCTGGGTCAACGGCGACCTACGCCAGGATTCCTCCACCTCGAACCTGATCTTCAAGATTCCCGAGCTTGTCGCGTTCATCTCGGAGACCTGCACGCTCTCACCCGGCGATCTGATCCTCACCGGCACGCCGAGCGGCGTCGGCATGGGCCTCGACCCGCCGCGCTTCCTCGGCTCCGGCGACACTGTGCGTATCGAGATCGAGCAGCTCGGCTCGATCGAGCACGCAATCGCCTGAAAGAACCTGCGGTAACCGCGTGGGCCTCACCGCAGGCGCACGGACCGGTATCTAGTGAGGCTCGAGCACGCGGTCGATCAGGCCGTACTCCAAAGCCTGCTCGGCCGTGAAGAAGCGGTCGCGCTCCATGTCTTCGCGCACCTGCTCCTTTGAGAGGCCTGTGTTTTCGGCGTAGATGTCGTCGAGGCGCTCGCGCACGTTGAGAATCTCGCGGGCATGAATCTCGATGTCGGTCGACTGGCCTTCGAAGCCCGCCGAAGGCTGGTGGATGAGGATGCGCGAGTTTGGCAATGCTGCCCGCTTGCCCTTGGTGCCGCCCGCCAGCAGCAGCGAGCCCATCGACATCGCCACGCCGACACACATCGTGTGGATGTCGGGCTTGACGAAGCGCATCGTGTCGTAGATCGCCAGACCCGAGTAGACGCTGCCCCCTGGGGAGTTGATGTAGATCGAGATGTCCTTGTCGGGGTCCTGGGACTCCAAGTGCAGTAGCTGGGCCACAACAAGGTTGGCCACCTGATCTTCGATCGGCGTGCCGAGGAAGATAATGCGCTCGTTCAGCAGGCGGCTGAAGATGTCGAACTCGCGCTCGCCTCTCGCGGTGCGCTCTATGACCATGGGGATCAGGGGCATTGGGCACACCCTATCGAGCGCGAGGCTGCGATCCGGTCACGACCTGAAGAGGCAGTACCGACGGCTCAATGCCAAGCCGCTCCGACCGCCCGGCCAATGCTTGCGATTGTGGCCATAATGGCCACAATCGATGATGCCCTTGAACCTCCCCAATCTGTTGACGGTGCTGCGCATCATGCTTGTGCCGGTGCTGGTCGTTGCGCTGCTCGGCAACACACCCTCAGGCGACGTGCTGGCCGCCGTCGTATTCGCCCTGGCCTCGCTGACCGACTTCATCGACGGCTACCTTGCCCGCTCGCGCGACTCGATCACGACGTTCGGCAAGCTGATGGACCCGCTCGCCGACAAGCTTTTGATCGTTGGGGCGCTGCTGTCATTGGTATCCCTCGACCGCCTGGAAGGCTGGGTCGCGATGGTGATCATCGCTCGCGAGCTTGCCGTGACGATGTGGCGCATGAACGCCACCTCCTCGGGGGTCGTGATCGAAGCCTCGATGTTCGGCAAGCTCAAGACCTGCGTGCAGATCGCGGCGATCCTGGCCGTGATCGCCGTGCCCGGCTCTCCCCTTTGGGTCTCGCTGCTGGTCTACCTGATGGTGGCGATCACGGTGCTGTCGGGGCTCGATTACTTCCGCCGAGCCACTCGTCCAGCGTCGTCTGATGCTCCGACGGCGCCCGCGTCCGAATCTCCTCCCGCAACTCGGCCATGAGGCCATAGCGCTCGGCGATCACGTTGTGCTGATGAATCGTCTCCAGGTTCTCCTGGCGCGCTGAGACGAAAGCGCCATCGGGCAAACCTGGGAAGCGCTCGACCGTGGCGGCGATCATCTCGCGCACACAGTCCTCGACGAAGCGCGGGCGGCGGTGGGCCTTTTCCACCACCTCGACCTCGTCTGTGCGCTTCATCAACTCGTAGATCTCCGAGGACATCGAACCCTCGACGATCTCGAGCAGAGTTGCCGCTTCGATCTCGGACTCGCACTCCTCCGGACAGCCGATGTGCAGTGTGCCGAGTCCGCGCTGGTTGTGCGTCGCCACTGGGACGCACTCGAGAACCTTCTCGATCTGCTCGTCGCTGAAATCCTCTGCTTGCAGGCGCTCGCGCGCGCGGGCAGCGACCAGCTCCTGCGCGCACGGGCACGCGGTCATGCCCGTGGCTGCCACCCCCACGAGCCGGCGTGTGCCGGAAGGCAACGCCACAGCGCGGCCGAACAGCGTGTAGATCTCCTGCGTCGGCACACCTGAGACCGGGGCCGGCTTGTGCTCCGGGTAGCGTGCGGCGATCGTCACCTCCGCTCGAGCCGCGCCCTGGCGCTCGCGCACCAGCTCGGCGATGTGCTGCGCCAACGTCTCCGCACGAAACGGGGCCTCTTTCAGCACCACCTCGCCGATGGCCTCGTTGACGACCTCCTCGAAGCGCGACATGTGCGCGCCCTTCTGGGCTGAACCCAGGTCCACGAAGCACTCCAGGCGCGCGTAGAACAGCTCCTCGCGGATACGGATGACCTTCTCGACTCCCGTTACGCCTACACGCGAGAGGGCGACCGGGATCGACGGGACGCGCGCTTGGACGTCCTCAGCGATGGCCTGCGGCGAATTGGAGGCTTGGTGCACGTCTGTCGTTGCGGCCATGCTCCCGGCAAGCGTAGTACACGTGCTCGGCCGCACGTCAGGGCTCTCCGCCGATCAGCCGATGTTGAGGAACCTCACGCCGGGCAAGGGTGCGCGCTTCAGGGGGGCGTCGGTGCTCAGCAGCGGACAATCCAGCGCTCGCGCGAGCGCCACGTAGCAAGCGTCGTAGGCGGAGAGGTTGGCCCGCAACGCCCACGCGTCAGCGATCAGGCCGGTTGTGGGCACTCTCCTCACGGGGCTGTGGGCCAGCCGCTGCACTGCCCGCGAGGCGCGCGCCGACGACAGCTTGCCGCCTCGCTCCAGGCCGCGCAGGCCCTGGATGACCTCAGGATTGACGATATCCGGCGCGATCAGCTGCGAGCCGCCCACCTGCCCGGCGATCTGGCCTCCGAGCGTCGTCTGCAGCAGCAGCTCGAGGAGCGCCGAGGCGTCAATCGCGATCTGCGACGGCTCGGCCGACGATCTGCTCATAGCGCTCGGCACGGGCCTCGTGAATCGTGTCTGAGATGTCTTGCGAGGAGATCGTCGTCATAGCCTCGTCCTGTTCGAGGCGCTCGAGCCATTCTCGATTCGTGGGGACGGTTAGATCGCGCCGGAGCACGTCAAGCACATAGTCGCTCAGGTTTCGACCCTCCAAATGCGCACGGGCACGAAGATGCTCGTGCAGTTCGACGGGCACATTCTTCACTTGAATCGCGCTCACAACCAAAGTTTAGCATGCCGATAGCATGCCACGCCAATACTCGGGCAAGCCCTGGCTGCTTGGCGGCTGCGGATAATCCGGATCCCGGGACTCTGTCCTAATTACAAGACGAGTGTCCCGCCCCGCGCCGGCGGTCGGATGAGAGGACAGGATGCCATCCGCGAAACCGCCTGTCCTCCCCGCTAACCTTTTTGCAAATGCGAACGCTGATCACCGACCCACCGCCCGCCGAGCTGCAGGCGCTGCTCGAGCGCCGCAGGCGCCTCGGCCAGGACGGCATGGACGAGGTTTGGGAGGGGG
>DATHMQ010000051.1:0-12874 GCA_035486935.1 Solirubrobacteraceae bacterium
TCGCCGCGCGCCACCGCGAGGCCGGAGGGGTGGCGACGCTGGCGGTGAAGAAGGTGGCCGACACGCGTGAGTACGGCGTCGTGCTGCACGACCGCGCGGGGCGGATCACGGGCTTTCAGGAGAAGCCCGAGCCCGAGGAGGCGCTGTCGGACCTTGGCAACTGCGGCATCTACATCTTCGAGCCGAGGATCTTCGACTACTTCCCCGATCGTCCGTTCGTGGACTGGGCGCAGGACGTGTTTCCGGCGCTGCTGGCCAACGACGTGCCCTTCCACATCCACGAGGTGGGTGACTATTGGAACGACGTGGGCTCGTTGGCGGAGCTGCGCCAAGGCACCTTCGACGCGCTGCGCGGCGAGCTGCGCCTGCAGGTCGAGGGACGCGAGCTTGCCCCTGGCTTGATCGTCGCGGGGGAGAGCGTCGTGCCTCGGAGCGCCGAGATCGAGGGATCCGTCTGGATTGGTAGCGATGTGGAGCTGGGCGAGGACGTGCGTCTGACGGGCCCGCTTGTGCTGGGCGACGGTGCGCGTGTCGGCGAGGGAGCCCAGCTGCGCGACAGCATCCTTCTGCCAGGAACCGAGGTGGCGCAAGGCGCGATCCTGATTGGCGCGATAGCCGGGCACGCAGGGATCCTGGAGAGCTTGCGGCCCAGATAAGAACCGGGGGGCCTGCGCGGCAGACCCCCCGGAACTCGTATCTGCTGGACAGGTCCAGCTCAGATAGCAGCGCTCTGACATCGTCGAGTCTAGACGATGCTTGGACGGTTCTCGCGTACGCCCCCGCCCGGGATTCGACCCGGGACCTGCGCTTTTGTCAGAACGCTGCTCTATCCACTGAGCTACGAGGGCAACCGCCTCCCGAAGAAGGCGCAGCCGAGGCTACTCAGGGACCGCGACGGTATTCGTGGGGCGGCTCGAGACGCGTGTGTCGAACATCCGTGCAAAACCGACACATAGGAGTGGCCAACAGGGGTACGATGAATGCACATCGTCTCCGAGTGAAGGGAGTCCCTGATGCAGATAGACATCAAGGGCCGCAATGTCCCGGTCACCGACGACATGCGCGAGCATCTGGAGCGCCGGCTGGAGAAGGTTTCCCGCCAGGTCTCCGAGTTCGCCCGCTTGGAGTTCGAGATATTCAGGGAGCCGAACCCCCGGGTTGCCGACAGCGATGTGGCCGAGGCGACGCTCTACCTCAAGGGTGTCACGCTGAGGGCGCGCGACTCCTCGCCGCAGATGCTGCATTCGCTGAACCTGGTCGTCGACGAGTTGGCGCGCCAGGTCAAGCGCCATCGAGACAAGCGCCGCCACCGCCGCGAGGCGCATGCGGCGGCTGCGGCCGCGGCGACGCCGGTGCGGCCTTCGCCGGCGATCGAATAGTCCTCTCCATCGAGAGGCAAGCACGACGAGCACACTTGCGTCTGAGGCGAGCCATGCTTTGCGCCAATCGGTGGCGACCCTCGGCCGCGTAGTCGGTACCCTGAGCGCATGTCGCTTTTGGATCGTGCGCTGAATATCGGCGAGGGCAAGAAGTTCAAGGTCTACGAGAAGCGCGTCGCGCTGATCAGCGCCTATGAGGCCGAGCTGGAGCTCGAGACCGACGACGAGTTGCGTGAGCGCATGAACGAGTTGCGTGAGCGCGCGCGCGAGGGGGAGCCACTCGAGGATCTGCTGCCAGAGTGCTTTGCGATCGTGCGCGAGGCCGGCAAGCGTACGATGGGGATGCGTCACTTCGACGTGCAGCTGATCGGGGCGATGGCGCTGCACGACGGCTGCATCTCCGAGATGAAGACCGGCGAGGGCAAGACGCTGACGGCCACGCTCGCGGTCGTGCTCAATTCGCTGGCCCCGCTGGAGGGAGCCACCGGTTCTGAGACGATCGAACGCAAGGGCGTCCACGTCGTGACCGTCAACGACTACCTCGCCCGCCGCGACGCTGCCTGGATGAGCCCGATCTACAACGCGCTGGACGTCAGCGTGGGGGTGCTGCAGAACCAGCAGCCTTACGAGGAAAAGCAGCTCGCCTATGCCTGCGACGTGGTCTACGGCACCAACTCTGAGTTCGGCTTCGACTACCTGCGCGACAACATGGCCAAGGACCTCTCCGAAAAGGTGCAGCGCGGCCATCCGTTCGCGGTCGTCGACGAGGTCGACAACATCCTGATCGACGAGGCGCGCACGCCGTTGATCATTTCCGGCGCCCCCGAACAGGCAGCGGACTTCTACGTGAAGTTCGCCCGTCTGGCGCCGCGCATGATCGCCGGCAAAACCCCTGAAGGCATGGACCCGCGCACCAAGAAGGAGTTCGTGGCGGAGTTCGACTACGAGGTCGAGGAGAAGCAGAAGACCGTCGCCATCACAGAGCTCGGTGTCGCCAAGGCCGAGCGCTTCCTCGGCATCGACCACCTCTACCGAGCCGAGAACGGACATCTCGTCAACCACCTGATCCAGGCACTGCGGGCCGAGTCGCTGTACAAGCGCGACGTCGATTACGCCGTGATCGACGGCGAGGTCAAGATCATCGACGAGTTCACCGGCCGCATCCTCGATGGCAGGCGCTGGTCGGAGGGCTTGCACCAGGCGGTCGAGGCCAAGGAGGGCGTGAAGGTCCAAGAGGAGAACCAGACGCTCGCCTCGATCACTTATCAAAACTACTTTCGCCTCTACGACAAGCTCTCCGGCATGACCGGCACGGCCCTGACCGAGGCCACCGAGTTCATGAAGATCTACGAGCTACCGGTTGTCCAGATCCCGACGAACATGCCGATGGTCCGCGACGACC
Source organism: Solirubrobacteraceae bacterium (assembly GCA_035486935.1). Lineage (GTDB taxonomy): Bacteria > Actinomycetota > Thermoleophilia > Solirubrobacterales > Solirubrobacteraceae > Palsa-744. The sequence continues at coordinate 2,782 of DATHMQ010000051.1, forward strand.
GCAACGATCAGGTCTACAAGACCAAGGAGGGCAAGTGGGAGGCGGTCGTAAAAGAGATCGCCGCGCGCCATGAGAATGGCCAGCCAGTGCTGGTCGGCACGATCTCAGTCGAGGTCTCGGAGCTGCTCGGCGACCGTCTGAAGAAGCGCGGGATAGCCCACACGGTGCTCAACGCCAAGCCCGAGCACGCCGCCCGTGAGGCGGAGACCGTGGCAGAGGCGGGCCAGCCTGGCGCCGTCACGATCGCCACGAACATGGCCGGCCGTGGTGTGGACATCAAGCTTGGTGGCAACGCCGAGCACTTGGCGGGCCAGCAGCTTGCCAAGCAGAACATCGATCCCGAGGACCCGGCTTATGCGCAGCGCCTGAAGGATCTGCTGCCCGAGATAGAGCAGCAGGTGCAGGTCAACCGCGAACGCGTGATGGCGGCGGGAGGCATGTTCATCTGCGGCACCGAGCGCCACGAGTCGCGGCGCATCGACAACCAGCTGCGCGGGCGCGCAGGCCGCCAAGGGGACCCCGGAGAGAGCCGCTTCTTCCTATCGGCCGAGGACGACCTCGTACGTCTGTTCGCGGGCGACCGCATCTACAAGATCCTCGATCGACTGGGCGGCGTGGACGAGGAAGGCAACGAGGAGCCGATCGAGGCGGGCATGCTCTCCAAGCAGATCGAGAAGGCCCAGAAGAAGGTCGAGGAACAGAACTTCCTGATCAGAAAGCGCGTGCTCGAGTACGACGACGTGATGAACGAGCAGCGGCGCATCATCTACGCCTACCGCGACGAGGTGCTCGAAGGTAGGGAGATGGGCGAGGAGGCGCGCGAACAGGTGGTCAAGACGATCGAGCGCACGGTCGAGCAGTACACGCCGAGCGACTACATGGAGGACTGGGACCTCGACGGCCTGTTCACCGCGCTCGGACAGTTCTTCCCGGTCGAGCTCGACGAGGACGATCTCGACCCGGAGACGATCGACAGCGGCTACCTGACCGAGGAGATCACCCAGACCGCGGTCAAGCAATACGAGGCGCGCGAGCAGGAGCTCGGCGAGGAGCTGATTGGTGCGCTCGAGCGCTTCCTGATCCTGCAGATCATCGACGAACGCTGGCGCGAGCACCTGTACGATATGGACTACCTACGGGAGGGCATCCACCTGCGGGGTTTCGCCCAGATCGACCCGCTGGTGGCCTACAAGAACGAGGCGTTCACCCTCTTCGGCGACCTCATGAACAGCGTATGGGTGGACTTCACGCGCATGATCTTCAACGTGCAGGTCAGCGTCGACGGTCAGAACGGCGGAGGAGGGGGAGCGCCGGTCCCGGCATTCGCGGCATCTGGTAACTCGACGCGTGCCGGACGTGTCTCCTACTCGGGTGGCTCGAGCGCCATGGGCGCCGGCGCGATCGCCGCGGCTGCTGCTGCCGCAGGCCCCGGCGCGGCAGCCTACGAAGGCGAAGGCGAACCGGTCGAGGCGCTTCCGGTCGTAGAGCAGCGCGTCACAGACTCAGAGCACGAAGTCGGTCGCAACGATCCATGCTGGTGCGGCAGCGGTAAGAAGTTCAAGCGCTGTCACGGAGCGTAGTCCGCTCCGATTCGCGCTTCGCGATGAACTCCTCGGTGGCCTGTGTGCCGATGAAAGGAGTCAGCAGCATGCGTGCCAGCTCGGGGATGATCGGTGCGACCGTCTCCACGGAGTTCTGGCTGACGTGTAGGTAGAGCACTTCGAAGAAGCGCTGAGTCACGGGCTCATCGAGGCTCCCGGCCGCCTCCGGATCGAGCAGGTCATAGCCGGGCTGCAGAAAGATCATGAAGGCCTCCATGAGCGACTTCACCAGCTCTTGGGCCGAGGGCCCGACCGAGAGCAGCTCGACGATCCCCGTGCGAACGAATGCGGGCTCGTTTTTTGCCCATTCGGTGTAGGCGTACAAGCCGTCCCAGACAGCGTCGGGCCAGCTCGGCGAGTTTCGGTACACCTCCTGGCAAAAGCCCATCACGCGATCGACCCCTGCTTCGACCCCGGAGAAGACAGCTTCCTCCTTGCTTGAGAAGTGCTCGTGAAAGGAGCGCGCGGAGATGTTCGCCTCGGCGCAGATGTCTCGAATACTGGTTTGGTGGTAGCCCTTGGCAGCGACCACGCGCACCGCGGCTAGCTGAATCTGCTCGTGCGTGTTATGCACGATGAAGCGTCGGGGAGCCTCACGGAGGCTGGCAGCATGGCGGATGACAGTTATGACGACAGCGTACACGAGTACTGGTGTCTTGCAAACCTGGTTGACAAAGTGAGTGGCTCGATATTTTGAGACGTCGCCAGGCGGGGGTGTCATACGTACGAGGGCCGAAGTGCAGGCAGCTCGTCTTCCCGAGGCGCGGTTGTGCCCGATGCTGCTGATAGCGTTGCGCCCGATGGCAACAGCCCCCCCAAGCGAGTCGACGCCGCAACGCCTTGCGGCCATCCGCGAGCAGCTCACACTGCTGGCGGACTATCTTTGACCCAGCTCAACTGAGCGAGCGCGTCGAGGTGCTCGAAGCGCAGATGCAAGCTCCCGGCTTCTGGGACGACGCCGAGGCAGCCGCGAAGGTCTCGGCTGAGCACGCCAAGGCAAGCAAGCGCCTGCAGACATTCACCGAGTTGCAGTCCGATGTGGACGATCTCGACGGTCTCGTGGAGATGGCCGAGGAGGAGCCCGAGCTTGAACAGGAGGTCCAAGAGCACTTGGCCTCGGTCGAGCAGCGCTTGGCGGAACTGGAGGAGCAGCGCCTGTTCTCGGGTTCCTATGACGCGGGCGACGCGCTCGTCAGCGTCAACGCGGGCGCGGGCGGCACCGACGCGCAGGACTGGGCCGAGATGGTGTTGCGCATGATGATGCGCTGGGCCGAGCGACGCGGCTTCAAGGCGGAGCTGCTGGAGGTGAGCCCAGGCGAGGAAGCCGGCATCAAGTCGGCCACCTTCAGGGTCTCAGGGGAAAACGCCTACGGCCTGTTCGGCGCCGAGCGGGGCGTGCACCGACTCGTGCGTCTCTCCCCGTTCGACTCGGCCCACCGCCGCCAAACGAGCTTCGCGGGCGTCGAGGTGGCGCCGGTCGTGGAGGACAGCGGCGAGGTCGAGATCGACGAGGACGACATGCAGGTGGACACCTATCGCGCCTCGGGCGCCGGCGGTCAGCACGTCAACAAGACCGACTCGGCCGTGCGCATCACCCATCGCCCGTCAGGGATCGTGGTGCAGTGCCAGAACGAGCGCTCGCAAACCTCCAACCGCGCCACCGCGATGGCGATGCTGCGCTCCAAGCTCGTGGAGAAGCAGGAGCGCGAACGCCAGGAAGAGATCGCGCGCGAGAAGGGCGAGGCCCAGGACGTCAACTTCGGCTCGCAGATACGCTCCTATGTGCTGCACCCTTACTCGATGGCCAAGGACCACCGCACCGATTATGAGATGGGCGACGTGCAGCGCGTGCTCGACGGGGATTTGGATGGATTTGTGCGTGCCTATCTGCTCAAGTCGGCCTCGTCCATGCAGTGAGCGACGACGAGCTGACCGAGCTGGTCGGGCGTGCCTTGGCCGAGGACGTCGGCTCTGGTGACGTCACGACAAGTGCGACCGTCGCTGCAGACGCGCCCGCACAAGCGTTGATAACGCAGAAGGCGCCAGGCACGATTTTTGGCTCGGAGGTAGTTGAACGGTGCTTTGCTCTGCTCGACCCCGACGTTTGCTTCGAGCGCTTGGCTCAGGAGGGCAAGTGGCGGGAGCAAGGTGGGCCGGTGCTATCGATCGAAGGCCTCGCTGGTGCGCTGCTTACAGGGGAGCGCACGGCGCTTAACTTCCTCGGACGCCTATCGGGTATCGCGACACTCGCGGCTCGTTTCGTGCGCGAGGTCGAGGGGACTGGGACGGTCGTGCTTGACACGCGCAAGACGACGCCGGGGTTGAGGAAGCTTGAGAAGGCGGCTGTCGCGGCCGGGGGCGCAACCAACCACCGCGTCGGGCTGTTCGACGCGATCCTGATCAAGGAGAACCACATCGCGGCGGCCGGCGGAATCGCCCAGGCGGTTGCTCGTGTGGGCAAGGTGGCCCCCGAGCTCGCGCCCATGCTGGAGGTCGAGGTGCGCAACCCCGGCGAGATCGACGAGGCGCTCGCCGCCGGCGCGCCACGCCTGCTGCTCGACAACATGAGCGTCGACGAACTGCGGGTCGCGGTTGCTCGGGTGGGAGGTAGAGCCAAGCTGGAGGCGAGCGGCAACGTGACGCTCGAGAACATCCGGGAGCGTGCGCAGACCGGGGTAGACTTCATATCGGTTGGCGCGCTCACCCATTCCGCGCCGGCCCTCGACCTGTCCCTGATCTTGGAGGTGACGAGATGAAGACGTTGCCGATGATCCCTACCCAGGGCGCGCTCCCCGATTTGACGGCGGGTGAGATTGCCGGGCTGCACGCCGAGGTCCGTGCGCTGGCGGCAGAGCGCAACGCGACGATCCTCGCACACAACTATCAGGTGCCAGAGGTACAGGACGTAGCCGACTACGTGGGCGATTCGCTCGGGCTCTCACGTCGGGCGGCCGCCTCCGATGCCGAGACGATCGTCTTCTGCGGCGTGCACTTCATGGCCGAGACCGCCTCGATCCTGTGCCCGGATAAGACGGTCTTGATCCCCGATCTGGATGCAGGCTGCTCGCTGGCGGCCTCGATCGACGCCGAGCAGCTGGGCGAGTGGCGTGCTTCATATCCAGAGGGCGTGGTTGTCATGTATGTGAACACCACGGCCGAGGTCAAGGCCCTGACCGACTACTGCTGCACCTCGGCCAATGCGGTGGACGTCGTACGCCACATCTACGAGACTCATGGTCCCGACACCGAGATCCTGTTCGGCCCGGACATGTGGCTCGGCGCCTACGTCGAGAAGGAGTTGGGTAAGCGTATGCACGTATGGGACGGCGAGTGCCATGTGCATGCCGGCATTCGCCCGTCGGACATTGACGCCACACGCGCCGCGCATCCGGGCGCCGACTTCCTGATCCATCCGGAGTGCGGTTGCACGACCTCGATCATGGAGTACGTCGCCGCCGGCGACGTCTCGGCCGAGGGAGTGCACATGCTTTCTACGGGAGGGATGTTGCGCTATGCCGACGAACTCGAGAAGCTCGCGGGTGGACGAGCCGATGACCAGAGGAGTGGATCCGAGTCGCCGCGCGAGGCGGTCGTCGCGACCGAGACTGGCATGCTCTACCCGCTTGAAATGGCAGCTCCGGACGTGAAGTTCATTCCGGCAAATGCCGAGGCGAGCTGCGTGTACATGAAGATGATTACGCTGGAGAAGCTGAGAGACGCCTTGCGCGACATGAAGTTCGAGGTACGCGTGGCACCAGAGATAGCTGAGCGTGCACGTATACCGATTGACCGCATGGTCGCGCTTGGCTGAGACGGGTCTGTTGACCTAACGCGTCGACCTATGAGCACGTAGGCAGGGGCGCCCTAGAATTCCTCGGCCGTGTGCGGGCCCACGCAGGCGACCGCCAGGTTCTCGGCCACGTCGGCCGCGACCTCGCGCACCTCATCGAATGTGACGGCGTCAAGTGCCGCGATCGCGGCGTCGGGATCGACGTCCTCGCCGTAGACGATCTTCTGGCTGGCCCCGTAGCGGGCGACGGCGTTCGTGTTCTCGAAGGCAAGCACCAGCCGTCCGGCCGAGTAAGCGCGAGCGCGCTGCACCTCCTCCTCGGTCGGCCCGTCTGAGCGCAGCTCATCGACGATCTCGCGCATACGCGTGTAAGCCTCGATGCACTTTTCCGAGTCGAGCCCTGAGCCAAGCTGCAAGATCGGTACGTCAGCGAAGGCGTGGGCGATCGCGTACACCGAGTAGCAGAGCCCTCGCTTCTCGCGAATCTCCTCGAACAGTCGCGACCCCATCGAGCCGCCGAGCAGTGTCGAGTAGATCGACAGGGCAGCCCGCTGTTTGACGTTGCCCACGTCGATTTGCGGCCTGTAGATCATGCGCAGGTGCGATTGGTTGGTATCGCGCTGCTCGACCAAGGTCTCGGGCGAGAACTGCGGAGCCGGCGAGTACGGCTCGGGCTCCTGCAGGATTGGAAAACGGGTGAACAGACTTGCCAGTTGGTCCGGTCCAGGAACGAACTCGATATTCCCAACCAAGAACGCCGCGCCGGAAGTCCCGGCCCAGCGGCGCTCGCGGAAGCTGACGATTCCCTCGCGCGTGAAGCTGCGCAAGTTCTCCTCCGGTCCGAGCACGGTCCGTCCAAGCGGATGATCGCCGAACGCGGCTTTGTCGATCAGGTACTCGGCCACGGTCGAGGGCTGGTCGTAGGCACGATTGATCTCCTGGATGACCACGCCGCGCTCGCGGTCGAGCTCCTCCGCGTCGAGCTTCGGACGTGCCACGAAGTCGCTGAGCAGATCGATCGCCTCCGGCGCCGACTCCGCACGCACGGTGATGTGGAAGGCGACGAGGTCGTGGCTGGTGTAGGCGTTCAGCATCCCCCCGAGCCGCTCGGCCGTCTCGTTGACGTCCTTGTAGGTGGCGTACTTCTCACCCCCCTTGAACACGAGATGCTCGAGGAAGTGGGCCATCCCGTTCTCCTCGACGCGCTCGGTGCGAGCGCCTGCGTCGAAGGCTACGAGCACGGTGAGCGCGCGCGTCCCAGGCAGGCTCACGCTGTGCACGGGCAGTCCGTTACCGGCAACGGTAGTTGTCGAGATGTCGGTCATGCGCACGCCACGATAGGCGATCGGCGTGTCGCATTCGTCGCGTTGTCGCGAACCCCTCTTTGTGGTTCGTGCGTTGCGTCGTGCAAAAGGCTTTGCATGCAGGGAAAAATGCGGCCTCGCGCAGGGTCTGCCGCTACTGTGCCCCGCCATGGCCGACCCTGAGAAAAGCGCCCGCCCGGCGCGGGCGATCCCGCGTCGCGCGCTCGCGCGGCACATGAACCCCAGCCGCGCTCGCGTTGTCGCGCCGGCGCCGAGCATAGGCGCCGCGCGTTCGGTCGCGACGCCCGCTACCGGCAAGCCCCCGGTGAGCACGCCCGGAGTCAACACCGTCGTCGACTTTCGCGCCGTCACAAAGCGCTACGACTCGGGCGATATCGGCCTGGAGCGCGCCACTTTCGCGATCGACCGCCAGGAGTTCGTCTTCCTGGTCGGCGCCACCGGCTCCGGCAAGTCGACGATCATGCGCCTGCTCATCAAGGAGCTCGACCCGAGCGAGGGCATCATCCGCGTCGCCGGCCGCCACCTGGGCGAGATCGACCACAAGCACGTCCCGTACTACCGGCGCAACATTGGCGTCGTCTTCCAGGACTTCAAGCTTTTGCCGACGCGCACGGTCTACGACAACATCGCCTATGCCCTACAGGTGACCGGTGCCTCGCGCAAGCAGATCCGCTCCTCGCTACCGGACATCCTGCGCCTGACGGGCCTCTCGACCAAGCTGCACAACTACCCACATCAGCTCTCCGGCGGCGAGCAGCAGCGAGTGGCGGTAGCGCGCGCCTTCGCCTCGCACCCGCCCTTGTTGCTGGCCGACGAGCCCACGGGCAACCTCGACCCCGACACCTCGATCGGCATCATGCAGCTGCTCTACCGCATCAACCGAGCTGGCACGACTGTGATCGTGGCAACCCACGACAACGAGCTGGTCGACAAGATGCGCCGCCGCGTGATCGAGCTGCGCCGCGGGCGCATCGTCCGCGACGAGGCCACGGGCCTGTACGCGCAGGACGAGACGACGGGCGACTTGGCGGAGAGGTTGAAGCGGGAAACGGCTGCCGAGGAGGTCCCTCGCCCGAGGGGCGGCACGCGCCGATGAAGCCGTGGACGCTTCGCATTCCTGCGTCCTCGGTCGCTCGCGTGCGTAGCACGCCACGCGGGGTGGGTGGGCATCAATCGTTTTGGACTGCTCGGTCCACGGCTCCATCGGGGCGATCGTGAGAATTGGCTTCTTCTTGAAGGAGGCGGTACGCTCGATGCGGCGCAACCCCGCCCCCTCGTTTGCCGCTTTGTCGTGTGTCTTGGTGACGACGCTCGTGCTGGGCGTCTTCATCCCGGTCGTCCAGGCAACGAACGGAGCAGCCAACTCGATCCGCGGGCGTGTCGTCGTCGATGTGGACCTCAACACGACGGCTACCGCCGCCGAAGTCGCCCGCGTGCGCCACGAGGTCGAACACGCGCCATACGTCGGCCACGTCGAAGTGCTCTCCAAGCAAGCGGGCTACGAACAGGAGCGCAAGATCGACCCGCAGGCCTTCCAGTTGATCGGCTACAACCCGCTCCCGGAAATCCTAAGGATCACCCCCACCGATCCGGCAAGAGCCGACGCGATCCAAGCCGAGCTGAACCAGTCGAGCCCGGCGGCCAAGCGCTTGGTGACCGACTCTGCGATCGCCGACGTCCAAGATCGCCAAGCCCAGACCGACAAGATTCTCTCTGCGACCCGCATCGTCAAGATCACGATGGCCCTGCTCGCGGCATTGCTCGTCTTCTCCTCGATTCTGCTCGTCTCCAACACGATCCGCCTGTCGCTGTTCTCGCGCCGGCGCGAGGTCGAGGTGATGAAGTTGGTCGGCGCAACAGACTGGTTCATTCGCTGGCCGTTCGTGATCGAGGGCCTGTTCCTGGGCGCCCTGGGAGGCGTATGCGCGATCGGCTTGCTGGCGGTCGCCAAGGTCACGCTGATCGATCCGCTGGCCGGCACAGTGAAGCTGATCTCTCAGCCAGACATGATCGACTTTCGCTTGCTGATCGTGGTGCTGATGGGCTGCGCCATCGCTGTCTCGGCCGCCGGCTCAGGTTTGTCGCTGCGGCGATTCCTGCGGGTTTGACCCAGTGCTTGGACGCGGGGTCGAGCGTCTCAGAAACCTTTAAGAGTGCGTAGGTAGGGTGGGGATGTGAGCTCTCGTGTACGACAGATCTTGTTTGCCGCTCTCGCGGTGCTGTTGCCGGTGGTGCTGCTGCTCCTCCTCGGCATCTGGTTGGGCGGCCACCCAAGCAATCTCCCGAGCTTCGCGCGCAAAGCATTCGTCGCCAACAACGACACGCAGGTCGTCGACGAAGCGATCGAACGCGTCTCCCACGACTACTACCGACCTGTCTCAAAGAGCGCCCTGGCGAACTCCTCGGTTGCGGGATTGATCTCGAGCCTTCATGACCCGTACTCCGAGTACCTCAGCCCAAAGGAATTCACGAGTTTCGATCAGCCGGCCAGCTTCGCCGGGATCGGCGTCTCGGTTGACCCAAAGACAGCGGGTCTCGAAGTCGTACACGTGTTCAACTCCTCGCCGGCCCAACGGGCGGGCTTGAAGACGGGGGAAACGATCGTCGCCGTCGGCTCGCGCCCGCTGCACGGTGTCCCTGCCGACACCGCGACCGCGCTGATCAAGGGCCCGCCGGGCACCAATGTGGAGCTCACCGTCAAGCCCGTGCACGGAGCAGCACACAAGCTCACGGTCACGCGGGCGATCATCTCCGAGCCAGTCGTCGCCTCGATGATGCGCACCGTTCACGGGGTCAAGCTCGGCTGGGTCTACCTCGCGACGTTCAGCGAAGGCTCGGCGGCCGAAGTGCGCTCGGCAGTTGACAAGCTCCTCAAGGAAGGCGCGCGCGGGCTCGTGCTCGACCTGCGCGCCGACGGTGGCGGTCTCGTCAGCGAAGCGCGCCTGATCGCCTCGATCTTCATCCCATCGGGAGTGATAGTGACCACGCGCGGACGCTCTCAACCGACGACCGTGCTCACGGCCACGGGTGGCGCCATCCAGAGCTCGGTTCCGATGGTCATGCTCGTCGACCGCGACACCGCCTCGGCCTCAGAGATCGTCACTGCGGCTCTGCAAGACCATCGTCGCGCCACCGTGGTCGGCACTCACACTTACGGCAAGGGCGTCTTCCAAGAGCTCGAGCCACTCTCCGGCGGCGGCGCAATCAAGATCACGGTGGGTGAGTACTTCACCCCCAACGGTCGCAATCTGGGGGGAGGAGGCGTCAAAGAGGGCGCGGGTATCACCCCAGAAGTTAAGGTGCCGAGCGGTGTGGACACGGAACACGGCCTCGAAGTCGCGCTGCACACGCTGCTGGCCAAGGTCAAATGAGCCCTG
>DATHMQ010000052.1:0-6452 GCA_035486935.1 Solirubrobacteraceae bacterium
GACGCTTCCGACGCCTAGGAGGGTGTCTCACACCCCCGCGGCACCCCCGGACGCGGGAGCACTGCGGGTTTTGTGACACCTCTAGGAGTGACGCGAGCGCTTGTCGATGTCACGGTGGGCGACCGCGACGGTGAGCTCCTCGCGATCGCGGTAGCGGACCGCAAGATGCTCGGCGATGGCCACCGAGCGATGACGACCGCCGGTGCAGCCGATCGCGATCACCAGATGCGCCTTGCCCTCGGCCACGTACTCGGGTAGCAGGAAGTCGAGCAGAGCATGCAGGCGCAGGTAGAACTCGTCGAGGCGCCCGTCGCGGGCGATGTACTGCACGACCCGCTCGTGGTGACCGGTGAGCTCGCGCAGCTCGCTCTCGTAGTGCGGGTTGGGCAGGAAGCGCACGTCGAAGGCGAGATCCTCCTCGCGCGGAGGGCCGTGCTTGAAGCCGAAGCTCATGAACGTGAGCGCCAGCCGACCGGCGTTCTGGCGCGGCAACAGCTCGTCGGCGATGCGGCTGCGCAGCATCGCCGCGGACATACCCGTCGTGTCGATCACGAGGTCCGCGCGCGAGCGCAGCGGCTCGAGTAGCGCATGCTCGGAGGCCACGCCGGCGGCGACGCTACCCTCGGGCGCGAGCGGATGGCGGCGGCGAGTCTCCTTGTAGCGCGTCGAGAGCGTTTGCTCAGCAGCCTCCAGGAAGAGCACGTGATAGGTGATGCCGAGCGCCTGCAGATCGTCGACGACCGCCGTCAACGCCTCGAAGTAGACGCCGCCGCGTACGTCGGAGACAACCGCCGCGCGCTCGACCTTGGAGCCCTCGTGCACGAACAACTCGACGAGCGAGCGGATCATCTCCGGCGGCAGATTGTCCACGCAGAAGTAGCCCGCGTCCTCGAACACGTTCATCGCCGTGGACTTACCGGCGCCGGAGAAGCCCGTGATGATGACGAGGTCCCGCAGACGCGACACGACGGTCGGTCCGCTCGCGGGACGGGGAGGCACGGGCCTGGTGGCGGCCATCTCGAGTCTATTGTGCAGATTGCGCCGGGGGAAAGGGCCGGTTGAGAGGACTTAGCCTGCTCGATGCAGCAATGCGTGGATATCTCGGGCGGTCTTGGCCGGCAGACCCGGCACTCCCTGCAGCTCCTCGCGCGAGGCAGCCAAGATCGCCTCGGGCGAGCCGAAGTGGGTGATCAACGCACGCTTGCGTGCTGGGCCGATGCCCGGCAGCCCGTCGAGCAGCGAGCCCTTCATCGCGCTGTCGCGTCTGCTGCGATGGTGGGTGATCGCGAAGCGATGGGCCTCGTCGCGGATGCGCTGCAGCAACTGCAGCTCGGGGCTCGAGTGATCGAGTAGCAGCGGCTCGGAGCGACCGGGCATGAACACCTCCTCGATGCGCTTGGCGAGCGAGATGACGGCGACACCGCGCTCGCGAAAGCCTGTCAGCGGAGCCAAGCCTGCTGCCAATTGACCCTTGCCGCCATCGATTACGACCACGTTTGGGAGCGCTGCGAAGCTGGCGTCGTGGGCCGGGTCGTGCGGGGAGAAGTCGGCCTGCTGCTCCCACCGGCTGAAACGCCTGGAGAGCACCTCCGCCATCGACGCATAGTCGTCAGGGCGGGCGGGATCTTCAATCGTACGGATCTTGAAGCGCCGGTAGTCGGATTTCTTCGGTGCTCCTCCCTCGAACACGACCATCGAGGCGACTGTGTGAGTGCCGCCCAGATTGGAGATGTCAAAGCACTCGATGCGCACCGGGATCGCATCGAGTGAGAGCGCGGACTGCAAGCGTTCGAGCGCCTGGGCGCGGTGCTGGTGACGGCGCTCGTCGCGCAAGCGCTCCTGGTCGAGTGCCAGCATGGCGTTGCGCTCGGCGAGCTCCAGGATGCGGTGCTTGTCGCCTCGCTCGGATGGACGCAGCTCGACCGGGCCACCGCGTCGCCGCGAAAGCGCCTCGACCAGCACCGGCCGCTCGGCAAGCTCCTGCTGGACGACGAGCAGGGATGGGATCGTGGTGGGGCCGCCGTAGTACTGCAGCAGGAACTCCTCCGCCACCTCCCCCAGTTCGCGCTCGGTCTCGTTTGACAGGTAGAAGGAATGACGGTCGGAGAGGATGCCGTCACGCACCTGGAAAACCTGGGCGTTTGCGTCGCGGCCATCGGTGGCGACGGCAACTGCGTCGAACGTGCCGATCGAACTCTTGGCGACGCGTTGGCGCTCCATCAGCGAGCGCACGGCGCGCAAACGGTTGCGCTCGAGCGTGGCCTGCTCGTAGTCCTGGGCGGCGGAGGCCGAGCGCATGCGCTGCTCGAGGTCGCGCTCGATCGTGCTGAAGCGCCCGGAGAGGAAGTCGATCACGCCGTCGATGCTGCGCCGATAGTCCTCCTCGGTGACATAGCCGACACAGGGGGCTTCACAGCGCTTGATGTAGTAATCGAGGCATGGACTGCCGCTGCGGCGGCCCGGCTCGGGGCCTGTGCAGGAGCGGTACATGAACACCTTGGCGAGCACCTCGAGCGTCGAGCGCACACGCTTGGCGCTCGAGTAGGGCCCGAAGTAAGCGCGGCCCGAGCGGTGACGCTCGCGTGTGAAGTAAACCCTTGGGTACTGCTCATCGAGCGAGATTGCGATGAAAGGGTAGGACTTGTCGTCGCGCAAACGGATGTTGAAGCGCGGGCGGTACTGCTTGATGAAGCTCTGCTCGGCCAGCAGCGCCTCGGCCTCGCTGGAGACGACAACGCACTCGATTGCCTCGACGCTCGCCACCATCTCCGCGTGGCCCGGGCTCGAAGGAACCTGAGCCTTGGAGAAGTGTGAGGCCACGCGCTGGCGGATCGACTTGGCCTTGCCGACGTAGATGACGCGGCCCTTTGCGTCGCGAAACAGGTAGACGCCAGGCCTGTCCGGCAACACGCGGCGCTGCTCGGCCAGACTGGCGCGTCGTTGCTCTGCGGCGCCCTGTCCAGGAACACTTTTGCTTCGTGGGTTGGGGTTGTTCAATAGGTGCGTGAATAGCGGTAGATGGCCAGCAGCGTGTAGGCGGCTATACCGATCAGCGCGAACCACGCGAACTCGCCGAAGGACGTCTGCCACATGCGCGATTGCGCGGCGATCGTGGCATAGCCGACAGCCACTGCGCCGTAGAGCAGGGCCCGGCGGCGATCGCCGAGACTGTGCAGATCGATGCCACGTTCGCGGTAGAGCCGATAGCCGAGAAAAGCGAAGCCGGCGGCGAACACCACCCATAGCGCCGCGGCAAACGCATCTGCCGCGCGCCCTCCACCCGGCAGGAACTCGACCGCGGCCGCGATCAGAACGACGATCGCGATGTTGCGCGCGGTCCTCATCCGATCCATGACGACATCCTGTCCATGAGGTCAATCAGTTTAGTTGGGCTGTCCGCGGTCGCGGGCAGCCGCAAGCGTGAAGATGTAAAGCCGCAATCTCCGGAATGATCTTGCAAGAAGTCATCCAACGTTTTCACCATACGAGCGGTTTTACGCTATACTGCGTAGGCCCATTCGGTCCTAACCCGATCGAAACGAGGGTTGGTTGGCAGGCGCCGGGGTACTCGTCATTCAGGTCAGAGAGCCCCGGCGCCTGTTTTTAATGACGGTGTGAGCTCTGGAGGATCGAGCGGCCTCACCGCCAACCCGACGTGGCTACCCCGGATCACCTTTCTTATTCGCTTCTTTAGGAAAATGCGATTCAGCTGATCAGCGCACCGAGGCGCTCGTAGGCCGCTTCGACCGCGCGCTTGGCGGCGGTGTGGCGCGCTTCTGACTTGGCGGCGTCGTACTTTGTCGCCCAGGCCGCGGGATCGGCCAACTCGTCCTCAAGCGCTTGCAACGCCGCCTCTGCCTCTTCGATAACCAGCTCTGCCCGATCCTGTTCGCGCATACGATTCTTGGACGGCCCAGCCGACTTGGCCTGCAAGGCCTGCGCCTTGGAACCGGGTTTCTCAGACTTGGTTTTCTCAGACTTCGGCTTGGCGACTTGCGGCTTAGGGGCTTCGCCACCCGATGCAAGCCGTTCCTCGCGGACCCGGACGTACTCCGGCCAGCCACCGAGGAAGCTGCGCAGCGAACCGTCTTCGATCGCCACCGTGCGTGTGCCTACCGCGTCGAGCAGCGCGCGGTCGTGGGAGACCAGCAGCAACGCGCCGTCAAAGCTGCGCAGGGCGTCCTCCAGAGCCTCGCGGCTCTCAAGGTCGAGATGGTTGGTGGGCTCGTCGAGAATCAGCACGTTCGGCGGGCGCGGCGTGCCGTTCATCAGGATCGCCAGCGACAGCCGCCGGCGCTCGCCGCCGGACAGGCCTTCCAGCGGCTTCTCGGCATCCTCGCCGGAGAACAGGAACCTGCCCACGAGCGCGCGCGCCTTGTTTGGGGGCAGGCCCGTAGCGCGCTGAGCGGCCTCCACCACGCTCTGCCCCGGCGCACCGCCGGCGCCCAACTCCTCGGCATGCTGGGAGAGGTAACCGACGGTGACGTTGTGTCCAGTGGAGAGCTTGCCCGCGCCCAGCGGGCGGCGTCCTGCCAGCGTCTCGATCAAGGTTGTCTTGCCGGCGCCGTTCGCTCCCACCAAGGAGACGTGCTCGCCGCGCTCCAGCCACAGCTCGGCGTCGTCAAGCAGAACCAGAGGGCCGCCCCCGTCCCCGGCGCCCTCGATCTCGACGCGACCGTCCTTCAGCTCGAAGATCACGCGGCCGCTGCGCTCTGGCGCCTTGAAGGAGAACTCGAGCGTTGCGGCATCGCGTGAGTCGCGCTCGATACGCTCGATCTTGGCCAACTGCTTGACGCGCGACTGGGCCTGACGCGCCTTGGTTGCCTTGGCGCGGAAGCGCTCGACGAAGCGCTCCATGCGCGCGATCTCGGCCTGCTGCTTGTCGATCGCCTTGCCCAGCGCTATCTCCCGCACGGCCTGCTCGCGCCGCCAACTGTGCCACGTTCCGGCGAAGAAGCGCGATCGCGTGGGCGGAGTGCCGTAGAGCTCCAGTACCGCGGTACCAACAGCCTCCAGGAACCAGCGATCGTGGGCCACGAGCATGACAGCTGCATCGAGGTCCACAAGCGTCTGCTCCAGCCACTCCAGCGACTCGATGTCGAGATGGTTGGTGGGCTCGTCGAGCAGCAGCACGTCGGCGCTCGTAGCCAGTGCGCGCGCCAGCGAGGCGCGCGTGAGCTGACCGCCGGAGAAGGTGTCCAGGCCACGATCGAGGTCGGCATCCGAGAAACCGAGGCCGTGCGTTATGACGGTGGCACGATCGCGCCATAGGTAGCCGCCGTATGACTCCAGACGTGCTTGGGCGCGAGCGTAGCGGGCGAGCAACGAATCGTCGCTTGCGCCCTCGGTCATCTCGCGCTCGAGCTTGGCCAGCTCGCGCTCTACCTCCAGCTCTTGCACACAACCGGAGAGCACATAGTCGCGCAGCGACATCGTGCGCTCCCTGGGTGGGCGCTGGTCGTGCAGGGCAATGCGTACGCCCTTGGCGACGCTCAGCTCGCCCCTATCGATCCGCTCCTCGCCGGCGATCATCCGTAGCAGCGTTGTCTTGCCGGCGCCATTGCGTCCGGCGATCGTGAGCCGTTCGCGGCGCTCGAGCTTGAACGACACACCGCCGAGCAGCGGCTTGCCGGCCATGTCCTTGCGTAGGTCTGAGGCAATCAGGAGAGCCACGTCGAGGATGGTAGGGCCCGCTCCTTCCTATAAGATTCTCGACAACATGCGTCGCCTGCTCGCCAGCCTCTGCGCCTCCACCACTCTGCTGCTCGTGCTCGCTCCCGCGGCGCTCGCCGACAACGACGGGCGTGGCTTCTACGGAGCCACCAACGACAAGGTGATCACCAAAGCCGGCTTCATCCTGATCATCTTCTTCCCGACCTTCGTGCTCCTCATGAGCCTCTTGCAGTGGCGTCTGGACAAGCGCAAACAAGCTCGCAAAGCTGCACACACCGCGCGCATCGACGACGCCCGCTGGCGCGGCGGTTGGTAAACGGCCCGACTGACTTGGCGATGACGAGCGAGCCTGACCCGACGTCCGGCTCGCAGCCTCTGGCCTCTGGCCTCCAGTCCCAGTCCGCCTCCAAGCCAGTCCTATACGAACGCCACGGCGCGGCCGCCGTGGTCAGCATCGACCGGCCCGAGCGCCGCAACGCCGTCGACGGAGACACCGCCGAGGCTCTGCACTCGGCGCTCATGCGCTTCGAGGGCGAAGAGGACGCGCGCGCGATGGTGCTCACCGGTACCGGCGGAGTAGCCTTTTGCGCTGGGGCCGACCTCAAGGCAATCGAGACACTTGGTGGGCGGTTGTTGTCACCTGACGGACCGATGGGGTTCACGCGGCTGACTCCCTCCAAGCCGACGATCGCCGCGATCGCCGGCTTCGCTCTCGCCGGGGGGCTGGAGCTGGCGCTGTGGTGCGATCTGCGAATCGCCACCGAGAGCTCGAAGCTCGG
>DATHMQ010000053.1:0-10960 GCA_035486935.1 Solirubrobacteraceae bacterium
ATCCTCGGGGGACAGCAAGGGGCCCTCGATGCGGCGCTGCAGGCCGTGTGCCTTGGCGTCCTTGCGCACGAAAAAAGCCTTGGCTTGCGCCCCGCCGGCAAGCGCCGCACAAGCGACCGCATCGGCGCCCATCGTCATGCCGCCGACGGCCGTGGCCCGCCATTCCTCGGCGCGTGCGGCCAGCAAAACAGAAAGCGCTTGGAAGCCCTCAGGTCGCAGGATCGCGCGCTTGGCGTCCACGTAGTAGGAGGCAACTGCCCCACTCGTGAGCGTGACCTCGCCGACCACGAGCGCATGCGCTCGCAGTTGCGCGATCAGCTCGGTGCGGATGCTGTCGAGCCCGCCTGCGGCTGGTTGAAGACCGGACACTGCCGGCAAATCTAGACGGTCTTGCGCTATGACATCCGTCCACTGCGCAAAGCGCGTCCAGGACTGAGGCTAACCTGCGGCTGTGCTGCTGCCATTGCTCGCCAGACTGCTGAGGCTGATCTCGATCGTAATCTGCCTGATCGCGCTCGCGTCGTTCGTCACGTTCGCCGTCGAACAAGTCGGCAACGGGTCCACCCACCAGCAGGCAGAGGTGAATGCAGCGGAAGGCTCCAGCGGCGGATCAACGACCGAACCAAAAACCGGACATAAGAGCGGTCTGCACGAAGCAGTGGACAAAGCCTTCTCGACGCTCGCCTCCCCCTTCTCGGGCATAACCTCCGGCTCGCACAGCCAATGGACGATCCAGATCGTCGACACACTGCTGGTGCTATTCGTCTACGGCTTCGCCCTCAGCTTCCTGGCACGCCTGCTGCCAGGACGACTCTAAACCGGCTGCCCCGAGATGTATGGACCAAGCAGACCAAGGACGCAGCGAGCGCGGTGTGCTCAGCACATAAGCGAGTGAGGACGCCGGTATGCGCAGCGTCCATACGTCTCGGGGCTAGAACACGCCGCCTTCCGTGTAGACATCCACCCAATAGCCGACCTGAACCCACCCGTACACTTCGGGGGCATTTGGAATCGGGATGCGCAGGCAACCATGGCTGGCGGCATACACCGGCACTTCGGCGTATCCGTGGATCGCGTAGCCGCGGATGAAGTAGTTGGAGTCGACCATTCCCTCGGAGTTGGTTCCCGGAGTCTTCATATACACCTGGAAGTGCCCGAGCACGGTGGGCGTCGAGGGCTTGCCGGAGCTCATCGTGTAGATGCGCCGTACGTGCCCGTGCTGCACCTCGACGAGCACCTGCTTGGTCAGGTTGGCCTCGACGTGGTTGCCGTCGCGCCGATAGCGGACGCTGTAATAACCGGCTCCGTCGCGCAGAAGCCGGAAGATGGCGGCATTGGCAATTTCGACGCGCTGCAGGCCGACTACCTTGCGGAATGCCAGCACCGCCCGGCCGGTGGCTTCGTCGAAGACCCCGTTGATCGGCACCTCATAGCGTCGGAGGGCAAGTTGGCGCTGGAGCATTCGCACGGCGGCCCCATGAGCACCGAGACGCAAGCTGCCGCGCATGTGGATCACGCGGTAGGCCAACGTGTGCGGAACAGGCGGGGGCAAGTGCTGAGAGCGCGTGTGTCCTTTGCTCGCGGCGGCGGCCAAGCCGGGGATAGACAGCGACAGACAGGCTGCGCATAGAACGGCAACACTAAGTGCGCCCAGCGATCGAGTCTGGCGAAACCTCATCGCCGCTGATCGTACGCACTCGGCACGACGGCAGCCTCGTGGGGATCGCCAGAGATGACACCGATCCGCCGGAAGATCATGACAATCGCCCAGATCGCCGCCAGCGAGCCAACCATCAACAGGGGAATCCACCAACCCCAGTGCTCCAGCTCGCCAAACGCGAACGAGTTGTTCAGGGAATGCAGAGCGATGCACGGATACAACGAACCGGTACGCCGGTACAACAGGCACAGGGCAAAGCCGAGCACGCCAAGCGGCACAAGATCCTCCACGGGCGCCGAGCCGAAGTGCACCCCGCCAAAGAGAACCCCGGTTATGACGGCCGCCGGCAGCCAGCCTCTCCATTTGGAGAGCGCACCGAAGATATATCCGCGAAACAGGGTCTCCTCGCAGATCGGCGCGATGACCGTGGTGAGCATGGCGCTCAACACCAACAACACAGTGGTTTCGTTGGTGCCGAGCGCTTCCAGCAGCTTCGTGTCCTTTTCGGTCACGTTCAGCGCCGCCTCCCAGACGACGCTGAAAACCAGGAAGACGACAATCGTGAAAACAGTGAGCCGGGCAGCGCGCAGCGCCGCGGTCGAGCGATAGCCGAACTGCCAAGAACGCACCTTGCGTCCTCCGAGCTGCGCGAACATGACGGCGGTCAACACGAACGCGACATCCTGCACCACGGTGTCGGCGAACTCGATCCCGGGCGGCGTGTGCTCAGAGGAGATTTTCACACCCAGCAAAATCGCGGGTATGTCCACGATCAACCCACCCACCGCGGCGATCACAAGCGCCGCGAACAACACTACGAAGCCACTCCAAACGGGCCAGTCGTTCGGCGCGGGCCCGAGACGCGACGCACCGCCGGCCGGCGGCTGCCTGTCGGGCTCTCCCACAGGCGGGGCAGGCGCCAGTCCTGGTTCTGGCAAGAAGGGGCCACGCCCCGACTGCGCGCGTTCCGTGGACGGGTCGAACAACTCCTCATCCATACCCGTCACGCCACCCAGTGCCAGGTCGAGAACTCCGCGACGAAGAACGCCATAGCCAGGCCAGAGAGAACCAGGACAGCGCGCGTGAGGACACGCGGGCGCGAGACCAGCGTCACGGCCAGCCACATGTTCAACGGGAACAACACCAACAAAAAGCGGGGCAGCGACATCAAGGGTTGCGGCGCGACGGGGTAGGACATGGGCAGCGCAAGCGCCGCCAGCACATACGCCCCATAGGCAAGCGGCAATAGGCGCAGAACCCCTACAAGCATAGGTATCGCCAAAAGCAGGAAGGCGAAGAGCAGCACGTTGTGGCCGGCGTCGATGAAGGGGCTGCCGCCCGCCGCGGGGTAGTAGTTGTGCCCGCGCTGGAAGGACAGCAACTGGCGCAAGCCGGCAATGCCGGCCTTGGTGCCGTCCCAGATGCCGCCATAGGGTCCGGCAAAATGCCGCTTCCAGACGGCCTCGGCGTGAAATGGAGCCAGCGGATCGCCTCCGGCAAGCGCCAGATGGACCATGTACAGGACAAGTCCGAGCGGTACCAAAGCAAGCCAGAGCGCGTCGCGCCGCAGTCGGTAACGAGGGCGCAGCGCGTCGATGAACCCAGCGAGCATCGAGCGGACGCGACCGGCAAGCGAGTGGCCTGCCGGCAAAGAGTCCGAGCGCCGCGTTGCAATCCGTTCGGGCTCACGGTCCTCGCGTGGGCCGTACAGGTAGAGCAAAAGCAAAGGCAGGAGCAGCACCACACCCGTGCTGCGCGTAGCCGAGGCCAGCGCACCGAGCAGCGCCGCGGTGCCCCAACGCCCGCGCCGCGCGCACAGGAATAGACCAACCGAAAGGGCGAGGTAAAGCGACTCGCTGTAGATCGCCGAGAAGTAGAACGCCATCGGCGCGAACGCCGTCAGCAGCACGGCAAGGCGGGCGACCTCGCGGCTGTCGAGCTTGGCCAGGCGCTCGCTGCCGGGGCCACGACCAGCGAGACCCAAGAAACCCAATGCCCCCCCGCGCGCGGGGGGGGCATCGCCAGTTTTGCCGGGAGCGCCAATCCCCCATGCACTCGAGCCGCGGCGCAACCTGGCGACTTCGAGCGCCGTCAGGCGGTGCAGCCCGTAGAGGGCGACCATGAAGGCCCCAACAGACAGGCCCACGCCGGCGACCACGGGCGCAAAGCCGACATCCGAGAGAGCGCGTAGCCCGAGCGGGTAGAGCGGGAAGAAAGCATCGCGCGGTGCTGTGAACCCACCGAACTCCGGTTTGTAACCGTAGTGCGCGATCACCAGATACCAGGCCGCATCCCAACGGGCGACTGGCGCCGCGAGCACGTCGCCCAGCCAGCCAAAGCCGCGCGTGACGCCTGGCGGGTCGAAGGCGTGGCGCACCGGTCCGAAGCCGAGCACAGCGACCACCCCAGAGCCGGCGATCCAGACAAGTAGGCGCGAGCTCAGGCAGGCAAACCAAACGTCGCGTAGGGCGGCTGTCCGCGCAGCGCCGAGGCGGGTAAGCACCGTGGCCAACAGCCCGCGTTGGCGGGTCTCGGGGACTGTCACAAAGGCCGATGCCTCCCGCGCGCGCGGGGGGCATCGCGAGTTTTCGTCCCATTGCACACCCAGTCCGACCACCGGCTCGGCCACCTTCCCGGCACCCGCGCGCGGCGCAGCGCCGCCCTGAAAGGCGTGCTCGCTTGGGTGCTCTGCAATGGCGGGCTCGGCGGTCTCGAAGCTCATCTGAAGGGTGGCGTCAGGGCTGTCATCGCCCACGCTACATGCAGGAGATCACACCGCGAGACGGTACAGTCAAATGAAGGCCCGCCCACCCTGCCGCCACCCATCCCGCACCAGAGATGTCAAGACAAGCAAGACAGCGCCGCAGGCGGCGCAACCGCTCCGGGCCGTCGCGCTTCGTGTTCATCGGCCTCACAGGTGTGGTCGGCGCGATCCTGATCGGCGCGATCGCCGCGGTCGGATATGTCCTCTCGGTGGCCCAGTCGGCGCCCGGCCTCGACTCGCTGAAACCCGTGCTCGCCGGGGCCACCTCCCAGGTGTACGCCGCCAACGGGACCCGTCTCGGGGCGATCCAGTCCGACGTGTTGCGCACGCCGATCACCACTGCGCAGATGCCGCACCTGCTGCGCGAGGCGACCGTGGCGATCGAGGACCAACGCTTCTACAAGAACAACGGGGTCGACGTGACCGGCATCTTCCGCTCAGCCGTCAAGGACGTGCTGCACGGCGAAACGCTGCAAGGGGCCTCGACGATCACGATGCAGTTGATGCGCAACCTGTATCTAGGCAGCGATACCCATACCTTCAAACAGAAGGTGGACGAGGCCAAGCTTGCGATCGAATACAACAAACACCACAGCAAGCAATCGATCCTGACCGACTACCTCAACAGCGTCACCTACGGCACCGTCGAAGGACGAACGGCGCTCGGGGTGGAGGCCGCCGCAAGGATCTTCTTCGACAAGAGTCCCTACCAGCTCGACCTGCAACAGCAGGCGCTGCTGGCCGGCCTGCCGCAGGCACCCTCGGAGTACAACCCGTTCCTCTACCCACAAGCGGCGCGCCAGCGGCGCAACGAGGTGCTGGGCAAGATGGCAGAACTGCACTACATAACCCACGCCCAGGCGGCTACCGCCCAAGCGGCGCCTCTTGAAGTGCAACATGGCGACTACTACTCACGCCGCCAGGAAGACTTCTTCTTCGAATACGTGCGCGAACAGCTGATCAAACACTACGGTCTGACCACCGTCGAGCAGGGCGGCCTGAAGGTGTACACGACGATCGACCTGAGGATGCAGAGCGAGGCGCGCGAAGCGATCAAACAGATACTCGACGAGGAAGGCGACCCTGCTTCGGCGATCGTCACGATCGATCCCCACAATGGCGATATCGAGGCGATGGCCGAGTCCGAGAGCTACGACCAGTCGCAGTACAACCTCGCCTCCCAGGGTCGCCGCCAAGCCGGTTCGACGTTCAAGGCGATCGACCTCGCCGACGCGCTTTCGCGCGGCGTGGACCCGAACACGACCTACTACCTCTCGCATACCCTGGAGCCGGGGTGGCTGACCGGCTATCCCGAATACGAAGTCAAAACCTTCGAGAACACCTCCCTCAACAAGTCGATCAACCTCGTGCAGGCGACGATCACCTCGGACAACACGGTCTACGCCCAGCTGGCAGCCGATCTCGGCGAGGAAACGATCACGCAGATGGCTTACAAGATGGGTGTGAAAGAGCACCTGGAAAGCATCCCCTCGGAGGCGCTTGGCGGTTTGAAGTACGGCGTCAGTCCCCTGGAAATGGCCAACGTGTACGCGACGCTCGCCGACGGCGGCTACCGCAACACGCCGATCGCGATCACGAAGGTCGTGTTTCCCAACGGACACGTCGACGACAGCTGGGGCAAGCCGCACCGCGTGAAGGTGCTCTCAAACGGGGTGACCTCGGAGGAGACGACGATCCTGCACGAGAATGTGCTCGAGGGCACGGCGGGGCGTTCGGCGATCGACTGCCCCACCGCCGCCAAGACCGGCACCACGAGCGAATTCACCGACGCCTGGCTCGATGGGTACATGCCCAACTACTCGACCTCGGTTTGGATGGGCTACCCCAAAAAAGCGATCCCGATGACCGACGTCCACGGCGAGGCCCAGCAAGGTGGCTATCTGGCCGCGGAAATCTGGCACACCTACATGGCCGCGGTCACCGAAGGGCAGCCTTGCACGGAATTCCCGGCGCCCACCGAACCGATCTCCTACGCGCCCTTCTTCGGCAAGTTTGCGACGACCGGTCGCGTCTCGACCAGCGAATCCCCCGAAGGCGTCCCGCTGAAAAAAGACAGCGCTCACAAAAGCAAAACCCAAACAGGCAAAAGCACTCCGAGCGAACACGACGAAGCCACTCCCGAACCACCCGCAGGCGCCGGTAATGGCGAAAGCAAACACGTCGAAAGCCCTCGACCGGCGCCAACTCCGCAGGTGCGCGAACCGACACAACCGACTCCCTCGCCGACACCCAAAGCAACGGCGCCGCCTGCCGGTGGGACCGGCGGCGCCGAACCGCCTGTCCACTGATATCCGCTTGGCCGCAGACCCCGCGAGACCTGCAAAGCAGCCACCCCGCGCCCGTTGGCCTGACCCCGACGCGCTGACGCTGGTAGTTTGACGGTGCAAACTCCAACACAGGGCCAGCGAATAGAACGCTGGATAGACCCGGACAGGACTAAAGACTCGTGGCAAAGGAAGACAAGGTCGAATTCGAGGGCGAGGTGATCGAGGCGCTACCGAATGCGATGTTCCGCGTCAAGCTCGACAACGATCACGTGGTGCTCGGGCACGTAGCGGGCAAGATGCGACGCTTTCGCATCCGCATCCTGCCGGGAGACCGCGTCCGCTGCGAGCTCTCTCCCTACGACCTCGATCGCGCCCGCATCGTCTACAGGCACCGCTGATCCATCATCCCACGTCGATCCGCTCCAATCGTCCTCCAGTACGTTCCACCCCAGACCCGCCACCACCTGATCCGTCTCGTCAGCCCGTCTCACCTGGTCCGCCCGCGAATCGTCCACAGGCATAGCTGAGCTCTCTCTGATCGAATCGATTATCGCCGCCGTGAAAGTGCGCAGCGGGCGCTTCGTGCGCGGTATCGGCGACGACGCGACCGTCGTCAAAGCTCTGAAACTTTGTGTGACGACTGTGGATACCGTCGTCGAGGGTACGCACTTCAACCTCGACGACCCCGAACTGAGCTTTCAGGACATCGGCTGGAAGGCGCTGGCCGGGGGGCTGTCCGATATCGCGGCGATGGGGGCACAGACCGGCGAGGCCTACTTTGCGCTGGGGATTCCCGCACACGTCAGCGAGGCGCAGGCGCTCGAGCTGATGCTCGGGGCCGAGGAGCTCGCCGAGCTGACGGGCACCACGATCGCCGGCGGCGATGTCGTCAGCGCTCCCATGCTGTTTGCGAGCGTGACGATCGTGGGCTGGGCCGAGCGCGACCAGAAGCTGATCGGCCGCGACGGTGCACGGCCCGGCGACCTCGTAGGCGTCACCGGCACACTCGGCACCAAAGGCAAGCGGCCGATACCGCGCCTGCGCGAGGGACGGGCCATCGCGCCCGCCGGGACGCACGCGATGATCGACCTCTCAGACGGGCTGGCAACCGACGCCCAGCACCTTGCGCAGGCCAGTGGCGTGGTCCTCAAGCTCGAACTCGACAAGTTGCCGACCGACGAGCAAACCGAGCGCACCGCCGCGGCGCTGGGCATCCCCGCCTGGCAGGCTGCGGCGACTGTCGGCGAAGACTACGAGCTGTGCGTGTGCGTGCCGCGCAAGCGTGCTGAGCGCGTGAGCGCGGCCTGTGAGCGCGCGGGAACGAAGCTCACGTGGATCGGGCACGTCAGCGAGGGCTACCCCGGGGCGGTGCTACGACACGAGGGGCGCAAGCAAGTGCTGACGGGGTTTGAGCACCGTTGGTAGCGCCGGTTCGGGGCCAAGCGCACGTCCGGCACGCCCACTGTCGAAAGGGATGCGCGCTGCGCCGAGCGGCAGCGTCGAGCTGAGACGGGCAAAGACGATCAGCCGGTGCGAAGCGCTGAACAGCGGCGTGCAGGCCGACAGCACGAGCCGCGAGTAGCCGACAGGGTCCAGCACCGAGACATCGGTTGGCAGCACCACACGCGAGCCGATCACGCGGTAGGTGAAGCGGGCATAGGGCATCTCGAGCACGATCGACTGACCGGGGCGCAGCGCGTCGATGTGGCGGAAGGGGGCCAGCCATGTCGTGCGGTGACCGGCGATCGCTGTCGTTCCCGGTACACCCGGGAAAGCCGTCTCAGAATAGATGCCAGGGCCGCTCTCGAGTTCAGAGGTGCCGGTGCCCTTGACCACCACGAAGCTGGCGCCGATCGTGGGGATGTCGATGCGCCCGACGGCCGAGCCGTCCTTGGCGTGGAGCTGAAGCTCGCCGGCGAGGTACTCGATCCGCCGGCGCTGCTCGTGTAGGCGCGTCAGCTCGAGCTTGGCCGCTTGCGACGGGGCGGCGCGGTCGAGCGCGTGAAGATCGCCGCCGAGGCTTTCCTGTTTGAGCTGGGCGAGCAGCGCTGAGATCGGCTCCTGCCAGACGAGCGTGACGACGGCGTCGGTAAGCACCAGCAGGCCAAGTGCGATCAGTAGGGATGCGAGCACCGTGGCCAGCCGACTGCGACGGTGGGGTGGAGCGGATATCGGCGAGCGGGGGAAGTCGGCGGCGAGGCCCGTCGTGCCAGCGCGGGGGAAGACACTCCTCACCGCGTCGCTGTGGCACTCGCCGGGCCGGGCCAGCGACAAATCTCTTGCTGTGGGCTCTTTGCCAGGCGGTGGGGTCATGGCTTCAGCGTCGCAGTGCGGACTCGGTGCCGCCCAACGACCCAGGGCCAGCGTAGGACGCCGGGCCGCGCGTGGCGATCTCAGACCAGTCCCCTGTGCCCGGGGCAGCGATTGTCTCGGCAGCCGGGGCGAGCAGCAGGACCGCGAACAGGCAGCCGAGCGCGACGCTCCACAACAGCACGCCGAGCGGCCCGAGTTGACCGCCTGCAAGCGCCAGTACGGTGCTCTCTGCGAGCCCGCCGACGCCGAGGCCGAGCTCGCGCGCATAGGCGAGGGCCAGCAACAACAACGGCAGCGCACCGAGCGCGATTGCGCCGTAGGCCAGCGCTCGAGCTTGGGGCTCCGACCGGCGCCCTGGACCGAGCGCCACCAACCACAAGTGCAGCGCAGGTATCAACAGCAGACAGGCGAACGGATTGAAGATCCAGGTGAGCAAGGCGACGACGAGCAACACGAGCAGCACCGCAAGCGCCGCTCCGTCGGCACTGGGACGCAAAGGCAGCGCCAAGCGTCGTGCGAGCGCCGGCCAGGCCAACAGCGCAAGCGCAAGCACAAACGCGGTGGCAAGTGTCGCCTCGACGACCGACCCGTCCGCGGAGAGCGCGCCCGCAGACAACTGGCTAGCGGGAGTCGCGACGATGCCAAGCGCGCCGAGCACGACCGCAAACAGCGCGCTTGCCAGGAACGGGAGTGCGCCGCTGAGCGTCCACACCACCCAACGCCGCACAGGTTCGCGCCGGCGGCGCAGGCGCGCCAGTGCGTCGACTCCGACCAACAATGGCGGCAGCAGCAGCGCGAGCGCGAGCAGTCTGACTGCCCACCCGGGAAGCAGCTTGTGGCCCAGCGATACGCGGGCGGCGAAGCTCGGAGCGATGTTCGGGGCTTCGTCGAGCGCATAGATGGAGCTGAGCACGGCCTTGCCAAAGTTCTGTAGGCGGTTTGCGCTCACCTTCTCTGAAGCGGTGGGTCCGCGTTGGCCGCTCACCTGGACGAGCACGGCCGGGGTTGTGGCGGAGTTCAACGGGGCCTCTTCGCCGGTCGTGAGCGGCAGCGCGAGCTGCGCCAGTTGGCCGGTCAGGCCCGGCGCGCCGGAGTCGGTGCCGACATCTTGGGAGATCGCTCCGTCGAGCGTGCGCTGCAAGGCTTCGGGGGCGATCTGCGGCTTGCTCGAGAACGGCAGCACGAACGGCTTGTGCACGACGCTACCGGCAAGATCGCCGAGCACGATCGCGGCGTCCGGCGACTGACTGTTGTGCTTGGCGAAGTCGGTCGCGCCCGCGTAGCCGCCACTGCCGCCGCTGGTGGAGACGAGCTCGATCGTTCGTCGCGTCTCACTCTCAGCGAAGACGCGCGCCAACTCGAGCAGGGCGGCGGTGCCAGAGAGCTGCGCCGCCGAGGCCGACTCGGGAGCATCGCGATGGGCCATGATCACGATTGGGCTCAGAGCCGTGGAGCCGGGGCGCTCGGCGATGACCGTTGTCAGCGTGCGCGTGCCCTCGATCGTTGCTGCTTGGATCTGGCGGGTGCTGACCTGGAAGCCGCCGGCCGCGGCGGCAGCGACCGTATCCGAGGTGGATTCGCCAGAGGCCGGCGTGCTCGGGCCGGACCCGGTCGTTCCAGAGGGGCTGCCCAATCCGCGCAGTTGCGCGGCGATGTAGGCGGCCAGTTCGTTGTCGCCTGCGCTGCCGGGTTGGCGGTCTGGAAAGCGCTTGACGAGCGCTTGCAACCCGGCGAAGGCACGCGGACCGTTGAACGCATCGGGCGCGAGCGTGGAGGCGAGCGGAGAGGCCTGTCCGGACAGCGAGAAGCCCGCGATCGCAAGCACGAACAGGAACGGCACGAATGCCGCGCGGTAGATGCGGCCGTCGAACATCGGGCCAACCATAGAGCCCAAGCCGGGCCTTCCGTGCCGCCCAGAGGTATCGTGCGGGGCTC
>DATHMQ010000054.1:0-54678 GCA_035486935.1 Solirubrobacteraceae bacterium
GGATACCCGCGTTAGGTTCAAGCCCGCTGCTCTGGATTTTCCATTCGGACCCGTTCCAGCTCTCACCGTAGGCATAGCTCGTGCCATTATACACCTCATACGCTGTCGCAAAACAAAACGTCGAAGACGTACAGGATACGCTGGTAAGACGGTTGTTAGGCGCACCAGTGGCATTTGGAGTTGTCTGGTGCGTCCATTTACTCCCGTTCCAGTTGTACGCGACTGTAACTACGTTGCCGCTACTTTCAGTCAGGCCACCGACAGCGGTGCACGATGTCGAAGAGGTACACGAGACTCCAGCGAACTGGATACCCGCGTTAGGTTCAAGCCCGCTGCTCTGGATTTTCCATTCGGACCCGTTCCAGCTCTCACCGTAGGCATAGCTCGTGCCATTATACACCTCATACGCTGTCGCAAAACAAAACGTCGAAGAGGCGCACGACACACTAGTGAGCCGATTATTAGGCGCACCCGTCGCATCAGGTGTCGGTGTCGTAGCCCAGCCTCCGACTTCTCCCGTCCATTGCGAGTTCACGCCTTCGCCGGCATCTATCCAGTACGGTTTGGCTGTCCATCCGCTAAGCCATGTGCCCGATCCTGCTGCGCCGAATTTCGTGCCATCGGACAGCTCCACAGTCCAGCTGCTATTGCTTTCGTTTGGAATGGCTAGATCGTCCTTCCCGTCCCCGTTGAAGTCTCCGACAATTGCCCCCGCCTTACAAGGTGCGTGGAGCCACACGCTCCCACCGGCAAATTCTTTGCCGTTGGACGGAGCGACCGCATATTCATTATTATTACACATGATGAGGTCGTCGATCCCGTTACCTGTAAAATCGCCAGCGGCCGCCCAGGAGGGTTCGGCTGTCCATCCGGTGAGCCACGAGCCTGTTCCGGGTCCCCCGAATTCGGTGCCCGTGGAAAGCGATACGTTCCATGTGTTATTGCTCGTATTAGGCACAGCAATATCGTCCTTACCATTACCTGTAAAATCGCCCACTACCGAATGCGGGCTACAACCCCATTTCGACCACACGCTCCCACCGGCAAATTCTTTGCCGTTGGACGGAGCGACCGCATATTCATTGTTATTACACATGATGAGGTCTGCCTGACTAGTGCCCGTGAAACTCGGATTCGGGGTCATAAACGTCATCGGAGGTTCGCCATAGCTCGTGCCCGCTGCATTGGACGCAACAATGCGATAATAAACAGCGGTGCCCGACGGGAGGTTCGTAATCGTGGCGCTCTCCGCTTCGCCCGTGCGACCCGAGCCAGCGTCCATTTCGGGAGTGGAAGACCCATATGATGTCGTCGGCCCGTATTGGAAGTAGTAGTGCGTATCAGCTCCGTTGGGGTTGACCGTACCGCTAAGGGTGGCCTGGTGCGGCTGTAGATTGCTCCATGAGCCAGTTGTCGCTGACGGCGGCACCGGCTGGGTGGTAAATGCTACAGGACCGCCGAAAACCTCGCCAGTAGCACTGCTGGCGACAATGCGGAAATAGTAGGTTGTACTCGATGCCAAGCCACCGATTGCGGTACTTACTAGGACGGGGCTTGTGCCAGCACCTGCAT
Source organism: Solirubrobacteraceae bacterium (assembly GCA_035486935.1). GTDB lineage: Bacteria > Actinomycetota > Thermoleophilia > Solirubrobacterales > Solirubrobacteraceae > Palsa-744. The sequence continues at coordinate 1,573 of DATHMQ010000054.1, forward strand.
CCTCTAGGGAGGTATACGAGCCGTAGCTCTCTGTCGTACCATACTCAAAGAAATATTGAGTGTCGACCCCGTTTGGATTTATCGTTGCATTCAACTTCGCACTTGACGATGCGATTTCCGATGCTCCATCAGTGGTCACTGTGGGTGGAGGAGGCAATCGTTCGTTTTCGTTTTCAGGCAGGGTCGCTGGCAGGCACGAGCGGGGAACGAATACCCAGTTGCCTTCGCCCGCGTTATAGCGATCGTCACGTACCATCACATACCGGTGCGTACCATCCGTGCTTTCGTACTTGGTTATGTAACGCCACTTCAAAGCTGGGTAATTCGACCCTGGACTGCTAGAGGCGTATGCGGGCGCAGTACGGATGAGTTCCTGCTCTACATTGTTCGAGCTCCACGGTCTGTAGTTCGCGTACTCAGGGCACGCTTGTGTGGTGACTACCGGCCAGCCATCTCCCGCCGCGCTGTTATGTCTTTCCATGAAAGAGGACTGGGGTACTTCAAAGTCGCCGGTTGAGCCTTCTCCACATGCGCTATTTTTATTGCCGTTGAGTTTTTTCGGTTCAAAACGGGTTTCGATCCATCCGCATCCTGAAAAATTACCTGTGATGAAACCACCATAAGAGTGGTATCCGTCTCCATTCGGGCCGGAATACGATACGACTTGTATTTGCCACGGCGCGTCACAGTTGCCTATTACGTACGAGTCCGCCGCATTCTGCACGTCAGAGTACGAATAGCATTCGTAGTCGCCGTTTGCTTTTTCGAAGAGGGGTTGCACTTCGCCAGGAGATTTCAAGGTGGAAGGGATCTGTCGGAGACTGCCAACTGTGTCCACATCGGCGATAGCGAGGCTCGCAGCACTCATAACGAATATGAGCGCCATCAGCACAGCAACCGCGCCGACAAGAGTCATTCGTGCTTCGCCGTACCTGGCCCATAGCCTCATGCCGTATTTCCCAGATCGCATCCGCGCCTCCTGTTAGCCGCTCGCCATCACCCCAGCCTCCTTATGTGAGGTTGAAGACACTGCCCGAGAGATCCTCGGAGAGCGCTCATAATTTGTATTTGCTGACGCCTGGTCAGCGCTAGGCCAATATGGCCCATTGCGCATGCTGGACTGTGGCACTATGGCCTACGCCTTCGTACCTAGAGCGAGGACGCGATCATTGGGCGCTTTGCGTGAACAGCCAGGACGGAAGCGCCCGCGTCCTATGGGTTTAGCGGTCCATGTCATGCCGCGCGGAGGATCACGGCGAAGATTCGGCCCAAGCGGGAGTTACTCCATCTATTTCAGCCCGAAGACGGGACGCGACGACCTACGCCGAGTTCCTCAAGCCGCAACGCTATGTCGAGGTCAGCTACGCAGGTACGTGGCAAACGACCGAGCCTGGCCTCGATCTCGTTGATATGTCGTTCGACAGTGTGTCGAGCGACCCCCAACTCAAACGCTGCCGTCTTCGCGTTGCAGCCAGCGTCTAGGTAAGCTCGCAGCGTCTTGCGTAGCGCAGCGCCCCGGTCCTTTGCCTGATCGAGAGGCGACAACCAGATATGGACAAGCGAGCTAGACATTGCTTCGTCTCGGAGCAACTCTGCCTGGGGTCCGACGTCGGCATATCGTGTGATCCTTTGGGGCCTCCGTATCGCGACTCGGCGCGCCGCCTGGGCTTGGCGGTGCGTGAGACGCCAGCCATCGACGCCCTGTGCCGGCTCTCCGATCGCAAACTCTACTCCGTCGGGCAAGAGCGTCGACGTAAGTCGCACGACCTCTGCGGTCGTCACCAATCGGGAGCTACCCAGCCACCCCCACACGTCCTGCTCGCTACAGCGTACGCCCAAGAGTTCACGGCCAATGCCTGCCGTCAGGAGGCTCTGGATGGCTGCCCCGGCCCCAGCGCCTGTCGCGATTATGCCGACGTGCCATGCGTCGTCAAGCTCGTACCCCAGCCCATTTTGATACGTTGACTCATTGGCAAGCAAGCTCCGCACGAGTTCTGAGCGCCGTTGTTCGGGCGTGCGCTTGATTCGATCTAGCTCGTTCTTGTACTCGTCAGCTATCAACGACATGAGCCGGTCGGCATGTACGCCATGCACCCTCAATGCACCGCGCAGGACGTCGCCTGAGCAATGAACTGCCTCGTCCATGACGAGTTCCACCAGACTTCGATCACCAGCCGCGCGACAGCGCATTACAGTGTCCAGGCTCACGCCAGCTCGTGCGGCAAGACGCGTTTGCGCCGCGGCCGCCGGTGGGATCGGCCCCAACCAGTCCTCTCCGCGCTCGATGCTCTCGAGGCTATAGTCCAAGCATCCGGACACCGCCGCTCGCCGTCCAGCTGCGTACTCGGCGTCGTCGGCTTGGCTGTCGGCAAACACTGCGAGATCACCAGCAAGAATCGCCGCCTCAATCTCGAGTCGGCGTGCTCTCAGCCGACGGCTCAGACCAGCCCTTTCGCCCTCAAGCGATCCTTTCAGACCATTACCCCCTAGCACGGACTACCTCCAAGATCGCCTGCTACAGACGTGCAGCCGTCGAGCCTGTCTCTGATGCCACCCGCCGCATCGGCTTCCTGCTTTTGCCGCACGAGCTGCGGTCATAGATCCTTCCGTGAGGAGCGTTTCAAGTTTGGTAGCTTCGCCCTGAGCGCTGCGGCCCGCCCAAGTGACCGGCTACCTCGGTCTTGCGAATTAGCTGGATGGGTCGGAGCCTCTCGCGACTTCCGCGTACACTTCACATAATTCTCGGCACCCCTGCTTTGCTGGTGTGCCGTTCTTCATAGGGCCCTCTCATCGTCGCGTCGGAATCCGAGACGCGCCGAGATGTTGTCGGCGGTGGCGAGGAGGTGCGGCGAGAGCTGGTCAGCCATTTCCTCTAGCGAAATCATGGATGTATGGGCCGACAGGTTTAGGGCGGCAACCACCTCCCGATTCTCACACCGGATGGGGCAAGCAAGCGACACCAAGCCTGGCGCGTACTCTTCGTCGTTCACCGCCATTCCCTCATCGAGCACATGCTGGAGTTCGACGTGCAGCGTCTTCTTGCTCGTGATCGCGTTGGGACCGCGACGCGTGAGCATCATATCGCCGATCAACTCGCGCCGCTCGGCCTCTGGCAGGTTGGCAAGCAGGACCTTGCCCATCGAGGTGCAGTAGGCGGGCAGGCGCGAGCCCGGGCGCAGGTTGAAGTCGATCCTGTTCTGTCCGCGACGAAAGCTCCGCGCACGATCGACATACAGAATCTCGGGACCGTCAAGCACCGACAGATTTACTGTGTAGGAGGTGCGCTGACGCAACTCTTCGAGGTAGGGGCGCGAATGCTCACGCAGTCCGGTCGAGTTCAGGGCGGACATGCCGAGGTCTGTCACGCGCATACCGAGCCTGTACTTGCGCGAGGCGCCCTGCTCAAGGAGGCCAAGGGCGACCAGGGTGATTGCGTAGCGATGGGTCGTCGAGCGACTCATGCCGAGGTCGTCGGCGATATCGGCGATCCCGAGAACCGGCCGCTCGGGCTTAAAGCAACCGAGGATGGCGAGGCCTCGCTCTAGTGACTGTGAGTAGCGAGGCTCTCGCAGGCTCGGGATGCTCCAGGACTCATCATCCTTGGGCTCTATATCGGGGGCTCTCGCGCACATCTTTGTTTGGCCTACTGGAAGCCCTTTAGGTTTGGGCGATCACCGAAGTACGCGACAGACAGGAATTCGAGAGTGCCGCCGCCTAGTTCGACGTGATGCACGCCGAGCCCATCAGGCTCCTCGATCGCACACCACCATGCAGCCGGATCGAGCGCTTCTAGTGGCGAGAGGTCTACCGGCCAGGACTCACGGTCACCGTGCGTATGGAGGCTGGCCACCCGGGCGCAGACGGCCGCAACGCGTTGTGTATCGAGGGGCGCGCTCGCGACCGACCTGATGAAGTTCTCGCCAAGCAAGTATGGACCCAGCGGGTGCTTGCGACGCTCTGTTCGCAAGAACATGCGACACCACGCCGTGGTGACCGCGATATACATGTCCTCATCCGACCGTGGCCAGTGTGCGTCGTGCGAGCCATCGGTACTCATCGGTGGATCAAGAGTCTCTGTCGTCACAGCGATCCGGCCGCTAATCGGGACGCCCGAAAGCTCTGTAACGCTACTTCTTGGTGGCGCTCTGGCTCAGCTGTGGGCCGGTCCCTGTCTGCGGCAAGAGTTGGCTCTGTAGACGAGTAAGAAACATTTCTAGTTCGCCGTTGATCGAATGTCCTCGTCCACCGACTCCGACGCAGAATCCTGGCTTGGGACGTGTTGCTTGAGCTTGCGGTCGAAGCGCTTCTTCGGGTCCGCCTTGTGGGTGCCTGTGCTGCCATGCCCTAGAGGATGCACGGGATTGGGCGTTCTGCCAATACCTTTAAGGAAGGTATTTGGAGTCAGGCCTTACGAGCATTTGTAGGGACCGTCCAGCTGGTAGCTCACCGCCCGAGACTGGCTTGTTTATGCGCTTTAGACCGGTCGCGAACTCGATCGTCGCGGCGAGACTATGCTCGGCGGGGCATCTGGTCAGCACCCTTTAACGAAGGTATTCGTGTTTTGAACTGGCGCAGATTGGGGGCTCAATGTAGGGTTTGTGTCTGCGGAATGCTCCCGGTCACGGGTACCGTCTAGGAGAGGGTCGGAGGAGGTTGAATGTCCACAAAGCACGCACTGTTGGGACTTCTGCTTGAGGGACCCTCCTACCCTTACCAGCTTGCAGATCGCCTGAAGGAGCGGTTGGGTCCCTCTTGGGCGCTCAGCTCCGGCCAGGTCTACAACACGATCAGGAAGATGGAGGAGGAAGAGCTGATTGCGCCCGTAGCCAACGGCTCAGAGGATCAGACGCGCCGACGGTCGGTCTCGATCACCGCCAGCGGCGAAAGAGAGTTCGAGGACTGGCTAGAGGCGATCTTAGTCACCGTCAAACTGCCTCGCCGGCCAGAGCTGCTTAAGATCACGCTTGCGCCTGACCGCCTGAAGACTGTCCTTGGCCATATAGATGCTTATGAGGAGAGGTATGCAAAGCGTCTGAGCGAATTCAGAGACGTTCGCAGCCTGATCCCGCACCAGCCGACGCTTGTCCGGGCCGATCACGTCCTTCTGCGCCTGAACCTCAGCTTCGATATCTCCTTGCTGGAAGGAGAGCTGCAACGTGCCAGGGAGATGCGAGAGATGCTCCTATGGCTGCACGCGCAACCAAACGCCGTCTGGCCGTCAATCGCCAACCCGTCAGGAACGGAGAAGGCACGGGCTCGACAAGATGCCCGAGACGAGCTATTCGAGGAGATGGCCGCGACGCAGCGCCGAAGGGCAAAGCGCGAAAGGTTAGGTCAGCCATGAGGCCCGACCGACCTCGAAGGACAGCAGCTCGTGTCCCTGCGATCAGTTCGAGATCGGGTCAGTCATGGTGATTCTTCGCTTCGAGCAGGTCTGCAAGTCCTACCAGCGGCGCGGAGGACCGAAGATCGCGCTGGATCACATCTCCTTCGAGCTGGAGCGTGGCCAAATCATGGGTATCTTCGGCCCAAGCGGAGCGGGTAAGACCACGCTGTTGCAGGTCGCGGCGGGACTCGAAGCTCCCGACAGCGGGATCGTGACCTACAAGGACGAACGATTGGACGAGATGTCAACGGCCCAACATCGCCGCTACCGACGCCGCGAAGTGGGATGTATATGGGCCGGACAACCGTGGGTGCCAGGACTCAGCGTTTGTGAGCACGTCGAACTCCCAATGCTCATCGATGGTGCCGAGAAGCAGGTGGCTGAGCGTCGCGCTCGCAAGTTCCTGTTGGCGTGTGAGGCCGATGAATGCGCCGACCTCGCACCAGAAGAACTCTCAGACGGCGAGCGTCAACGCGTCGCGATCGCACGCGCCCTCATAGCCGAACCACAGCTCCTGCTCGTAGACGGCGCAGTCTCAGGACTCTCGATCGTCGAGCAAGAGCAGATCATGGAGCTGCTTGCCGCACTCGCCCATCAAGCGAAGGTGGCGGTGCTTGTCGCTGACACGAACGCGGGCCAGTTGCTGCGTGTCGATCCGATCATCTACATGCGCGACGGCAAGCTCATCGGCACCGAACCACCCGAGGAGCGAGGCAAGCTATACAAGCTGCCAACGCCTGAATCGCGTCCTTCAGCAGCCGATGCTTGACCTTCGCAGCGCCCGGAAGTACTACTCAACCGGCGCTGGCGATATCCGAGCCGTCGACGACATAAGCCTCACGATCGACGCGGGCGAGCTCGTCGCGCTATTCGGCCCCAGCGGCTCCGGCAAGACAACACTATTGCTGTTGGCCGCCGGACTGTTGCGCTGCGATTCGGGCGAAGTCCGCTTCGAAGACCGTGACCTCGCCACCCTCTCTAAGGCCGAGGTGCTCGAGTACCGTCGCACAAAGCTCGGGTTCATCTTCCAGAACTTCAACCTCGTACCCGGTATGGATGCCGAAGAAAATGTGATGCTGCCTCTACTCCTACGCACCGTCAATCACCGTAAGGCAAGCAAGCGCGCACGCGCAGCCCTGGATGATGTTGGTCTGCTGGCTCGGGCGGGCCCGCCAGCGAAGCTCTCTGGTGGCGAGCAGCAACGCGTATCGATCGCGCGAGCGCTCGTCGGCGAACCAAAGCTCATTCTCGCCGACGAGCCCACAGGCAACCTGGACAGCGAGACCGGGGACGTCGTACTGGGCCTTTTGAGCAGTCTCCCCCGCGAGCGCGATGTCGCGATGATCCTCGTCACGCACGACGCACGCGTCGCCCGCTACGCCGACAGGGTCCTTGCGATGCGGGACGGCAAGCTCGTCTCCTACGATCCTGAGACGGCTGAGATCGGACGATGATCCGTCTAGGCACGCTGTTTCGTTTCTACCGGCGGCACCTGCGTGTGCAACCGTTGCGTGAGTTGATGGCGGTCGTTGGTGTGGCTGCGGGCGTCGCGCTGCTGTTCGCTGTGCAGGTCGCTAACAGCAGCGTCACTGGCGCCTTTGAACAGGTCGTCCACGGTGTCGCTGGCCATGCCACGCTCGAAGTTGCTGCCAGATCGCCTGAAGGCTTCAGCGAGACGATCGGCGAACAGATCGAAAGTACACCTGGGATCAAGGCCGCAGCTCCAGTGCTGACCCAACAGGTGATAGTGGCAGGCCCCAAGGGCAGCGAGCCCGTCACACTGGTCGGCGCCGATGAACGCCTAGAGACCCTTGGCGGCCAGTTGATCGCCCGTTTTGAACGCTATGCCGAAGTCTCTCGACGCGGCCTGCTCGTGCTGACCCAGCCGACCGCCGAAGCCCTCGGCGTCAAACGCAGCGATGTAGTCGCAATCAGGATCGGTGAGCGCACAGAACACCTCGCGCTCGATGCGATCGTGCCGGACAGCCAGCTCGGTCCGCTTGCCGAAAGCCCGATCGCGGCGACATCGCTGCCGGTCGCCCAGACGCTCTCACGGCTACCGGACCGGATCACCAGGGTTCTGATCGAGCCGAGCGAAGGACGCGAAGCTCAAGTACGCCGAACCCTCGACCAGCGTTTCGGAGGCATGTTGAACGTGCGTCCGGTCGACACTGAAGTCCAGTTGCTGTCAGATGCAGCGAAGCCCGAGGCGCAACTGACGGCGCTGTTCAGCGCGATCAGCTTGGTCGTCGGGATCATCCTGGCGTATAACGCGCTGCTGCTCGCCAGTGGTGAGCGGCGAGTCTTCATCGCTTACCTCGTCCAGTTGGGGACACCGGACAGCTCGATCATCGCCTCGCTCGCCTTCGACGCCCTCATTCTCGGGCTTCTCGGTTCGATCCTCGGTCTCTTGGCGGGAGATGCGATCTCGCTGCTGGCCTACCGCGCGCCACCGGGCTATCTCACAGCCGCGTTCCCGATCGGTGGACAACGCATCGTCAGTCTGCAAACCGTCGTGATCGCGCTCGGCGCTGGGTTGTTCGCGGCGTTCGCCGCAGCGGCGTTGCCAGCGATCTCTCTATTGCGCAGTAGCGCAATAGCGCCTGATCCCGAACGGGTCGTATCGCTCCTACGTCGGCCAAGCTTCAGCGAGTCGGCGGTCTTTGGTTCCGGGGCACTATTGCTCTGCGTCTCGGTCATCGTGTCCCTGCTGTGGGCAGAAGCCACGGTCGTTGCGTTGGTCGCGCTCGCGGTCGGCTTGGTGTTGTGCATGCCGGCAACGGTGCGCTTTATCCTCAAGCTCGCGCGGGCCGCGTCCAAGCGTTCAGGCGACCCGTCTGCTCGGCTTGCCAGTGGCGAGATGAAGACTTCCCCCACCCGCACGGTCGCGCTGCTCGCGACCGGCACTATCGCCGTATTCCTGATGGTCACCATCAGCGGTGCCGTCGCAGATGTTCAACGAGCTGTCCGTGCCGGCGCCGAAGAAACCGGATCGAACGCCGACCTGTGGATCAGACCGGGCGGCGCCGAGAACGTTTACGGCACCCAACCATTCGCGCCGGCCCAAACGCAACGCCAGCTACAGCGTCTCCCCGCAGTGAGTTCGGTGTTGGCGTATCGCAACTCGTTCTTGGATCTAACCGATCGTAGGGTCTGGGTCAACGGCATCCCGCCGCAAGCGCCGAGCCCAATCGCCGAGAGCCAGCTCGTGAAAGGTCCACCTCTGCTCGCCGTGCGACGTTTGCGCGAAGGAGGCTGGGCTGTCATCAGCCAGACCATCGCAACCGAACACCATGTAGGACTCGGTGAGCGCTTCATCCTGCCGACACCGTCCGGTCCCGCGAGCTTCCGGCTCGCCGCGACCATCTCAAACTACGGTTGGCTGCCCGGCACGATCCTCCTGAACGCCGACGATTACAGTCGGCTATGGCGCACCACGAGCGCGAGCCAGCTCGCCGTCACGCTCAAACCGGGGGTTCCGCTAGCCGAAGGCAAGCTCGCGGTCGAACACGCTCTGCCTGCCGGTTCTGCGCTGGGTGTGCAGACCGCTGAAGAACGCCAGAAACAGGTCAGCACCGTCCTCGGCAGCACCCTCTCACGTTTGGATCAAACCTCGGCGATCGTCCTGATCGCGGCGATAGCGACCGTCATCGCCATGATGATCTCAGCGGTCTGGCAACGACGCGGAAGGCTCGACACGCTCGTCTCGATGGGAATGAGCTTCGGCCAGCTCGCACGACTCGTGTTCTATGAGAGCGGATGCGTACTGCTCGCTGGGTGTCTGATCGGAGTGGCCAGCGGCATCATCGGCCAATACTTGATCGATAGTTGGCTTCGACATAGCACCGGGTCGCCAATCGTGTTCTCCCCCGCGTGGACACTGGGCTTGCGTACCGTGCTGGTCGCGATCGCCATCTCAATCATCGCCGCCATGATCGCGGTTCTACGAACCTTCGGATTCAGACCGAAGACCGCTTTCTCAACCGAGTGACACCGTGCGCCACACTGCGTCCAGTCCTACCGGCGAAGCTATTCACGAACCGGAAGGACTGACGCCCGATCAGAGCACACTCGCCCCTGGGCTGCGACTAATCCCAAGCAACGTCAGGAGCGATGTCTACCGCTTGTATGACGTTCTGCGCAAGCTCGACGACCTCGTAGACGACGATCAACCCGAGGCCACACAACGACTCGGGGCGGTCGAAGCATGGACGCGACACGAGCCCACCGATACCTATGAGACACGCATCCTGGACGACATCGCGCAACGCCATGAACTACCCACGGATGCGCTTCTGGAGTTCTGCCAAGGGATGCGCCACGACATCAAGCGCACCGTCATCCACACCGAAGAGGATCTTGAACTCTACGCTCAACGCGCGGGCGGATCGGTCGGGATCATGCTCGCACGCCTCCTTGGAAGTGCACACCCCGAAGCCGAGACGAAGATGGCCACGCTCGGTAGAGCGATGCAACGCACCAACATCCTGCGCGACATCGACGAAGACGCCACCCACAACCGCCTCTACATCGCACAAAGCACAATCCAGCGCTTCGGAGCACCACTACCGGGTGTCCGAGCCGACCTCATCCGCGACCAGATTGCGCGCGCAGACGCGCTCTACGAGCAAGCAATAGATGCAACGTCGATGCTTGCCAGCGGTCAACGTGGGATGGCTCTATGCACCACCCTATACCGCGAGATCCTGCGCCAAATCGAACGCGCAGGCTACGGACAGGCCCCTGGCCGCATCGTCGTGCCGACCTGGCGTAGACGCCTGCTTATCGCCAGACACCATCTTCGACTCGATACCTGACCGTCAGCACGCCAATGCGTGCCAACGAGCGTGATCGGATAAGGCCGACGAGCCCAGCTCCGTCCCAGAGACAGACTCGCCGGCCACCGGAATCTATTCAAGATATGGTTTGTATTGGATCACCCAAGCCCGAGTTCTCGATCTAGACTCTCGAACATCATGTCCAAACCATTCCGACTCACCGTCAATCGTCGCGGCCGACGAGTATCAGGAGCACTCGCGGCAACCCTTGCTGTCATCGTGGGTAGTGGCATGGTCGCTCCGACCGCGTCCTACAGCTCACGCCACCCAGCAGCGCGTGCCGCGCGTTCGCTGAACGCGACCACAACAGCGCACCTGCATCTCGTCAAAGCAGAAGGCTCCGAGCTATTCGAGGAAGGAGCGGTCTCCGGAGCGCTCCCGGGATCGATGCAGGCCAAGCTCAAGACTGGCGCGGTCTACACCGGCAGCTTCACGACCCACACTCACGGCGGATCGATTAAGGGTTACGGCAACGCCACACCCCACGGCGCCGGCCGCTACCAAAGCTTCAGCGGCACATTCATCGTCATCGGCGGCACAGGCCGCTACGCCCACGTCAGCGGACACGCAGGACTCTACGGCGTATTCGACCGCCGTACCGACGCCGTGACCGTCCAGACAACGGGCAAGCTGTCGTATTGAGACAGCCAACGCCCGGTCGGCAAAGACGAACACGCCGAAACCTGATCCTCGCGGCATCTGCCTGCTGCGCCTGCGTGCCGGGCATCGCTCAAGCCTCACCCTCGGCAAAGCTTCACGTCTCGTTTGTTCCAAACAGGCTGGGCCAAAGCACAACGCTCGAGTTCAACGCTCAGATCATCGCATCCAGCGGTCGCGTGCCGTCGCCGCTGACCGAACTGGATGTGAGCTACCCTGGCAGCCTTGGCGTCGCGGTCGGCGAACTGGGCCTAGCAACCTGCACCAAGAAACGACTCGAAGCCCTCGGCGCCGAAGGCTGCCCCGCCGACTCGCGCATGGGCGAAGGCAGCGCAACCGCCGAGATCCCGATCGGACCAGAAATCGTTCGCGAGACCGCCAAAGTCGCGATTTTGCGCGCCCCCGAACAAGACGGCCACCTCGCTCTCCTCTTCTACGCAACTGGCGAAACCCCAGTCTTCGCGCAGATCCCATTTACCGGCCTGCTACTCCCATCGCCGCCGCCCTATGGCGCAAGCATCCATATCAACGTGCCGCTCGTACCCAGCCTGCCCGGTGGGCCTGATGTCTCGGTCATACACCTCCACGCAACACTCGGTCCGCTAGGCCTCACCTACTACGAACATACGCGCGGAAAACTGGTGAGCTACAAGCCACGAGGCATCCTTCTCCCGAAAAGATGCCCGCGAGGCGGCTTCCAGTTTGGTGCGACCTTCGCGTTTCTCGATGGGAGCAACACAACGTCCCACGCGAGCGTGCAATGCCCGTCGACACGCAAGTAACGGCGGTGATCCCCGCTCGGGCAAGGCGCCGATGATGATGCGTAGAAGCCTCGTCATCGTCGCTTGCTCGCGTTGGGCTGCATCTCTTGCCGGCGTGCCAGCGCAAGCCGCACCTATGAAGTGACGACCTGCAACAACGTCCCGGAGGCGGTCAACAACTCACGGACTTGGGGCACAACCGATGCCTCTCAACCCTCGGTTACCAAAGCCCGCGACTCTTCGATGGCTCGCCCACTCGACGGTGCCTCCGCGTCGGGTCTTGTTAGATCGACACGCACCTCACACTAAGAACATTCAAGCAGGTCGCTAAGCTTTTCTTGCTGCTGATTAAAGGACCCGTCCGCTATCTGCTTACACTGCGAATCGTCCAGGCCGGCCGTCAACAACGCCTCTTGATACACGATCCGGTCAGCGGCATTTCGTGCCTCGATCAATTCAAAGACCTCCGCAGTAAGCAGCGTTTCACCTGGCTTCGTCCGTATCGGGGCAGGGCCCTCCCCAGTCACATTTACCTTGACTCGCTCAAGTCTCACATTAAACAACCGACTAAGGCCATCCCAAGCATCGTTGCCTACCTCGAGGAACCCCACAAATCCCAACTCCGCGAGTCGTTCGCTTGCTGCCTTGGCGACAACACAAACATCCTCCCGCTTAATGAATCCCGACACTGGAATCCGCGGATCGCCCGGCACCAGCATCCGGCAAATCTGGTTATCCGTGACCGCAGCTAGATAAGGCTCTGACAAGAACTCACGGAGCGGTCGCATAGCATGCCGATCCGCACGATACGGGTTCCAACGCTCATATATATCAGGTATCCGCCAGTACAGGTACAAAGAAAGTAGTCGCGCCCTCGGCTCCCGCAAGATCGTAGCGACCGAAGACATGTCAGCAAACTCCGTCAAGGTGTCAAGCGAGAAATGGCCGCTAACGACCTTATACCCGGCGAGAGCTTTCACCTCGTCTCGCATACATACGATTTCAGCGCGTGTCTCAGGCCTCAAACAATCGAAGTTTGTAAACTCACAGAATACCGACTTGTCAAATCGCTGTGGTGCTAGTGAGCCGGGCAGCAAAGCCGCTTCAAGCGCCGTATGTATGCTTTCGCCTCCGCTCTTGGGGATATGCATGAAGCACCGCGGGCCCGAATGCTGCCTATCTTGACGCAGCGCAATGTCTTCACGGACACAGCTTAATCTCACGGCTCCGTCGGGTCTGTCAGTTTTTTTGGTCATGTGTGTGCTGGTCTAGTTTGTTGCGGTGAGTCTGTCGCCGTAGTGGATTGTTAGGGCGTTGAGTATTTGCTTCCAGTTGTGGATTCGTCCGGTCATGTTCTCGCGGTTCTGTCGGCGGGTGGTAGCGACGAGGTAGAGTACCTTCATCGCGGCTTGCTCGTTAGGGAAATGTCCGCGGTGGCGAACAGCCCGACGGAACCTCGCGTTCAGCGCGACTCGATGGCGTTTGTGGTGTAGACGATCTTTCGCAGCTCGACGGGGAACTCGAGGAACGGTACGAACTCTTGCCAGGCGTTCTCCCAGGATGCGATCATCGCAGGATAGAGGGCACGCCAGTTATCCGCGAACTCGTTGAAACTGGCTTCGGCGGCCTCGACGGTGGGAGCTGTGTAGATGTCGCGCATCTCGCCCGAGATCTTCGCCCAATACTTGCGAGAGGCGTATCTGAGACCGTTTCGCACCAAGTGCACGACACAAGTCTGCACCGTCGCCTCAGGCCATGTCACCCTGATCGCGTCAGGGAGCCCTTTCAGCCCGTCGCAGCAGACGATCAACGCATCGGCGAGACCGCGATTGCGAAGCTCGGTCAGCATGCTCATCCACTGCTTGGCGCCCTCCCCGCCGGATGGTCCGAGCCACAGGCCGAGGACGTCACGTTCACCCTCAAGGTTCACGCCGATCGCGACATAGACAGGCCTGTTAGCGACCTGGCTGCCCCTGACCTTCACCACGATCGCATCGATCAACAGAACCGGATAGACACGGTCCAACGGCCGGCTCTGCCATGCGACCATGTCCGGCAACACTTGGTCGGTGATCTTGGAGATCGTCTCCCGCGAGACTTCGGTGTCATAGATCTCAGCCAAATGAGCCTGGATCTCCCCAGTCGTCAACCCTTCGCATAGAGACTAAGCACGTTCGCGCCGAGTCCCTCCATGCGCCGCACATGCTTCGGCACCGTCACCGGCTCAAACGTGCCCTCCCGATCCCTTGGCACCCGCAACTCGACCGGCCCGACATCCGTCTTGACGGTCTTCGGATAACTCCCGTTGCGACTGTTCCCAGAACCCCGTCCAACGGACTCGTAAGGCTCATAGCCAAGATGCTCAGCCATCTCGACATCCAACCCAGCCTGCAACACCTCACGCACCATCGAGGTCAACAAACCGTCCTCCCCGGTCAACGCGACGCCCTCGCTGCGAGCGCGGTCGACGAGCTCCTGCGCCCACGCCCGCCTCGAATCAGCGCCGGCCAGCTCAGCCAGCAGCACCTCGCCCTCACCGCCATCAACAAACGGCCCACCAGTCGTAGTCGTTGCCTTGCTCATCAGCGCGATCCTCCTTCACGAAGCCCGCCCAACGCGGACCACCGATCACGCCAAATCATAATCCGCGTGTCGGGGGTTCGAGTCCCTCCTCCGGCATTGGGCGAATGTCCTGCAACTGAGCGGGTTCTGGCGTCTTGTGGGTGGCTGGTGATCACGGTCGGTGGCGTGGGTGCGAACAGAAGTGCGAACAGGCGCGATCTGCGATGTGCGGTTGCGTCGATGTCTTTGATGGTTGCCGTCGTCTTCTTTGCACGCTCTTGACATATGAGCTGCTCCGGGCAAGACTGTTTGCGAATGATCCACGAGCTTCGCGTGACTGATAAAGAAGGGATGCCCGTTAGCTTGGCGGCGGGCACGACGGTGGGCATCACCGTCCACGGATCAGAGAGCTACGAAGGCAGAGTTGTAAACAGCGATCAGGGTGGTGTGACCCACATCGATTTTGACGATGAGGTCTACGCAGCATATCGTGCCGAGCGCGACTCCAGCCGTCCGAGCGGAACATTCAGAAACCAAGAGTACACGGCAGCTGACGCAGGCAGCATCGCGAGTCTCGCGCGTCCCTGGCCGTCATTCTCCCCCTGCCGGTGTACCGTGTACGTATGCCGTCACCGTTCCCCAACGCGGGTGGGTCTGAAGCGGATGCAGCGGAGCGCTTCAGTCAGGAAGCCTCTGAAGTCGCCCCCGAATGGATGAGCAAGCATGCAGCGGTGATCGAGATCAAACACGGCACTGGGCACATGGTCTCCTTCGCTCGCGACTCAGAGGACGGCAAGGCCGTCTGGCGGGAATCGCAGGCGATGCGACCGTCGCATCCAAACAAGAACGCCCGCGCATGGACTCCTGAGGATCTTCTGGAGGCCCTGCGAGAGTCGTTGGGAGGCTGAAGGCTCAAGCTAGCGGAAACGGTCAAGGGACTCATAATCGGTTGGTCCCAGGTTCGAGTCCTGGCGGGCCATCGCATAATCCAGCTCAAACGAGCGGATTCTTGCGCTAGGGGAAACATCTACCTCGTCTCAAGCGGGCTTGGCGCCACCTTTGAGCCCACCCGATCCATCCGGGCGAATCTCGGAGTCAGCTATCGGCCCCCAGTTTCTTGCGCGATGGTCGGACCAGTCCTCTTCGCGGTAACGGACCTTTCGTCGTTCGGGGATGATCCGAACTAGCGAGATTTATGTAGGCATCCGCCGTAGCTCTAACTACTGTATGCGCGGTGTCAGAGGTTCGTGTACTGGTGCCGCCCGACGCAGGGACGAGTGCCTATTGGGGAGAGTGGATGATGCTGCGGGATCTACCTGACGGCATATTGGTACTCGATCTGACTGATCTGCAGTTCGCCGACCCCTTGTTTCTCGTTCGCATGCGTGGCTTCATCGACTGGCACTCTTCCATGGGACGGGAGGTCAGGATCCTGCGCCCGAAAGATCCGTCGCTTTGCGTCTATCTAGAACGGATGCACCTAGCTGCCGAGCTTCCACCTGGCTGTCATTGCGATCTCGCGATGATCGGACCGAACGATAAGAGCGATGTGCTGATCCCCGTGAGGCGTCTTGGATCCCGCGATGCCGTAGAAGATCTCGAACGAGAGCTGAGCGATCTCTACCTAGCCCATTTCAAGGGCCCACTGGGGCGCCTGGCTGAGGCGTTTACGCGGACGGTTGGCGAGATCAGCGACAACGCTACGACCCACGGCCGCTCCAAAGAGGGTGTCTCCTACGTGGCGGCTCAGCGCTATAAGCGGGAGCTATGCGTTCTCGCTATCGGCGATATCGGTATCGGGATCCCCGAGCACATGCGACACGCCTACCCCCAACTTCAAGACGATGGCGAGGCTGTCCGCGAAGCTACAAAGGAGGGCGTAAGCGGCACAGGCGACGCTGATCGCGGCATCGGCTACCAGTATGTCATCGACGGGATGAAGGAGACGAAGGTGCCTCGCGGCGAGCTGCGCGTATGGTCCGGGCGCGGCAGATTTCGCGTCGAAACCCGCGGTGGCCTCCAAGAGCGCCGGCGAGCATGGACCGTCGGAGAGGCGACCGTCGGGACTTGGGTTAGGCTCGAACTCGTCGGGCAATGATCGACGAGCCTTCAGTTCTTCTTCCATTCAGCCGAAGATTGAGCTACCCTAAAAGCCCGCCAGTAGCCCGAGCAAGGAGGTCCGTCATGCAGTTTCGCTTGGCCGAGTATGGCCTCGTTTTCTCGACCCGCGACCGTGGATCGAGGATGCGCGCCGACCTGCTCGAGCACATCTCCGAGACATCAGCGGGAACGGTCACCATAGACTTCGCAGGAGTACTCAGCTCCTCGTATTCATTCATCGACGAGTTCATCGGCAAGCTGGTCGGGCTGACGGCGCCCGTCTCGCCCACAGTCGTCAACGCGACTCCCATGATCACGGAGACGATTGAAAAGAGTCTGCGGCGACGTGGCCTGGATCCGGATCGGGTCCTTGCAGCAGCACTCCAGTACGTATAGCTACGCTCCAAGCAGCGTCGTCCTCCTTTAATCGAGGCGATCCAGTTAGTTGACGCACGACTATTGGGCATCTGATCCCGAGGTCAGAGCAGACAGATCGCAGCGAGCCTCGGGGTGTCGCTTGTCGAACTGGCAGAGGCCGTGGACCGAGAGAGCTAGCGTCACCCGGCGGCGAATCGGTCTTCGATACGCTCGTCGGTGTGAATCAGGACGAAGCCGTGGGCCTACTCAATGAATGGGCGAAACAGCCGGGAGCAGACCCACACCTGCTCGCAGCGGCACGGGGCGAGTTGCTCGACATCCTCGACAGGCTCGTTTCGAACGACATGACGGCTCAGGCCGTGGGGTCTGCGGACGGCATCGAAGCGCCAAGCCTCATGCTGGTGGGCACCACCGGCATCCTCGACGTCTCGGTCGCTGGTCCTCCCGATGAGCCAGTGATCGAGGTCGAGCTATTGCACGTCAAGCTACCGCCGATCGGGGTCACTCTTACTGACAAGCTAGAGGCGTCCGAGGCTGGAGCAGGGAGGCGCAGAGAGTGGACCTGGGTGTTCGACTTCGAGGGTCGGCCCCCAGTAACGGTCACGCACTTTGGCGCAGCGGATGCACATGGGCAGCAAGACCGGCTGGCGTTCGCGTTGAAGATCGCATACTTCGCTGGCTGGCCGTTGCCAACAACAACCAGCAACCCGTAGGCGGCTTCAGAGCGGCTGTCGAGCCGTCACAAGCGACCCGACTGCGACCGTGGTGGGCCACGCCATCAGTGTGCGTCTACGGCTGCGAGTCACCTGTCACGGAAATCGACGCAGCCGCTTGACGAAAGTGTGACCGCCCGATAGACTGAGTGGTGAAACTCAACTTTACCGGAGGTGATGCACCGCCCCCGGAGCGACCCAGTGACTCTTTATTACGGGGACTCGCTCCGGGGGAACTTCTTTTTGTGTATCAACAATACTACAAGATATCATACTATCGATTGATCGCAAGGTCATTACTTCGATATCGAAGAACTTCCTTTAAAGCAAGTCTATCCGGGGCTAATCTAGTTTTCTTCGTAACCCAAAGGCGAACCAGTTGGCTTGAGAACTTCTCTCGATTGTTGCTTTGTAACGCACTTTGAAGCAGCTTCTTTCTTTTGGGGATATTCAGGTTTCCGGCGCAGTAGCGCTGTTTTCCTTCCAAGCAACTACATTGCATGCAAAGGAAGCTAGGTACACGGTATTACTCGGCAGAAACCTGTGACGTTCAGCGTCCTCGTCCCACATCTCGGTCGGGTCCGCCGCGTGGTGACGTTCTGACGAGCGACGCCGCTAGGTGCGGCACTAGCCTGCTGAGGTGCAGCGGATCACGCGAAGGGTCCCACGCTCGATCGGTGATCTCCGCGTGGACCGTGGATGGCGGGTGTATACGGCTTCGGTTCATCCGTCGCGAAAGCCGTGTGATTCGATCCGGGTCTTGTCCTTCTTCGCCGAGTTGATCACGGGCGAGATACCAGTCAGTGCCTTTGCGGGCGCGGGTGGCTTGTACGTAGGCGTTCTCCTTGCTTGTTTGCCAGCCGCCCGTGAGCACCACGGCACGATCGACGGTCGCGCCCTGTTGGCGGTAGACGTGCTGGGCGTAGGCGAGCCGCAATGACTCGGCGTCTTGGCTTGTGAGCTGCAGCCGGCGGTCTGATCCGTCGAGCGTGAGCGTCAGTGTTCCGTCCTGGTCGATGTTCGTGACTTGGCCGCGCGTACCGTTCTCGACGCGAGGTTGCCCGTGTGGGCGGTGTTGGGCGATGAACGCGACCCGGTCGCCTTCCCGTAGCCCGTAATGGACGCTTGAGAGCGGGAGTTCGTCGGGGCCGAGTTCGCCGCGTTGGGCGCGCAGGTGTTGTGCGCGGGCGTTGAGCCTGTCTATCTCCTTATTCGAGGAGTCCGCGATCAGCGCGACTTTGTCGATCCCGACTTCCCTGGTGAGTTGTGCCCAGGCTTGAACGGCGCTCTCGGCTGCCTGGTCGCGGGTGTCCGCAAGATGGAGTCGTCCCCGAGCCTTGTAATGGGCCATCGCACGCTCGGGTTCGCCAGCGCGTAGTGCTTGCCACGCCCGCTGTTCCTGCGGGTCGGTTGTGCGGTGGATCGTCTCAAGTTCCACGGTTGGGGCGTGGCCGGTGAGCCGGTCGAACATGCCACCGGGACCTATCGACGGGAGTTGCTTGCCATCGCCGACCGCGATCAGCTTCGCGCCTGAGTGCTCGATCAGCTCGGTGAGGGCGTCGAGGCGCTTGTGATCGACCATTCCCGCCTCGTCGAGGATGATCGTCGTGTCGGGACCAACGTGGACGGTCCCGGTGTTTGCCCGGGCGGTGAGCGCGTCGAGCATGAGCGTGTTTCCTTGAAGCGCCGGGCTGTCGGTTCCGAGCCGCTCGGCTGTGGAGCCCGAGACGGCGATTCCGATTGTTTCGCGGCCTGCCAGTTGCTCTGCTCGTGCTGTGGCGTCGATCACGACGCCCTTCCCTGTTCCCGCCGGGCCGACGAGCACGCTTGCACGCTCGGGACCAGTCAGGACGAGCAACGCCATGTCTTGCTCATCGGTGAGCGGAGCTCCGATGCGCTCGGCGACCTCGCGCGCCGCGTTCATCCGCGCGATATGCCCGACATCGCGTCCCGCGGGTCGGGCGAGTACGGCTGCTCGCCGTTCGATTGCTTGCTCTTGGGCGCGGACAGCGAGCGTTGTCATCCGGCCGCCCTCAAGCGTCAACACGCGCCGATCCTGGATCATCTGCCGCGCTACGCGGAGCGCTTCGTTTGGCGACAGCTCTCCGGCGGTCTGCTCCAGCGCGACGGTGTGCAGGTCGCGCATCTCGAAAACGGCGTGACGCTCGGTGAGACGTTCCTCGATCCGATCCTCGACTGGCCGGACGACGGCTGGCCGGGTGCGCTCGCCAGCGAGTAGCCGCAACGCCTCATCGGGACCGAACCCATAGCGGCTCGCGGTGTCCCTCCATACGTTCTCAAGGTCGGCGCGGTTAGTCAGCTTCTTTGCGCGGCGATTCTCGAGTGCGAGGTCGCGCAGCTCTCCACGCTCAGGTGCACGACCGCAGCGAGCACGGAAGCCGTCGGCTGCTCTCGCGACATCCCTGGAGCGTCCCGAGAACGCGTCGCGCAGCTCCTCGGGGACACCGGCGATCTCGAAATACTTGCCGTTTTTCCCCGTCGCCTGTTCGATCGGATACCCCTGGTTGGCGAGTTCTTGAGCGAGCGCGGAACGGTAGAACGCGCCGACCTCTCCCGCCGCACGGAACACAGGACGGGAGCCCACGGCGACGATCCGGTCATCCTCGCGCACCGCACTCGTAATGACTACATGACTGTGGAGTTGCGGATCGGGCGCATCGGCACCTGAGACACCGCGAGCGGTGGCGTGCCGATACTCGACCGCGATCAGATCCTTCGCAGGCTCCTCTACGACCTCACCGCCATAGCGGCGACGGACGACACCGACGTTCTCTCGCATATAGGCGACGGTCTGCTCGACAGCGTTCGTGTGGGCTTGCTCGATCTGCTCCCGTTGCCACGGATCGGCTAGCGCCCAAGTAGTCGATACGGACTTCGGGGCGCTGAACACGCCGTCGATCCCACCGCCACGACTACCGTCCGCACCGGCACGCCGCAACCAGCGCCCCGTCTGCGGATGGCGACCTTCCATGAGTGCAACGAAGTCCTCACCGCTCATCGGCGCGTCAGCTTGGATACCGAGTTGTTCGAGCGTTTGTGGGTCCGCCAACCACCTCCCGGGAGCCTGGGTCAGCTCGCCGTCGGGGGTCAGATAGTAGTCGCCGCGCTCCGGCGCAATGGTCTTTCCCTCCAAATATCTGGCGTAGTCGCCACCACGCACCGCCGGGATGCTCGCTGCACTCATCACATAGCTATTGACCGTGAGCACCGCAAAGCGGCCACCCACTTCGTCACACAGCCGTCACAAGTTGGCGCCCGCGCGGGTAGGACCGCCGGGCGCCGCGGCACCGAGAGCGATAACTCCCGGCGCGCAAGCCAAGCTACCAGCACGCGGGCTGGCTTCCTCGTCAGAGAACACTCCCGGGGCCTCCATCCCAAGGAGGAACCGAAGATGGCCAAGACCACCATCCCCGCCGAGATCGTGCGCGTCGTGCGCTCAGCGATCATCACAGAGCTGGGCGGCGCCGCCGCTGAGATCGAACAGGCGAGCCTCGGCTACGAGAAGGAGGAACACCCAGAGACCTTCACCGAGCCATTCGCCAAGTTCGACGCGCTACGTAGCCTCTTGGACGCGGTCGGCTGGAGCAATGCCAGCCCCCGACTGATCGACGTTGAACAGCACCGCGAGCCGCTTGCCATCGCGTTGACGGAGCGACTTGCAACCGACCGCCCGTACGTTGCGGACCGATCAATCGAACCCACCACGCGCGAGGCCGTTGAACGCGATATCCGTGGGATTGAAGCCTTCCTTGCCGCAACTGGATTGGCGGAGGACTGAGCGACGATGGCCGCGAAGCTCGAAAAGACGCGGACGCCCGGTATCTACCGGCGCGGCGGGCGCTACGTGTTCAGCTACCGCGTTGACGGCAAGCAGCGGTGGGAGTCCTGCCGGACGATCGACGAGGCCCGACGCTTGAAGGCCGCACGCGCGACGGACATCGAGCGCGGGGAGTTCGAGCCACGCTCGCGGGCCACCCTGCACGAGTACGACTTGGAGTGGGTGGAGCGCTATCAGGGACGTGTAAGGCGCGGGTTTCGTGAGGGAACCCGCGCCGACTATCGGCGGCAGATCGAGCAATACATCTGTCGGTATTTCCCTGCTCGATTGCGTCTCACGGAGATCACGCCGTCGAAGATCGCTGGGTTCGTCGCTTGGCTCTGCGACGAGCAGGCACAGAAGCGAATGCTCTCGGATGCGACCGTGCGCAACATCATGGCGCCGCTTCGAGCCTGTCTGACGACTGCCGTCAGGGAGGGCTTGATTCGCTCCAACCCTGCGCGAGATGTAGACCTGCCGCATCGGCCGACCATCGAGGATATGGAAGATGACGAGGCGAAGGCGATGAGCCGCGACGAGCTGGCGGAGATGCTTGCCTTGGTCCCTGAGCAATGGCACCTGTTCTTCTGGTTCCTGGCTGCCACGGGCGTTCGCATCAGCGAGGCCATAGCGCTCCAATGGCGGCATCTTGAAATCGACGCGCCTGTTCCCCGCATCAAGGTTCGCCGAGCGCTCGTGAAGGGCCGCATGGGACCGCCCAAGAGCCGCTACGGCCGTCGCGAGATCCCACTCGATCCGCTACTCGTCACGGCGCTTCACGACCACCACGCGGCCACGGATTGGCCAGGTGACGAGGACCCCGTATTCCCAGCGTCCAACGGATCGCCGCTCATGCCCAATAACGTCTTCCGCCGAGTGCTCCAACCGGCTCGGGAGGCTGCGGACCTTCCGTGGGTCGGCTTCCACGCTTTCCGCCACACCTGCGCGTCCATCCTGTTCGCGGAAGGGCGCAACGCCGTTCAGGTCCAGCGCTGGCTCGGCCATCACTCGGCCGCGTTCACGCTCGCGACCTATGTCCACCTGCTCGACGGTAACCTCGGCGAGCCGCTTGCGCTCATGCCTGTGGACCTTTCCGCCAGACTGGACCCGAACTCGCACGATCGTCGTTCGGCGTGTCGTGCCACAACGACTTAGCCCCGGCGACATGACCGAAGTCAGCGGTCCACCGGGGCTTTCCGACACGAAGTATAACTCAGGCGCTGATGGAGAACAATGATCGTTGAAGGCAGCTCGACGCCACGTCCCGACGATGGACCGTGGCTTGAGCGCTGGCTGAGCGTCCCGCGCCTTGGGCGCTACCTGGCCACCGCTGGCAACGACCGCGACCGCGCGCTCAGCCTCTACGACTGGAATGCTCGCATCAGTGCAGCCACGCTTCGGGACCTGGCCCACCTGGAGGTGGCGATTCGCAACGCCTACGACAGCGCTCTCAGGGCCAACATACCCGCTGGGCAGATCGATTGGACCTCAGCAGCGATG
This sequence comes from Solirubrobacteraceae bacterium, assembly GCA_035486935.1. GTDB lineage: Bacteria > Actinomycetota > Thermoleophilia > Solirubrobacterales > Solirubrobacteraceae > Palsa-744. The sequence continues at coordinate 24,306 of DATHMQ010000054.1, forward strand.
ACTGCCTTTCCGCCTGTCTACCGCACGAAGCGGGCGGCAGGCGGCCGTACCCGCCAAGTGGACATCAACCGCAAGGCGCGCGAGATCCTCAATGCGTCCATACAGTCTGCGGGAGGTTCGAGTGCGCCTCCGGGCAAGGTGGTTGCGAACCTGACATTCGGTTTCTGGAGATATCTCTCCTCGAAGGCCCACGAGAAGAACCTTTGGGTGCCCTACCTTCACAACGCCTTTCCGCCGAAGACCAGCCGCAGCGACGTGGACGCACGCATCGGCCGCCTGCACGACCTCCGCAACCGCGCAGCTCACCACGAGCCGCTCCTGGACACCGATCTCGTCGCCAGACTCGACGATTTGCTCTGGATAGCCGAGCGGCTTGACTCATCCCTCGCCGACTTCATCCGGTCCAGCACAGACATACCCGCGCTCATCGCTTCGCGTCCCTGAAAGGGACCTTGCCGCTCCGGCGATCGAGCGCCGGGGGCGCAAGCCGATCCCACAGCTCGAATAGCCGGATCGTTAGCGCCGACGGTCAAGTAGGATCTCGTACGGTTGACCGGGTACTTTCAGATTTCGGCCATTCGCTTCCGCGGAGGACGCTCACCAGGCGCGCCGCCATCCGAGCTTGAGCCTGGTCATGTAACCGTCGTCGTGGGTCCCAACAACAGCGGTAAGAGCCTGTTGCTCAGGGAGCTGGAGGCTTGGGCCTCGCCCCAGGAGCCACCGAACATCACTCCGTGGCAGCCAGCCTTGGTAGTTGACAACGTTGACGCGATATGGCCTCCAGACGAAGCTGCTCTGCGGGCCGCCTTCGCCGACCGTCTGGTCCCCGACGTGCCGCAACGAGAGAACGCCGTGACCATCTACAACTTCGAGCCGGCCGCCGGCCAAGGACAAGGGCAGGCGCAGCTCTACGTGAAGAACGAATGGGGTCACGACTTCGGCGAGTTCTGTCGCGCGGCGGCTATGAGGTATCTGCGAATGCGTCTAGATGGACGTCAGCGCTTCGCACTCGCCGACCCGCGACAAATCACGCCGCCCGACCAGGGCCCGTCCAGCGCGATCATGGCGATCTGGCGGGACCGCGACAAGTACCGGGCGATGCAAAAGACCATTCACGAGTCCCTCGACAAGCACTTCGTTGTGAACCTGGCGGACCTGCCCCAGATCACAATGTCGCTCTCGGATGAAGCCCCGCCGCCTCACGTTGAGGACAGTCTGGCCAATACCGTACTCGCCTATCAGCGCCGAGCCGCACCGCTCAGCACATTCAGCGACGGGATCCAAGTCTACACGGGCCTCATTGCAGCAGTGATCAGTCTTCCTCATTCACTCCTGCTGGTAGACGAGCCAGAGGCGTATCTACATCCGACCCTAGCCCGCCGACTAGGGAGCAATCTCGCGCGGATCGCCCGTGAGCGAGAGGGCAACCTGATCGCCGCAACACACAGCGCTGACTTTCTCATCGGGTGCGTCTCCGAGGTGCCGAACACCTCGATCGTGAGACTGACGTACCAGCGGGGGATCTCGACGGTTCGGGTGTTGAGCGGCGCTGAAGTCACCGACCTTACAAGAGACCCATTGCTCCGGTCAGCGAACGCACTGCGGGCACTGTTCGCGCAAGCCTGCGTGGTATGCGAGGCCGACTCCGACCGGGCTTTTTATGAGGAGATCAATCGAAGATTGCTCGACGAGCCGGGCCGTCAGGGGGCGGACGACACGATCTTCCTGAATGCCCAGAACTGGCAGACGATCCCCACCATCGCGGCACCCCTCAGAAGGCTCGGCATCCCTGCGGTCATGATCGTGGATCTCGACACGTTGGCCGTCGGCTCCGGATGGACGTCGATCATCAAGGCATTCGGCGTCGATGACGAGATGTCGGGGCGGCTCACGCATGAACGCGGGGTCTGTGGGCAACTCATCCTCGACGCAGGAAAGGTCGGCGACGGCGATTCCCCGCTGAAGGTAAAGAAGGAAGGCCTCGGAGCTCTCGACGAGGGTGGAAGGGAGGTCGTCGAAGCCTTTATCAACGAGCTTGCGGAGTACGGCGTGTTTGTGGTGGAAGTCGGCGAGCTCGAGAACTGGCTCAAGACCCTCGGCAACTACTCCAAGCAGGTGTGGGTGACGGAGATGCTCAAGCGTCTCGGAGCAAAGGGTTCTGCCGCGTATGTTCCGCCCGGCGTGGGTGACGTTTGGGCCTTTTTGGAACGTGTCGCAGGGTGGACGAGCAACCCACAGCGGCTAGGCGTTCCAGCGTAGATACACCCACCGAGCGCGCCGCCCGACACGCTCGTGTTGCCTCAGCTAGCGACTGGTCTTGGGCGGCTATCAATGCCTCAAGGTCCTGCACGCCGGACACTTCGTTCACAGTCCGCCCTGACACATGCCCGCTATCCGGCAGCGAGAGCACATCCCCCAAGTCGCCGTCGAGCAGGTGGACGTAGACGGTCAGCGTGAACGCCGGGCTGTGGTGCCCGAGCACCGCTGAAGCCGCGTTTCGCCCAGCATCGAACAGCCGCGAGGCTCGGCGCAAGCCTAGGGTGCGAACAGAGTGCGAACACAGCCCACACCATCCCACAACACTCACCCACAACGTCCTTGCGGTAATCCCGCACGCTAGAGCCATTCCTTCGGCCGGAGGACACCCCACGACGCGCAGGCCGGGGAATCATAATCCGCGTGTCGGGGGTTCGAGTCCCTCCTCCGGCATTGGACGATTGTCCTGCCTGAGCGGTTGATGTGTTCTGGGTGGCTGGCGATCACGGTCAGTGGCGTGAGTGCGAACAGAAATACGAGCATATGTAGGCTGCATATTCGCGCGCACAGCAAACGGCACTATGGCGCGAGACCGTGGCTAATACCCGATGAGGACTTCCGGCAACACACCTGTGAGCGGAAGGCACAGAATGCTCATCAGCAGTATGGGCCAGTACTGTCCACGCTTGACTGCCACGACGGCCACGTAGGCAGTCAACAGAGGCAGGCCTAGGAGGATCAACAGTCGCGGGACCACGACTTGCGGTGCGCCTCCGTTTTGGCAATAGACACTCGTGCGCGAGGCCGTGTCGTCGATGCAGAAGTAGTCTAAGCCGTAGCTGAGGAGGCTGGCGATGGTGACGAGGATAGTCCCGAGGACGCCCGTAAACGCAAGCCGTAGGTTCATTAGCTGCCGTATCGGCCTCGGAACGGCCGATCGATAGCTAGTAGGAAGCACGATTCAGTTCCGCAAGGGCTCTGGCGCTTCTCAGACCTGGTGGCTATCGAACGCCGCTCATCGTGACCATGAGCCGTGGTACGGCAAGCACGAGCAAGCCCTAATAACTCCGCTTCCATGCTTGACATAGGCTTGCGAGATCCTCTATTTTGAGGAGGCAAGCACATTTTCGGATGCGCAGCGTTCGTCCACTACGCCTCACCGGTTGGGGCTTCACGGGGGGTTGTCATGTCCGGTAGAGCCGCCATTCCGCGTGGTCTCGTCTTTGCTTTGCTTGGCGCGGCGCTCGCCGTGTTGGCGTCGGGAAGCGCAAGCGCGTTTGCCTCGCCGGCGACCTACCTCCACAGCTTCGGTCCCTTCGAAAGACCGACGGGCGTCGCGGTCGAAGAATCCAGCGGAAACGTGTTCGTCCCCGAAAGCGGCGAAGACTTCGACGCGGTCAAAGTGTTCGGCGAAAGAGGAGGCTCGCCTGCTGGCGGTGCGCCGCCAGCGTTCTCTGGCTTGGAAACGCCTGCCAAACGCTTTGCATTCGACATGGAGTGGGTCGGCATCGCTGTGGACAACTCGACCAGCGCTGCCGCCGGCTCTATCTACGTCGTCGACAGGGGCAATGGGGTGGTCGATCGTTTCAAGCTGAGCGGCGACGAATTCAAATACGAATCCCAGCTGACCGGCTTCATCCAACCCGAAGGCGTAGCGACGGATGCGAACGGCGATGTCTACGTGAGCGATCCCGGCGCCAATATGGTCCGCGAGTTCTCGCCCGGAGGCACGACGGAAATCGCCAGCTTCGCGGTAGCGGGATCCGAGCGAAGCGTTGTCGTAGATTCCAGGGGTGACATCTTCTTGTACGGCAACCCGGAAGGCGCGCTCGCAGGCCCACGTAGGGCCGAGATCTGGCGCGACTCCGATACGGCGACGAGCGCCGAAAAGGTCACGGAAGTCCCCGAAGTCGAAGGAGCACTTGCAGACGGCATCGACCGCGCGACCGACATAGGCTACGTTGCGATCGAAGGCCGGGTGATCGAAGGGTTCGCGATGCCCACCCCGGTAAGAACCGGAGGCGAATTTGGCTCGGGGACCTTCTCCCACGAAATCGAAAACATCGCGGTGAATGAAAAGACCGGCGAGATCTACGTGTCTGACAGGGGCAACCAAAAGGTCTTTGTCTACCAGGGCGCGCCGGCGCGTTTCCTACTCACTGTCTTCGTTACAGGCGAGGGAGAAGTCACCTCCACGCCAGCGGGACTAGCCTGCTCGACCTCCGAATGCACGCATGAATTCGAAGGCGAAGTGACCCTGACGGCGACCAAAGCCGGGGCGGGCTACGAATTCGCCGGTTGGATCGGGTGCAAACCAACATCGGCGACGACCTGCACAGTGGAGAGGGCCAAGACGACCGAAGTCACCGCTGTGTTCTTGAAAGCGGGCGCAGACGGCCCGCCGGGTAAAGAAGGGGCGACCGGCTCAGAAGGCAAAGCCGGCGCTGCTGGACCCACCGGTGAAAAGGGCGCATCGGGTCCCGCTGGCACTCCGGGTCCGGCAGGCCCCGCTGGCGAGGTCGAGCTGGTCACCTGCAAGAGGGTCGCAAAAAAGCAGAAGTGCACAGCCAAGCTGGTATCCGGCACGGTCAGCTTCACGACTTCGGGTTCGCCGGCCCAGGCGACACTGTCCCGCCACGGCGTGGTTTACGCGACCGGGACGGCACGCACCGCAAGTGGCCGCATGAGCCTACGACTGCTGCCCGTACGCCGACTACAACCGGGGAAATACACGCTCACACTGGTAGACCGAATCGGCATGCACAAGAGGATCAGCAGCGAGTCGTTTACGCTCAGCTGAGGCTCTCTCTGAATCGCAACGGTCAACCGTTTGACGAAAGTCGTGGCTGGTCACCGAAGCTCAAGTGGCCCCCAAGAAACTTCGGGCGGAAGGCGCGAGACCCGATTTGAGACTTGTGCAAAGGCTGGCTGCTGGCTGCTCTGAGCCCGGGCCTCCGCAAGCTCGCGAAACAGCGCTCAGCCGTCCGCTCCGACGGGACCCATAGTCTGTTAACCCCACGACATGGCTCCAATACAAACGTCGATCTCCAGCGCCGGCCGCGCGGCGGCATGGACCCTGCGATCTGCGTCTCGCGCGGCGAGAGTCTCGCTGCTCGCCACCGTTGCCCCGGCAAGCGCGATCCTCCTGACAGGCGCACCGGCCATCGCGAGCACAGCCGGCGCCGGCGCCTCGGGCTCCCCCCCGCGCGCTCACGCAGCTCACAACCCGGCTGCCCTCGCTTCCCAGTCCGCACTCCCGGTGACGGTCGCTTTCAACCCACTCGATCCCGGCCGACCGGTGGCTCGGCGATTCCTCGGACTCTCCTTTGAGATGGCCGCGCTGAGCCAGCTCGTTCAGTACGCCAACCACGGCAACCTGATCAACCTGCTGCGCTCGCTTGGCCCGGGGATGCTTCGCTTCGGCGGTATCACCGCCGATGAGAACGTCGCCTGGACCGATTCGCAGACGCCGCGGCCGGCCTGGGCGACCAGCACGATCGGGCCGGCACAGTTGAACGAGCTCGGGACGCTTGCCCGGCGCAGTGGCTGGCAGGTCCTGCTCACTGTCGGCATGGCCCACTACGAACCGACCGCCGCCGCACGCGAGGTGGCCGCTGCACACCGTGCTCTCGGACCCTACCTCGCCGCCGTGGAGATCGGCAACGAGCCGAACTCCTACGGCAGCCACGGTTTCCGTGAACTCCCTTGGATCGCACAGGGCTACGAGGAAGAGGCGAGCGCCTACCGCGAAGCGATCGATGCGCTCACTCCGGACGTGCCAATCGCGGGTCCCGACGTTTCCGGCTCCGGCGCCTTCAGCGAATGGGGCGAAGAGGAGGCACTCGCCCAGAGCCCAGTTCTGTTGACAGGCCACCACTATCCGCTTGGCTGCGCGCAGACGCCGCCACCGTCGATCGAAACGCTGTTGAGCTCGGCCGGTCGTGGGGCGGCAGCGCTGTCGCTGGCCAGCTACATGGCCGTGTCGGAATTACGCGACATACCATTGCGTATAGACGAGGCCAACACCGTCTCCTGCGGAGGAGTTGCCGGCATCAGCAACACGTTCGCCTCGGCGTTGTGGGCGACCGGCTACATAACCCAGGCGATGGCGGCTGGGACGGTCGGCATCAACCTCCAGGGCAACCCAACGAACTGTGTGGGATACACACCTTTGTGCGCGCTCGATCCGACGGCCCTGGCCCAGGGAGAACTGAGCGCCCAGCCGGAGTGGTATGCGCTGCTGCTGACGCGTACATTGATCGGCTATCGCCCTTTGCCCACAACCATCTCAGCCGAAGGCTCGCCCAATATCGTCGCAGCCGGCTTCTCCGGGCCCGGCCACTCGCTGAAGGTCGTGCTCTGCAACAACGAACCGGAAGGCACGAGTCCGCTGGCTGTGCAGTTCGAGGTAGGCGTGGGCATGGGGGCCGCGCAGATACAACGTCTCACCGATTCATCGCCGAGCGCGACCAGCGGCGTGCTGCTTGCTGGGCGCGCCGTCTCGACCAACGGCTCCTGGCGAGCTCCCGTGCGAGCGGAAAGTGTCGCAGGCCATTCGGGGACGGTGACTGTCGAACTCTCGCCCGGCAGTGCGGCGCTCGTCACCGTAGCTACCCCAAAGGCCGCCTCGAAATCTCAAAGCCGAAGTGGACACAAAGCGAAAACTGCCGGACGTCGGCACCCGCATTAAGACGAACTGGTCCGCAGCCCCTGTTCTCATCTGGCTCTGTTTGAAAGGCAGTCGCTGAAATACCGTGTCAATCGAAATGAGCAGACGCCAAAGCGCGCGGGACGCCCCAGACTCGGCTTGACATCTACATCGCAAAAACGGCCCAAGTGAGCTGAGAGCAGATGGACAAGGTACTCGTCGCAGGGGCCAGCGGCTTTCTCGGCCGCCACGTCGTTCGAGAGCTGGGCGCCCGCGGTTACGGTGTTCGCGCGCTGATACGCGATCCCAACAAGCGAGGGCTGATCGAGGGCACGCACGACACGATCGCAATCGACCTGCTCGATCCCGCTGCGCAGATACACGACGCAATGAAGGCGATCGATGTTGTCCTCTCGGCTGCTGGGCAACCTTGCACATTGCGGCGGATCGCCGACCGGCGCTCCTTCCGCCAGGTCGACCCTCAGATCAATCTGGCTCTGCTCGAGGCGGCTATCGAGCAAGGCGTGCGGAAGTTTGTATACGTCACAGTCCTGACCGGACCACAGCTTCACGATTTGGACTATGTCGCCGCTCACGAGCAGTTCGTCGATGAGCTGAAAGCAAGCCCGATCGACTACACAGTCGTGCGAGCAAACGGGTTCTTCTGCTCGTACATCGATCTGCTCGACTTCGCTCGCCGTGGCCTGACGATCGGCTTCGCCGATGGCAGCGCACGCAGCAATCCGATCCACGAGGCCGACCTCGCGCAGGCGTGTGTAGAGGCGATCGATAACGAGTCTTCGGAGATCGAGTTCGGCGGACCCGAGATCTTCACGAGGCGCGAAGAGGTGGAACTCGCCTTCGCGGCCATCGGGTGCAGGACGCGCTTGCTGCGAATCCCCGGCCCGCTTTTGAAGGCTGTGCTACCTCTCATACGACTGGGCGACCGTCGCCGTGGCGAGATGCTCGAGTTCCTTGCCGCCATCAGCGCCTCGGACGTACTCGCACCCGCATACGGAAGCCGGCGACTCGGCGACTATCTGCGCGAACATGCCGAGGAGACCAGTCAGACACGTTCTCCATCGGCACGGTAGGAGGGTCTGGCGCCGTCACATGTGCAGGCGAGTCACATATGAATGTTGTTCCGGTCGGTGCATGCACCGACCGGCCTGGCCGCACATGTGCGGCCAGGGACAGCGCCGCATGCGGCGCTGTCTTCCCGAGATTTGGATAGGAACGAAACGACAGCCTGCTACTTGACCCAGGCGTGTGCCGGCCCGTTGGCCTGCACCCAAACCTCCTGGCCTCGCTCGAGTACGAGCTCGCCTGAGACACGCGCAAGCACGGTCTCCCGATCGGGGTGCTCGAGCACGACATGGGCCAGTCCGTCGTGCCCGTGATAGCGAAGCTCGAGCACCGTGGCGCGTGTCGCCTCAGCCTTGGCCTGCAGATGGAGTGTCAACTGCTCGGGACGCAGCAGCAGGCGGGCGGGCCCGTCGGGTTGACGGTGCCCATTCGTGCGCAGCGCTATGTCACCCAGTGCACAGCGAGCGCGAGCGCCATGTGTCTCGCCTACCAGCACGTTGGCCTCGCCGATCGAGCTTGCCGCGAGCAGATCCGGTGGATCGCGGTAGAGAGAGCGAGGATCGTCGCGCGCCACGACCCGCCCGTCCTCGAGCACGGCGATCTGATCGGCAAGCGCCAGCGCCTCGTTCTGATCGTGGGTCACGAGCACGCCGGTGGTCGCCGCGGCGCGCAGGATACGTGCGACATCGCGGCCGAGCTCTGCCCGTAGGGAGGCATCGAGCGAGCTGAAAGGCTCGTCCAGCAGCACCACGCTCGGCTCGATCGCAAGCGCGCGAGCCAGCGCCACCCGTTGCTGCTGGCCACCGGAGAGCTCGTGCGGATAGCGGCGCTCCAGCCCCTCCAGTCCGACAAGCTCGAGCAGTCTGTGCGTCGCGCGCTCGCGATCCTTGCGCGCCAGCCCAAAGCCGATGTTGCCCAGCACGGTCAGGTGAGGGAAAAGGGCGCCATCCTGGGGTACGTAGCCGACGCCGCGCTGCTGGGGGCGCACGCTGCGCTGCCCGTCGTCGAGGAGCCGTCCGGCGATCGCGATGCTGCCACTGTCCAGCTGCTCGAAGCCTGCGATCAACCGCAGCATCGTGGTCTTGCCGCTACCGGAGGCCCCCAGCACGGCCGTGATCGACCCGGCGGGCACAGTCAACTCGACATCGCTCAGTACACGTGTCGCACCGAAGCTCTTACAGACACCGAGTAGCTCGATCGCACTCATAGCGGCGCCAGTTGCGGTTGGAAGCGACCACGATCGAACCACAGCGCGAGCACCACTGCAGGCAGCGCCGCAAGGACGATGATCATCAGCGCATAGGGCGCGGCCGCGCCATAGGAAACCTCGCTCTGATAGGCCCAGAACTGGGTGGCAAGCGTCTGCACGCCGATCGGTGCCAGCAGCAGCGTGGCTGTCAGCTCGGTGACCGCAAACAGGAACACCAAGCAAAAGCCGGCAAGGATGCCGGGCAGCAGTTGCGGCAGCGTGATGCGCATGAAAACGACGAACGGTCCGCGCCCCAACGAGAGTCCGACATCGGCCAGACGCGCCGGCGCTTGGGCGACCGACGCCCTGATGCACACCAATGCCAGGGGAAAGTGCATGATCGCGTAGGCGACGATCAACAGGAAACTGGTCTGGTAGAGGCTGTAGGCGTAGCGAGTCGCGAAGAACACAAGGCTGAGAGCGATCACCACGCCGGGCAGCGCTAGTGGGATGTAGGTGCTGCTTTGCAGCATTCGCCTTGGGCGGGTGGAGCGCCGGAAGCTGACAAGCGCCACCGGCAGCGCGAGCACCACCGCGGCGCTCGCCCCAAGGATGCTGTATATGAGCGAGTTCCAGGTGGCCTGCCCAAGCGTGGCGGCAGCCGGCAAGGTCGTGTGCTGGCTTTGCGCCATCCAGTAGACGACGATCCCAATCGGAAAGAGGATCGCAAGCGCAACAAGTGCCGTAAGCGCGCCGAGCGTCGGCGCCAGCAGCCATCGCAGCCGAGCACGAACCGCGGCGCGCGAGGGCGCAATCCTCGTAGCGGCTCGACTGGGCACGATCCCGTCCACCGCGAGCACGAGCAGCGCAAGACACACAAGCGGCACAGACAGGGCGCTGGCAGCTCGACTGTTGAACTGAAACTCGGTGAAGACCTCCGTGGTGAAAGTCTGGTAGCGCACGATCTCAAACGTTCCGTACTCGGAGATCGTCGTGAGCGCGACTAGCACGCAGCCGCCCATCACGGCCGTTCGAATCAATGGCAGCGTTACCCGCAGGAACGTGCGCCACCTGCCCGCCCCGAGGCTGTAAGCGGTGTCCTGCATCGCGGGGTCGGAGCGCCTGAGCGCGGCGGCGACAGGCAGGTAGACAAGCGGGTATGTCCCGAGCGTCATCACCAGAGTGGCTGCCGCCAACCCGCTCATGCCGGGGAAGGTGGAGTGCCAAGCATAGCCCACCACATCGTCGGGAATCGCGATCGGAAGCACAAGCAGAACCGTCCAGACTCGACGTGCCGGCAGCCGAGTGCGCTCTGTACACCAGGCCGTGGCCACACCGAGGGTGGCTGCGAAAGCGGCGACCAACAGTGTCAATACCACCGTGTGACGCAACAGCGAATACGAGCGCGCGCGGAACAGCACATGGTGGATTTCCCCCCAGCCGGCGCTGTGTGCATCGATGGCAAGCAGCGCTAGGGGAGACAGCAAGAACACCGCGATGCAAAGCCCGAGTAGCACCACGGCGCGACCGCGGCCGACACGACGGCGACGCAGCTTTTGGGATGCGGGCGCGGCCAGAATGCTCGGTGTGAGTGCCTCGCTCATGCTCGGCCGCCGCCTATATGAGCCCAGCTTCTTCGAGTAGTTCCTTGGCGTTGAGTCCAGTGCCCAGCTCAGCCGGAGTGAACGCTGTCGGCTGAAGCTTGCTGAGCGGGGTCAGCTGAGGGTTCGCCGCCACACCGGGGTGGATCGGGTACTCGAAGCTGTCGCTTTCGGCAAGTACTTTCTGGCCGGCCGCACTGGTCATGAATTCCACCAGCTTCTCGGCGGCGCCCTTGTGCTTAGAGGACTTCAGGATACCCACGCCGGAGATGTCCTCCACATAGCCGGGATCGTGCGGGGCAAAATAGGCGATGTTAGCTTTGACCGCGCCCTTGCCGATCTCGGCGACGAGCCGGTAGTAGTAATAGTGGTTGATGAGACCCAGCTCACTGACTCCCTGGCTCACGTCTCTGGTGATGGTCTCGTTGTCGGGCACGTTGTCGTTGCCGGCCGCGTTGATCTCGAGTTTGATCAGCCAGCGCAGTGTGGCGCGATGTCCCTTGGCCCTCTCGATCGAGCTTATGACCGGCCACAGGTCGGTCTCGTCCGGCGCAATCTCGATCCTGCCAAGCCACTTGGGGTCGCCCAGTTCCATCACCGACTTCGGCAATTCCGAGGGTTTCAGTTTGCTCGTGTTGTAGATCAGCACGCTGATGCGCGCCGAGACCCCAACCCAGTTGCCGTTGACCGCGCTGTCCTGTTTGGGCACGTTGGCAAGCGTGGCGGGAGAAATTTTGACCAGCAGACCTTGGTCGTTCAGCTGTTCGAGCCAGTTGGAGTTCTCTGTATAGAAGACATCGGCGGGCGAGAGATCGCCCTCTTGAGTGATCTGGGCTGTGAGCACGTCCTCGTCATTGTTGGCGACACGCACCTTGATTCCGGTCTTCTTGGTGAACGCGGCGATCATGGCGTCGGTTGTCTGCTCGTGCTGTGCGCTGTAGAGAGTGAGTGTCGTGCTCGAGGAGCCAGACACCGCTGCAATTCCACAGCCCGATGCCAAAAGCCCGCCCAATACAGTCAGAGACACTCCGAGCAGAACCGCTGGCAAGCGACGTCTAGCAGCCAAGACAGCCCGCGGCATCACCGCCCACGCTCTCCAAGGATCTACAACGATACGTACCCTGTCCTGCACCACCCCATCCTCCAAAGACCATGATCGTTCGGGCCCTTCGATGTCCTAGCCAGCAAAAAGGTAGCAGTGGGCGACCAGCGTCGTGACAGGTCAAGGACGGGTAGTTCTAGGCTGTGGCGGGTGTGTTCGGCGCGACGGCCCGCTCTGCCGCACTCTCAGGAACTGCATCCACGCGCCGCGCGGCCTGCTCCCCGCGGCGGCGGGAAGCCCATACACGGAAGTACTGAGCAGCAACATAGGAGCCGATCACCAGCGCAAGCGCGATGAACTGGCCGATGAAGGTCTCCCAGCTGTTGAACAGCGAGCACCAGCGCATCCCACGCGACCAAGCCAAAGGCCGACTCGTCGGCAATAAACCTTGCAACCCTTCCTATGTGATGCATCTTGCAAGCCGACCTGATACTTTGACTCGCGTTCGTGCCGAGTCCTTGCCTCCACGGGGGCTAGGAGCGGGGGACCCAGTGCAGCCGAGAGGCTGCGGGGGCGAATCGTCACAGTTTGTGACGTAGCGTAAGTACGCGAGCCCGACAGCTAACCCCGTAGGCGCCCTGAGATAACGAAAGGACGCTCTTCACATGCCGGGATTCCCGCGTGATCTCGCCGTTGCCGACCCCTGGGAGGACTCTCTTTCACGTTCGCGTGCACGTCGTGAACGAACCGAGAAACGCGCCGCCCGCTCCCCCATGCGCCTGGCGAGCCTGATGGACGCACGCAACCGTCTGCCCTCGCCGCGCAACCTCGCCGAAAGCGAGCCTTGGGAGCGCTCGACGCTGCGCTCACGTACACGCCGGCGCGCCTCGGAGATCCAATTCGTCTCGACGGCAACGCGCGCGCGGCGCGTCTCGCTGGGCACGCTGATCGCGATTGCCGCGGGCCCGGCCGCCGGTCTAGCCGACGCGAGCGGCACGCCCGCCTCCACGCCGGCACCGGCACCCGAGCCAACGACCACGACAACCCACTACATCACGCTTGAAAATGGCGAGGAAGGCCGCCAGGTTCGACTGTTGCAGCATGCTCTGGGCATCCACGAAGATGGCGTCTTCGGACCGGAAACCGAAGCGGCCGTGCGCGCCTTCCAGGCCAGCCACGGACTGGAAGTCGATGGCGTCGTGGGACCGAATACAGGAGCGGCTCTGGCCGATAGCGCGACCCCGATCGCGACAAGCGCGGTACTCGACGAAAACACACCCGTGCTCGCGACAAGCGCCGATGTTGTGGCCACAGAAACGACGACCAAAACACCGGCTCTGGATACGACAGCCCCTAAGAGCGCAGACACGGCGACCCCTGAAACAACCAAGGCGTCCACGCCTGCGGTCGACCCGGTTGTACGCCTACAGGAAACACTCGGCGTTCAGGTTGACGGCACCTTCGGTCCCGAAACCGAGGCAGCGGTCAAGCACGCCCAAGCGCAGCACCACATTGTTGCCGACGGGGTTGTCGGGCCTGAAACTTGGCGTGCGCTGAGCTTGCACGGACATGGCGAGCTCAAGCAAACGCTCTTCCCGACACGCTACCGGTCTCTTCACCATACGGCACATGCCTCCAGTGCTCATATCGCCGGTAGCACTCCCGGCACCGGCGACGAAGCAGCCACGAACGTTGCCGATCAGACCGCCGGGGTGCCGGCATCCGCCGCCACCCCGAGCGGGAATCCGGTCACTCGCCTACAGGAAGCCCTGCACATCTCGGCCGACGGTCAATTCGGAGCGCAGACAGAGACCGCGGTCAAGCAACTGCAGGCGCGTGACGGCCTGACAGTCGACGGTGTGGTCGGACCGGAGACTTGGCGTGCGCTTGGGCTCGACGAGCATGCGACTTTGCATCCCTCGCCCAGGTTTTTGCCCTCCTCGACAAGCAGCACCGGCACAACCGGGGGCGGTGGCCAGAGCAGCAGCACCGGTGGCGAAGCCTCAGGCGTAATTGCTCGCGTGATCGCCGCCGCCGACGAAATCGCAACCAGGCCCTACGTCTACGGTGGCGGACACGGCTCGTTCGAGTCCGACGGCTATGACTGCTCGGGCTCGGTGTCCTACGCCCTACACGGTGGCGGGCTGCTCAGCTCGCCCGAGGACTCCTCGGCACTCGAGTCCTACGGCGAACCTGGTCCGGGCCGCTACATCACGATCTACGCGGACGCCGAACACGCCTGGATGACGATCGACGGTCGACGCTACGACACCGTCGCCCTACAGGAATCGGGTTCGCGCTGGTCCGATTCGATGACCTCTACCGCGGGCTACGTCGTGCGCCACCCGGCAGGGCTCTAGCCGCAAATAGTGCTCTCGAAGCGGCGATGCCCCCCGCGCGCGGGGGGCATCGTTGTTTTGCGGGTAGTCCAGGCGCACAGATCCGCACGGTGCGGCAAGACCGCCTCGCCGCAAAGTTGGGCGCGCAGACGGTCTCGTTTTGGCCCCTGCGCCGAGTACCGTCCCAAGCGCGACGTAGCTTGATGTGCCTCGCCTGAAAACCGCGAAGGGAGGCATCGGATGCTCGCTCGGGCGCGCACATTCACGCTTGAAGGACTCAACGCACGCGCAGTAAGCGTGGAGATCGACATCAGGCCGGGTCTACCGGCGTTTGCGATCGTCGGGCTCGCCGACGCCGCCGTGCGCGAGGCGCGCGACCGTGTTCACGCCGCGCTGCTGAACTCGGGCTTTCAGTTCCCGGCGCGACGGATCACCGCGAACCTCGCCCCCGCCGACGTGCCGAAGATCGGACCCGGCTTCGACCTCGCGCTGGCGTGCGGAATACTCGCTGCAAGCGGGCAGATCCCCAGCGAACTGCTCGATACGCACGCACTCTTTGGCGAGCTCTCGCTCGACGGCGAGGTGCGCGCCTGCCACGGAACCCTTGCCGTCGCCGAGGCGACCAAGAAGGCCGGCTTGGCAATGCTCGTTCTGAGCCCGCAGCGCGCACGCGAGGCGACGCTTGTCGAGGGACTTCCCGTGGGCGTCGTCGAGCACCTCTCGAGCGCCGCTCGCATACTGAGCGGCGGCGCCGGCGACCGATTGCCAGAGCCGATCTGTGAGCAACCGAGCACACCTCGACACGGTCCCGATCTGCGCGATGTTCGCGGCCAGGCCCAGGCAGTCCAGGCACTCGTCGTCGCGGCGGCCGGAGCCCACAACAGTCTTCTCAGCGGCTCTCCCGGGACCGGCAAGACGATGCTTGCCGGACGCCTTCCCTCGATCTTGCCCCCGCTCGAGCGCTCTGAGGCGATCGAGGTAATGCGCATTCACAGCGCCACCGGCAAGCTCACGGGCAGCGAGTTGCTTACCGAGCGGCCTTTTCGAGCACCCCACCACTCGATCACAACCGCGGGGCTGATTGGCGGCGCGCGGCGCGGATGGGTCGGAGAGGTGGTGCTCGCCCACAATGGCGTGCTCTTCCTCGACGAGCTCTCGGAGTTCGCACGCCCGACACTCGAGGCGCTGCGCCAACCGCTGGAGGACGGTCGCGTGTCAATCGTGAGGGCGCGCCACTCGGCCGTCTATCCGGCGCGCTTCATGTTGATCGCCGCGACCAACCCCTGCCCATGCGGATACGCGGGCGAGCGAGAGCGCTGTGCATGTCGCGAAGCGGACCTCGCGCGCCACCGTCGCCGCTTGAGCGGGCCGTTGCTCGACCGCATCGATCTGCTGGTGCACGTAGAGCGCACGACCGCCGACCATCTAGCCGACGAACCTTCGCTGAGCTCTGCACAAGCTCGGGAGCGAGTGGTCGAAGCACGCCAGCGTCAAGCCAGGAGGTTGCGAGCAGAGGGCGTTCTCGTAAACGCGCAGATGGATGCGCCGATGCTGCGCAGACATCTCAAGCTCGACCGGCAAGGCGAGCAGGTAATGGCTCGCGCACGCGAGCGCGGCCTGCTGAGCGCGCGTGGACAGCACCGCGCTTTGCGCGTCGCACGTACGCTTGCCGACCTGCAGGGCCGCGAGCGTGTCGGCGTCGAGCAGGTCTCACGAGCGCTCACACTGCGACCCGAGGTCGGCCTTTCCGGACGTAGAGCGGCATGAGCGGCATCTGCCAGGAGTGTGCACGACGAGCCTGGCTGTTGGCGAAACTCGGCAGCCGACTGGACCGCGAGATCGAGCGCCAGGATCAATCGAGCTTTTGGAGCGTGCTCGAACTGCCGAACCGGGAGCTGATCGATGCAATCGCCCGACATCGTGGGGCCGAGCTGTACGCTGCCTACGCCGAGTGGCAGCCGCCGCCCAGATGTAAAGATGAGTCGCTGCAGGCGCTTTGTCGCCACCACGCAGCGTATCCACGGAGCCTGCGCGAAGACGCACTCAGCCCACACTCGTTCGAGTTGCGCGGTGGGGTCACACGCCTACAAGGCCTACTCGAGGAGAAGGTTGTGGCGATCGTCGGGACGCGCACCGCCAGCGACTACGGCATGCAGGTCGCGCGCGAACTTGCCCGGGGACTCGCCGCATCAGGCGTCACCGTCGCGAGCGATTTCGCCGAAGGCATCCCAAGCGCCGCCCTTGCCGGAGCGCTCGAAGCCGATGGCGCGCCGCTGGCCGTGATGGGCGCCGGCGTCGAGCGCTGTACCCCGGCATGGCATGCCCCGCTTTACCGTCGCGTTCTGGAGAGCGGTTGTTCGATGGCCGAGAGTCACGCAAGCTCACGGACACGCCGTTGGTGGGCATACGCGAACGCTCGCACGCTGGCGCTGCTTGCCCAACTCGTAATCGTCGTCGAGGCAACAGACAAGCCTTGGGATATTGCCTGCGCAAACGTCGCATTCTCGCGCGCAAGATACGTCGCGGCGGTACCCGGGCGCGTCAGCTCGCCCGGCTCAAGAGGTACCAACCAGCTGCTCGTGAACGGGGCGCGGCTCGTCAGAGGACCCCAGGATGCGCTGGACGTGCTCTACGGAGTAGGCATCTACGAAGCCTCTCACCAGTCGCTTACCGCGCTGGATCTCCAACCGCGGCTCGCAAATGTGCTCGAGCTGGTGGGCGGTGGACAAGACACACTGGCAAAGCTGGCGACAAGCGGCACACATTCTGACGAGGTTGCCGTGGCGCTCACCGAGCTGGAGCTGCTCGGGCTGCTCTCGCGAGGTGACGGCGGTCGGTATCTGCCCTGTGCGTCGGTGCTCACGGGTGAGCGATCCCGTCAGATTTCGCGGCGTGAGCCGAGTGGGCGGACTATCTGACCGGACCCTTAAGGTCCCTCCACGCCACCGGCCGCAGGCCGGCATCGTGCAAGGACACCCAATAACCTCCCCCAAGCGCACTTCCGAGAACATCTCCGATCCACGCATCGACCGCTTCGAGCTGCTCGCGATCGCCGTCGGCGGCGCTGTCGGTGCGCTCATCCGCATCGCCGTGGATCGGGCCCTCCCTACAGCTGCCGGGAGCTGGCCATGGGCAACCTTCGCGGCGAACATGACCGGGGCGCTGATGCTCGGCTATTTCGTGACGCGCTTGCAGGAGCGCCTACCTGTATCCACCCTGCGTCGGCCATTGCTGGGCACGGGCCTGTGCGGCGCACTTACAACATTTTCGGCCGTGCAGATCGAGCTTTTGCAAATGGCAGATCAGCATCGCTATGGACTTGCTGTCGGCTACCTGTTCGCGAGCGTGCTGGGCGGATATTTCGCGGTGCTCAGCTCCTCTGCGCTCGTGCGTCGAGTGCGGACGATCGCATGAGCGCGGCCGCATGGATCGGCGTGGCGGTCTTGGGAAGCTTCGGCTCACTTGTCCGCTTTCTGCTCGATGGAGCGGTTTCCGCGCGCAGTTCCTTGAGCTTCCCCGTGGGCACACTGGCGGTGAACGCGAGCGGCGCCTTCGTCCTCGGCCTGCTCACCGGGCTTGCGCTCTCGGGCGAAGCACTGACGCTAGCGGGATCGGCGACGATCGGCTCTTACACGACGTTCTCGACATGGATGCTCGAGACCCACCGGCTCGGCGAGGACGGACAACTGCTTGCGGGAGCCCTCAACGTGCTCGTAAGCGTGCTCGTAGGGCTTGGCGCAGCCCTGCTCGGCCGCTCGCTCGGCGGGGCGCTGTGAACGCTTGCCCGAATACCGTCGGCCAACCTCTCGTCCGGGGCGGTGAGAGTTGAGCCAGGAAGGGTTGAAGCTCACCACCTACTTCGGCGAGCGAAGCCGGGTAAAAGGCGTGTTGCTGGCCGATGAACTGCTGGACATCCACGCTCGCCATGAGATCCGCAGCAGCATTCTGCTGCGTGGAGTGCAGGGGTTTGGAGCTAAGCACCGTCTTCGCAGCGACCGTCTGCTGACCCTCTCCGAAGATCTTCCGCTTGTCTGCGCGGCGGTCGATGGCCGTGAGCAGATCGAGCGACTGCGCGCGGATGTGAGCTTGATCAGACACGAAGGCTTGCTGACACTCGAGCGCGTTCGCCTGCTTGGCGGTGCTTGCGAGAGCAAGCAGGAGATCGCCCCCGGAGAAGCCGAGCCATCGCTCGTCGAAGGGACCGGCATAGACCGAGGACAAGATGTTCAGAATCCTGCGCAAGCGACAAAGCTGACGGTGTACCTGGGCCGCCATGAGCGAATAGACGGGTCCCCTGCCTTTACCTCCGTCTGCCGAACCCTTCATGAGAGCGGCGTGGCCGGTGCGACGGTGCTGCTCGGGGTCGACGGCACTCGTGCCGGCGCGCGCCAGCGGGCGCGTTTCTTTGCTCGCAACCAGAGCGTGCCGCTGATGGTGGTCAGCGTTGGCGACCAGTACCAGATCAACGCGGCGATCGGTCGTCTCGAGCAGATGCTCAACGAGCCGTTGTTCACGCTGGAGGGTGTACGCGTATGCAAGCGAGATGGATTGCTGCTCGAACCACCCCACGACGAGACTTCGACCAGTGCGTACGGCATGGACATCCGCCAGAAGCTCACGGTCGTGATCTCAGAGGCGGCAGTCCAAGAGCGTAGATCGGCATACGTCGAGCTCGTCAGGCGCCTGCGCACTGCCAACGCCGCCGGCGCCACCTCGCTGCGCGGGATCTGGGGCTTTCACGGAGACCATGCGCCCCACGGCGACCGTCTGCTCTCGATCCGCCGTCACGTCCCCGTGTTGACCGAGACGATCGACACCCCAGAGCGCATCGCGGCGCTGTTTCCCGTCGTCGATGAGCTGACCCGAGAGCGAGGACTCGTCACAAGCGAGCTAGTGCCCGCCAGCTCGGCGCTGCACAGCGCCCCTAGTCTATAGTTATGCGCCCGCGCGGCTGTAGCTCAGTTGGCTAGAGCGTCTGCTTGCCATGCAGAAGGTCGAGGGTTCGAGTCCCTTCAGCCGCTTCGCAAAAAAGCCCTGTGATCGCAGGGCTTTTTCGTTTATGGTCGGCTGGTGACGGTCTGACTCTTCCGAAGGAGGATCTTGATGCGGAAGCTGATCTACTCGATGACTGTTTCGCTGGACGGCTACATCGCCGGACCCGATGGTGCGATCGACTGGTCGGTGCCCGACGAGGAGCTGTTTCGGTTTCACCACCAGCAGGTACAGGAGACTGGTGTGCATCTCTGCGGACGGCGGCTCTATGAAGCGATGGTCTACTGGGAGACCGCTGAGGAGAGTCCGCTGGCCGCGGAGCACGTCAAGTTCGCCCAGACCTGGAAGGCCTTGCCGAAGGTCGTGTTCTCCACGACGCTTCAGAGCGTGGTGGGCAACACCAGGCTGGCGAGTGACGGTGTCGGCGAGGAGGTCTCGAGGCTCAAGGAACAGGGCGGAAAGGACATCGGCGTCGGCGGCGCCGACCTCGCCCGTGCGTGCATGAAGCTGGAGCTGATCGACGAGTGGCGGCTGTTCGTCAGCCCGGTCCTGCTCGGCGGCGGCACGCCCTACTTCCCGACCCTGGAGAAACAGATCAACCTGGATCTGATCGAGACACGCACGTTCGGCTCCGGCGTCGTTTACCTTCGCTTGGGTCCCGGCACAAGACAGATGCCAGAATGTCGGTCATGAGCGATGCCTCGATCACCGGAGGCTGCCTGTGCGGCAGCGTGCGTTTTGCGCTCAGCGAGCGACCTCACGGGGCTGGCTACTGCCACTGCACTCGCTGCCAGCGCCGAACCGGCACGGCCGCATCGGCGCAAGCGCGAATCGACGGGCGCACGTTGCGATTCCTGCAAGGAGAGGATCTGCTGAGAGGTTGGCGACATCCAGACGGAGGCCACGAGAAGTGCTTTTGCAGCGTGTGCGGCTCACATTTGTTCAGTCGCAGTCCAGAGGACCCAACCCAGGTGAGCGTGCGCATGGGCGCCTTCGACGAGGACCCGAGGATACGGCCGAGCTGGCGCACCTACGTTGCTTACGCCGCGCCGTGGGAGCCGATTCCCGATGACGGTCTGGAGCGCTTCGCCGAGGCAAAGCCGCAGCTCTGAAAGAGCTCCTTAGGCGCCCCGCAATGAATACGCCGCTCGCCAGCTGCGCAGCACCGGGCCGAGCATCGCCGCCAGTGGGCCACCAGAGCGCAGCAGCATCCGGCTCGTCGCGGCCATCTCAGGAGAGAGCGCGCTGTCCTTGGTGAGGTACAGGGCAACCATACAAGCGACTATCACCGTGTGGCGGTTCCCGTCGCGAAGATTTCGTGCTTCACGGGAAGCTCGTCGCACAATCTCACGCGCTCGGCGTACACCCTCCTCTTTTGTGGGGTAGTGAGCGAAATAGCTGTGATCGCCGTTGGCGGTGTCCTCAGCCTCGTCGACATAGCTGTCAAGCACGGTGGCTGCGAGGCACACCCAGAAGTAGGCAGCATAGGTGTCAACAGCCTCCTGAGGTTGACGACCGGGTTCGGCGGCGAGCGCCAACAGCGCCAACACCGAGATCCAGGTGCTCGCGGCGCCCGACAACTCGTACCAGGCGAGGCCTAATCGCTCGGCGAACTCCTGCGCCGTCCATTTACGCAGAGTCGCATCGCGCAGACTTGGATCGATCTCGTGATTGAGGCCCTGTACCTGCGCGAGCGTCGCGGCTCGTATCAGTGTCGGGCGAATCGCCATATAGGACGGAAGCAGCACACATGCGGCGCGACATAATTCCACCAGCAGCCGCAGATAGCCGCCGTCGTCGCGCCACGGATGGTGACGGTAATAGTCTGAGATGGGCACATCTGGATCGAGCGCCTCGGTAAAAGCCAGGTGCAACTGTCGCCCATTTGCCAGCCCGGCTCCTGCCCCACGCTCACTCACGCTGTCGAGGAAGTCGCACATGATCTCGTAAGTCACAAGCAGTCGCAGCAGATTTGGCCTGCGACTGTCGGGTAGGATCCAGAAAAGCGCAGCGCCATCGGTGTTGCCGCGCTTGTTCTCTAGCGACATGAGCGCATCGTGTCGAATCGTCTGGTCCGGTATCACCGCCGCTCTCGCGCGCCACTCGTCGACCTCCAGCGCTACGGCTCTCAGCCCCCAGCGCAGCTCGCGCACAACCGCGGCCAAAAGCGCCTTTGTCTGCCCAAAGGAGATACGACTCGTATCTTTGACAGCACCCTGCATCGACTTCTTGGGCAGGCAGGACGCGTGCTCGGTCAGTCTTGAAGGGCGGGTTTCACCTGTGTCGCGAGGTAGCCAGGCAATGCCGCGATCGCCACAGCTACAGCGGTGACGATCGCGAATATTCCAATAGCAATCGGAATACCTATCGTAAAGACAACAGGGAAGCCTGTAACGCTCACCAACGCGTGGCTCAGCAACAGCTGGCCATATAGACCGAACACTGCACCGATCGAGCATCCAGCTCCAAGCAGCAGCGCACTCTCACACAAGAGCGCGCGCCACAACTCTCCCTGGTCGAATCCGTCAACCTTCATACCGGCGAGACGTGGACGGCGCTGCCAGATCATGGCGCCCATCGCCGCCGCCATTGCGAGCGCCGCGGCGATCAGCACAAGTGCTGCGATCTGACTTAGACGCGACAATCCCTGTCGCTGGGTCGAGCGATACGCCTGTTCACGTTCGTATGCGCTCTGAACCATAAGTGGCGCCTGCCGACCAAGCAGTCGCCGTATCTCCCCCTGAACGATCTCAATAGACACCCCTGGCTTGACCGCCACCTCATAAGCGCTCGGGTCGGGACTGGCCCAAGCTCGCGCATAGTCATCGGCATTGAGGATCACCGCACCGGGCGGCCAGCCGAAGTTGGTCGTTATCGCAGCCAGACGGAATTGCATCGGGTGAGGTGTGGGCAATACAAAGGCTTGCCCCACATGCAGGTGCAGTTCGCTTGCAAGCGCCTGCGATAGCGCCCCCCAACCGCCCAACCGTACTCGCTGATTGGCAAGTGCCCAGTCTCCGGTGACGACCTGATTTGGCGGAATCAGGTTTGAAGTGGTGCGCGGCGGTGCGAGCACAAGCGTGCGTCGGTCTCCGACATCCAAGAAGCCACTGCGATAGATGCTCACTCGCTCAACCCCAGGCACGCGCTCCAGTGCTCCCTGTAACCGATTGTCAAACGGTGTTGTGCCGATCGTGTTCGACTTTCCGCCAGGCGAGACCCAGATGTCGGTGACCTGCGTCATTTCACGTGAGACTCGATCGAGTCCGCTCTGAAGATTCTGTCGTGCCCCCTCGATCGCGACGCTGCCGAACACGGCGATCGCACCCGTGGCCGCGATTGCCAGCGATCGCGCACGTGTGGAGTTGGACTGCAGCTCGATGACCGCGATTCTGGGCGAGACGCCCATGACCGGGCGCTGAACCATGTCGAACAAAGCCACCAGCCCGCTGAAAGCGATCGGCAGGATCAGCAAAAGCGAAAGCACCAGACCGACAAACGCCACCACAGCCATCGGCACACTGGAGATCCCCAGGATGAGGATGGTGGTTGTGATCGCCAACCCGACCAGCCCGGCCAGCAGGAGGGCAATGACTCTAATCGCCGGCGAGCCGACGGACTTGCGTGCCGCCCGTGGCTGACGACCGAAGATCTCTACTCGTAGAGGAACCGTGACCCCGATGACCGATGCGAGTAGCCCCCCGGCCGTCGCGAGCGCAACGCTTTGCCAACTGACGATCCGCAAAGAGCCCACGGGAAAGGCAAATGAGAGATAGCCCGGGTTGGCCTGCAACAGACCGCGGGAGAGAAACTCTCCCAGCAGCAGCCCGAGTAGCGAGCCTGCAAGCCCGAGTACCACCGCGTCGAACAGCATCACCTCCACGATCTCCAGCGGCGAATAGCCGTCGAGACGCAGATCGTCGATCAGGTTGCGCCGCTGGGGTGCCGTGAGCAGCATCGCGTTGAACGCGAACAGAAAGCCCACAAGTGCGCTTATGGCCGAGAACAGCTCCGTTGACTGGGTAGTTGGACCCTCTGCCTGGCCAAACACGGTCGCCTCGAAGTTCGCGGGAAGCACGTCCAACTGCCGGCCTGCAATCCGCTTCAATTCTCGTTCTACTTCGCGATCCTGTCCGGGGCGCGGCTCGACGAGTATCCGGCTGATGGCGCCCTGCATTCCGGCGAGGTTCTGGGCGAGTCTCAGCGGAGCTATCGCCAAGGGGCTATCGATCAGTTCGCCGATATCGCTCGCCTGCAGGATCACAGCGACCAGCGTGTCGATGCTGCGATCGCCGACCTGAAAGCGGACTGTTTGAAGTGGGCCGGCACCGATCTGCTGGATCACGGGCGCCGGCAGCGCAAGACCCTGCTGTTGGGAGAGTCGCGCCGCGCTCACCCGCGCGAGCAGCCGACCGTCAAGCGCCACGAAGCGCGAATCGACGCCCACGAGATCAACCGAAGCAGCCCCGCCATGACCGATCACGTTCACGCTGCGCTGAAGGACCGGTGCGGCAGCCTGCACACCTGGGAGCCGATCGACCTCGGCAAACAGCCGTTCGCTGAAGCCCTGCGGATCGCGGGCCGCCAACTGCAATCGTGCTTCGCCGACGAGGCCGTTCGTGACACGCTCGACCGAGCCTGCGAGGCTCGTGTTGGCCACCTGCGAGGCGAACAGCAGCGCAACACCGACGGCGATGCCGGTGACCGCCAGCAACTCCTGCACCAACCTCGCACGCAGACGCACGCGGTAGAGATAGAAGATCGTCGAGAGCCTCATATTCCTGCTCAGCCGCGGCAAGCCGCGGCGCATCCCCTACTCATTGCGAGCTGAACGGCTCATACTCGCGGTCCGGCTCGTATTCGACAAGTCGACCGTCACGCAAAGCGTGCACTTGATCGGCGAATGCGGCCGCCCTGGGATCGTGCGTGACAAGCAGTACAGCCACGTCGCGTTCGTGACATACCTCGCTCAGCAGACGGAGCACTTCCCGACCACGATCGGTGTCGAGACTACCGGTGGGCTCGTCGGCAAGTACGAGACTGGGTCCGGTGGAGAGAGCTCGTGCGATCATGACCCGCTGGCGCTCGCCCATCGAGAGTTGCTCGGCACGTTGACCGGCGCGCCCGTTGAGCCCAAGCCGCTCCAGCAACGGCGCCACTCGACGTTGCGCCTCGCGCCGCCCGGTGCTCGCCAACAGCTTCAGTGCGGCGTTGTCGTCGGCACGGACTCCCGGGATCAGATCGAGCGACTGGCGGATGAAACCGAGTTCGGAGCGCCGGTAGTGCGCCCGCTCGCGCGCCGAGAGCCTGGAGACATCTCGCCCATTGACTCTGACATAGCCGCTGTCTGGGACCAGCAGGCCCGCGATCAACATCAGCAACGTCGTCTTTCCCGAGCCGCTGGGTCCATAGAGTGCCACCAGCTCACCTGCCGTCACCGACAGGCTCAGGCCGTCCACTGCGCGCACGATCTCTCCGTCGCCCACACGGTAGTGCTTTACGACCTCGTCCAGTTGAAGCATCAGAGCGCTCCGAACCACTCGCAGTCGACACAGCGACTGCGAGAAGTGACGGTCGAAAAGAGGATGATGACGATGGTCACTCTAGGTTTCAGTATTGCTAGCGAGAACAAACACCCCGATATTGCTATCGGGGTCACCTCACCGAGCCCTCTAGATCTCCGCGTCAACTCCACCCGTGCCTTTCCAGCTGACCGACGGATCCTGTCTGTGGACAATACTCCAGCAACCGCGTCGGTCGGATATGTCCACTGCCGGATCGTTACGCCGGGCACACGGCCAGTGCTTGCGACCTCATCGATAACCAAGGCTTTGCGGGTTCTTTTGACTTTTGTCGACTGCTGGGAGAAGTTGGAGACATTCGCCGATCGACCCTATGCGGAGGAGTCAGAAACATTCGAATAGAGCATATGCAGGGTCCGGAGCCCGGAATGAGCCCTATCCTTGACGCGGTCTCGCCCTCACTTTCGAGTGCGATGTCGAACGCAGTCTCGATCATGGCCTCGAACATCCTTAGGGCGATTCTCGAACAGTCCTTGGACAGCTGACACGGTCGGGCCCGCTCGCGTCGTTGCCGCCATCGATCCGTGCGCGATCGATCCGTGCGCGTGCACGTCCGTGTAGGCTCTCGCCGCATATGGAGCCGACCCGATGAGCCTCATCCAACTCGACCAAGACGGCCCGCTGGCGATCGTGAGTATCGACAGCCCTCCCCTGAACCTGTTCGACCAGCAGTTGATGGGTGAGCTCTCCGGCACGGTCGACGAACTCGCAGCGACACCCCCGCGCGGCCTGCTCGTCAGAGCGCAGGGACGAGTCGTCAGCGGTGGTGTGGACGTACACGTCTTTGACGGCCTCAGCCCGGAAGACGCCGCCGCGATGTGGGTGAGTCTGCTCGACCTCGTCCATCGTCTCGAGCAGCTGCCGCTGCCCACCGTCTTTGCCGCGCACTCGCTGTGCCTGACGGCCGCATTCGAGTTCTCGCTCGGATGCGACATCCTGCTGGCGGCCGAGTCTGCGCGCTTCGGACTGGTCGAGACGGTCGTAGGCCTGACGCCGGCAATGGGTGGCACCCAGCGCCTAGCAGAGCGGGCTGGGCCGGCACGGGCACGCGAACTTGTGATGACCGGCGAGTTGTACGACGCCGCCACGCTCGAGCGTTGGAACGTAGTCAACCGAGTGTTTCCAGACGAGGGCTTCGACGAGGCAGCGCATGCGTTTGCGCGTAAGCTCGCCGAGGGACCAACGCGCGCGCACGCCGCGACCAAGGCGATCGTGCGAGCTTGCTTGGACGAAGGTGGCGCCCATGGCGCCGACAAGCGCGTGCCCGAACTCGCAGGCGACCTGTTCGCAACCGAAGATCTCAAGCGGGCGGTGCGCTCGTTCCTCGAGGACGGACCCGGTCGCGCGACTTACGAAGGTCGCTGACGAACCTTGCAACGGTAAGTCAAGCCGATCAAGTGCCAAGCCGAGGCGACATACACGAAGGCTTCGCAGCACACTACGAAACCGCGAGAACACGCCAAACCGCGACCCAGCCGAGGCGAACACTGAGCTACCGGCGCCGCCGGCGCCTCTGAATCAGGAGAGCCCTCAGACTGCCACAGGGCGATATTCGCGTGTCGTCGGATTTTGCTCGAGCAGACCGACCGCGCGCAGCGTCTTCACATAACGGTGAGTCGTTGACGGGGACATGTCCAGCTCTTTGGCAAGGTCGATGATCGCTCGCCAGGACCGCTCTGGTCCGTAACAGGAGAGAATCGCCAACCCACGCAACAGCGACTGCGAGAGCTGCGGATCGCCCAGCGCGTTCGAGAGCGCGAGTTTGGTCTCTTCGTGTAGAGAGTGGCGAGCACGATGGCCCCCGTTCGGCTTGGTATGGGCGTTGTCCAGTGCGGCCACCAGCAGACTCGAGACTGTGCCGTTGCCGGTATGGCCGACAGAGCGGATCACTTGCTCGATCTGCGCTGGTGACAGTGTGATCGCAATATTTTGATCTTGCGTCATGACTCTGATCATCCCCAATCTCACTCACTACATGTGAGCACAGCTCCGGAGGATGGGTCCGCCGTCGCTCCCATTTGGCCTGTAGCGGTCATATGAAAGTCCGGATGAGCCAACTCCAGAAGAGCGCCCCTTACGATCCATATTTCGATACTACCCGGCCGCTGACGAAACCTATTCAATTTTGCAGTAATCGATTATTACTGTTGCGTATGAGTCCCATCTTCGGATCACTCGTATGCTAAAAATAGGACTTCGGCTAACACAATTAGAACGATTCGCAGGGTTCCACGGGGCTTGCTACCGATGTGCCTGCTTGAAACGGTTGGACGATCGGCCGAGCAACCCCTGGAGTCGCTCGACTACACGTATGCGGCGGTCGTTGCGCCCGGCTCGGCCGACCGCAACGGACGGTACGGGGCTCTGATAGACAACCCCCTCCAATGAGCACCGCGCCCACTCGACATCACACCGCGCGACGCGTCGGCATCGCGGCAGCCGCGCTCGCGCTCGCAGGGCTGCTCATCTACGCACTCAATCGACTGAATCTGCCGCGGGTCGGCCATGCACTGATCTCGGCAAGCCCAGGTTGGCTCGTGCTGGCGCTCGCGCTGATGATGCTCTCCCTGCTGGCACGCTCGGTGTCCTGGCACGCCATCCTTCGCGCCGCACTGCCTGACCAACTGCTGCGGTGGGCGCCAATCGTGCGGGCCACGATGATCGGCGTGATGGCCTCCGCCGTCTTCCCGGGCCGGCTTGGCGAGCCGACGCGTGTGGTCGTACTGAGCCGTCGCCTGCAGGGCTCCGCAACGCGCACGATCCCGGTCGTCGCCGGCACAGTCTTCTCGCAGACACTCATCAACCTTGTGGCGCTCGGGATCCTCGCCGCCGTTACGTTCTCCAGCGTGCCGCTGTTGCGCGGCCACGCATCGGCCTTGGAGGCCGTGGTCGCAGCGCCGGTGTTCGTGGCGCTGTTCGTGCTCGGAGTCCCTCCCCTACTGCGCCTGGCCCAGCGCTCTCGCAGAGCACGCATTCGCACCGGGGCGATCGCCTTCGCCGGACTACTACGCCTCGGGCGCCAGGGCCTCGTTGCGTTCGCAAAGCCCCGCTACGGAGTCCCCGCGGTGGGCGCACAACTGCTCGCCTGGACGCTGCAATGGGGCTCTTGTTACATGGTCATCCTCGCACTCGGCCTGAACCCGCAAGCCACGCCGGTGACGGCGGCAGCGATCCTGCTGGTCGTCAATGTCAGCGCCGTGCTGCCTGCAACCCCCTCGAACGTCGGTGTTTTCCAGGCAGCCTGTCTGGTTGTGCTTGCCGCATACGGGGTCGGCGCAGGGCAGGGCCTGGCCTACGGCATCATCCTGCAGGCGATCGAGCTGCTGACGGCACTCAGCCTCGGCGTGCCGGCGTTGCTCAGGGAGGGCATGACCTGGCAGGACATCCGCCGCAGCCGAGCGGATCTGGAGACCCCGGACGCCACACCGCAATAGTCCTATAGTCGAGTTCCGACCGTGCTGAGCGGCCGGAGCGTAAAGCCTCAGCTGACCAGGGCACGAATCGACTGGCGCAACGAATGGGTTGTCTTCAGCACAGCCGTGGGCTCGTATCCACAGTGTGCCATGCAGTTCTCACAGCGTGGGTCTTTGCCGCGACCGTACTTGCTCCAGTCGGTCGTTTGGATCAGCTCTTCGTACGTAGCAGCGTAGCCGTCTGACATCAGGTAACACGGACGCTGCCAGCCAAACAGCGAATAGCTCGGTATTCCCCAGGCAGTGCAGTCGAATTCAGCTTTGCCTTCGAGGAAGTCGAGAAACAGGGGGCTGTGATTCAGGCGCCACTTCTTGCGCCGCCCACCCGCAAATGCCTCGCTGAACAGCTCGCGAGTCTGGCGCACGCCGAGGAAATGCTCCTGGTCGGGCGCCTTCTCATACGCATAGGCGGGCGAGATCATCATTTCGTCGACCTCGAGGTCGTCGTTGAGGAAATCGAGCACGTCGCGCACCGTCTTGGGCGAGTCGTGCGTGAAGAAGGTCGTGTTGGTGCTCACGCGAAAGCCGGCGGCCTTGGCCGCGCGAATCGCCGACACCGCCTTATCGAACACGCCCTCGCGTTCGACCGAGGCGTCGTGGCGCTCCTGCAGGCCGTCCATGTGGATCGCCCATGCAAAATACGGGCTCGGCTCGAAGTCGACGAGCTTGCGCTCCAGGAGGATCGCATTGGTACACAGATACACGAAGCGCTTGCGCTTGATCAGTTCAGAGGCGATCGTGTGGATCTCAGGGTGGATCAAAGGCTCGCCGCCGGCGATCGAGACCATAGGCGCGCCGCTCTCCTCGATCGCCCCGACCGCCTGCTCGACCGACATACGCTGGCGCAACACGTGCTCGGGTTGCTGAATCTTGCCGCAGCCGGCACAGGCCAGGTTGCACTGGAACAGTGGCTCCAGCTCCACGATCAGCGGAAACTTCTCGCGTCGCGCCAAGCGCTGACGCGTCAAGTACCAACCCATTCGCGCGCCCTGTCTAACCGGAACCGCCATCTAGGAACCTCGCTCGTTTGCCGCGGGCCCATCGGAGAGAGCCCTGAGATCCGATCCGGCGCCGCCGAGCACGGTGTGCGCTCCCTGCTCGCGCACCAGCTCTTCGAGCACCGTCGCCACTCGACGCAACGATAGCGCCGCGCGCGCCGCTCCCGCCAATGTCAGCAGCGGACGCGTGACCTCACGCGAGGGAGTGTCGGCCACGACGCGGATCACCGCGAACGGTCGTCCCTGCGCGCCGCCGGCGAGCCACACCGACTCCATATCCACGACGACAGCTCCGCGTTCGCGCAGCTCGACACGCTTCTCACCGTGAGCGATGTGTGCCACCGATACCACCGCCGCCTTGCGCACGGCGATGCCGCGTCGCTGAAGCGCCTCCGCGAGCGGCCCGGCCGAAGGACAGGTGAGGCGCACGGACTGGCCTACCTGCTCTGCGTCGCTACCCTCACCGACCCCCATCTCGGCCTGCTCGTCGCGCTCCCCATCGAGCAGCTCGTCGGCGACAACAACGTCGCCCGGCTCGCAATGCTCGTCAAGCCCGCCACACACGCCCATCACCGCCAGCGCAGCGGCCCGGTCGCTACGCAGCTTTGGGACCGCCGCCAGCGATCGCTCAGGGCCCATCCCGGTCTTTTGGATGCGCAGCTTCCTGCCTCCGGCCTTGATCGCAAGCGCCTCCAGACGCAACGGGGCAGCCACGAGCAGCTCACTCATGCAAAACACTGGGGCGCCGCGACTTGCGGGCTCATGCAAAGCATCCCAGGCGTTGCGACTCTCGCCTCACGCGAACACCTCCCGTGCTGCGGCGTGCCCACTGAGCACGGCTCCCTCGAGCGTCGCCGGCCAACCCGTGTTCGTCCAAGCCCCGGCCACTACGAGACCGGCCACACTCGTTCGCGGATCGGGACGCAAGGATTCCGTGCCAGGACGTGCGGCGAAAGTGGCAGCGTGCTCACGGCTCACGTACACGCTGCGCACGATCGCGCCGCGGGCGCGAGGGAACAGCTCCCCCATCGCGTCCACATAGCGCTCGCGCAGCCGCTCTGAGGAGAGCTTCATCTCCCCCGCGGCGCCGGACAGCGATATCGCCAGATACTGCCCGTCGCCGAGTCCCGCGGCCTCGCTGCGATCGAATACGTACTGCACGGGGGT
>DATHMQ010000055.1:0-46080 GCA_035486935.1 Solirubrobacteraceae bacterium
GGGTCGTATCGCCGTCGCCCCGGCCGGAAGACGAAGCGTGCTCCTGCGCCGAGGAGCGGTGGTAGAGCTTGGGGCGGCGATGAGAGAGCAGCGGCACGCGCTTGCGCACATCGTCCTGCCGCTCGAAGTCGAGCTCCGCGACGATATGTCCGGGCTGCTCGCCATCGGCACGGGCGAGCACCGTCCCCCAAGGATCTGCGATCAGCGAACTCCCGCCTGAATGATGCCCCCCTGGATGCTTGCCGACCTGATTGGCGGCGACCACGAAAACCTGATTCTCGATCGCCCTGGCCCGTATCAGCGTCTCCCAGTGATCGCGCGTGGTCGGCAAGGTGAACGCCGCAGGCAGCACGACGATTCGCACACCACGCAGCGCCAGCACACGGAACAGCTCGGGGAAGCGCAGGTCGTAGCAGATCGACATGCCCAACCTCGTGCCGTCCTGCAGTTGACTGACGACGACTTCCTCGCCCGGCTCGTCTGTGTCGGACTCGCAGTAGCGCTTGCCCTCGATCTCCACGTCGAACATGTGCAGCTTGCGATACACGGCCTCGATCTCGCCGTCGGGACCGACGTGCACGGAGGCGTTGGAGAGCTTCTCGCGTCCCTCGACGCGCTCGGCGATCGAGCCGGCGACAAGATCGATTTTCAACTCAGCTGCCGTCGCACGCGCCCAGGCGATCGCGCTTCCGTCGAGCGGCTGTGCGCCGGCGCGCAAATCCTCCGGGCTGCCCATCGCCGTCCACTTCTCGGGCAGCACGATCAAAGTGGCGCCGTCGGCGACAGCTTCCCGCACATGCTCATCCGCGGCTGCGATGTTCACATCCACGTCCGCACCGGAATTCAGCTGAATGGCGGCAGCCCTCATATGCCCTCTGAACTCCCCGGTGGCCCGGTACGTGGATAGATTGACTGGTCAGTCAATAAGCGAAGAATAGCGCTGCCGCGGCTTGCGCCCACGCTTCGCCGAACACGGATGCTTCGAGACCTCTACCGCCCACGCTCCCGCTGCGAAGCCAACTCGGCCAGCAGCAGCTTCGAGTGAATCGCGCCGATCAGCTCGCGCAGTGGCTCGGCTCCCGCCGCGATCATCTCCACGGCCCGCTCTACTTCCACCTCGCCGACAAGCCGGTCGAGCAGCGCACGGACCTCCTCCTCCACAAGCGGGCCGAGCGCCTCCCGGTAGCGCAGCGTGTCGTACACGGTGAAGCCGAGCGCCTGCTCGTAGCCACCGGCACGAAAGCGCGAAATCGCCTCGATGATCTTCACGTCGTCTGCGTCATAGCCGCCACGGCCCGGCGTGAGCACTCCGATCTCCTTGAGGCGCTGCAGCACGTTGCCTGGGATCTCGTAGCGCTCGCGGATCTCCCTGGCGGACACGCGGCCGTGCTCGGCGCCGGCGAGCGCGCGCTCGAGGATGCTGTCCTCCAGCTCCAAGAGCGCGCTCACGCGCTCGGGGTTCTCCTCCAGCACCTCCTTGATCGCTCGCAGCGGCATGAAGCGCTCTTCCTGCAGGCGCTTGATCAGCTGGATGCGCTCGACCAGCTCGGGGGGGTAGTAGGCCATGTTGCGGCTCGTGCGTCTGATGTCCTCGCCGTCTCCGAGCAGCCCCTCACGGATGTAATGGCGGATTGTGGGAGCGCTCACACCGGAGCGCTCGGCGAGCTCGGCCATCTTGAGAAGCGGCTCGGAAGCGACCTCCGCGTGGGTCTTCATGCCAAGAACGAGTCTTGCTTAGCCGTCTCGGCTGGTCCCGCGACGGCCCCCTGCTCCAACAGCCCAGCCACCTGCGCCTCGGAATAGCCGGCGGCGCGCAACACCTGCTCTGTGTGCTCTCCCAACGCGGGCCCAGGCAGGCGGTTGTGCTCGCCCGGGGTGCGGTCGAGCTTGACGGGGATGCCGAGTTGGCGAACCCCGGCATCGACGCCGGGCTGATCGAGCGTGACGACCATCTCGCGATCTCCCACCAGCTCGGAGTCGAGCGCCTCGTCCAGATCGAGTACCGGCTCCAGGCAGCAGTCGTGTTCGGTGGCGAACTGAGTCCACTCCGCGCGCGTGCGGCCCTTGAAGACCTCCGCGACCTGCGCGTGCGCCTCAGAGTCCGGGCGCTCAAACTGCTTCTCGATCAGATCTTCCCGCCCCACGCCTCGGCACCATGCCTGCCAGAACTTGGGCTCGAGCGCGCCGAGCGATACCCAACCATCTGAGCACT
This sequence comes from Solirubrobacteraceae bacterium, assembly GCA_035486935.1. Classification (GTDB taxonomy): domain Bacteria; phylum Actinomycetota; class Thermoleophilia; order Solirubrobacterales; family Solirubrobacteraceae; genus Palsa-744. The sequence goes on from DATHMQ010000055.1 coordinate 2,213, forward strand.
CATATGGTCGATAACAGATCACCGCGCCGGCCAGAAGCTGCTCGCCGCGTTTGGGCACCACGCCGTCAGCGAAATATTGGCCGGCCACCATCGCCAGCCACGAGAGCGCGCCGTCGGCCATCGACACGTCCACGAACTGGCCCTGACCCGACCCAGGCTTGCCCGGCCCGCCATCGCGCTCGCGCAGCGCGGCCAGGATGCCGAAGGCGCCCATCAGCGCGCCACCGCCGAGGTCTGCGATCTGGCCGGACGCTTGTGTGGGATGCCCTCCCACCGCATCACCTTCGCCTGTCAAGCCGAGCAGCCCAATCAGGCCGAGGTAATTCATGTCGTGACCGGAGGCGTCGCGCTTGGGTCCCGTCTGGCCATAGCCGCTGATCGCGCAATACACGAGCCCGGGGTTCTCCTCGCGCATCCGCTCGTAGCCGACGCCGAGGCGATCGAGCACACCCGGACGGAAGGACTCCAACACGACGTCGTAGTCCCGCACCAGCCGCAGCAGCACCTCACGCCCGGCCTCGCTCTTGAGGTCGATCCGGATTGAGCGCTTGTTGCGGTTCAGCGACAGGAACATCGCCGACTTGGCGCTGTCCTCGGCACCCTCGTAATAGGGCGGCGCCCAGCGGATGTAGTCGCCGGCGCCGGTGTCCTCGACCTTCAGCACCTCGGCGCCGAAGTCGGCTAGCAATAGCGAGCAGAAGCCTCCCGGCAACAACCGCGAGAGATCTAGCACGCGGATCCCCTCGAGCGGCGGAGCCATCACGCGCCCCGTGGCACAGCGGATCGAGTTGCCGTGCGGGTCATCAGGCGATCCCGAGCAACCCGCGCGCCTCGGCGACCGTGGCGGGGCTGCGACCCACGTCTTCGGTCATCTTGCGTGCCTGGGCGATCAGGTCGCCGTTGGAGCGGGCCATCTCGCCGCTTGGCAGGTACAGGTTGTCCTCGACGCCTGCGCGAATCGAGCCGCCGAGCGTGAGCGCCGTTGCGATCAGCATCCATTGGTCGCGGCTGATGCCGATCACACCCCAGTGGTGTTTGACGTGACCGCCCCCAGGGACGTCGCCGATGTTGTCGACCATCGCCGCCAGGTTGCGCGGAGTGGGTGGGATCCCGCCGACCACCCCCATTACGCAGTCCACGTGCAGCGGGGTCTTCAAAACCCCCATGTCAACGAGCGGCGTCAGCGAGCCGACATGCCCGAGGTCGAAGCACTCGTGCTCGGGCTTGATGTGAAGCTCGTTCATCGCCGTAAGCAGCTCGACGATCTCGTCGAACGGGTTCTGGAAGACCATCTTGAAGACGAAGTCTTTGCGCGTGCGCGAGTACTTGGCGTAATTCATCGAGCCCATGTTCAGCGCTGCTACTTCCGGACGGCAGGCCCGCAGGTACTCGACGCGCTTGGCCACCGGGACGCCAACCGTGCCGGTGGAGTAGTTGACGATCACATCGTCCACCGCACCGCGAATCGCCTCTGTGATCGCAGAGAAGTCCTCGATCTCGTAGGACGGGGTGCCGTCGGGTTTGCGCGCGTGGATGTGGATCATCGACGCCCCCTCCTCGACCGCGCGGCGCGCCTCCTGCCCGTACTCCTCCGGCGTGTAGGGGATCGCGGGGCACTGCTCGCGGTTGGCGATCACGCCCGAGATCGAGCAGGTGATTACGACAGGATCGTCGAGACTCACAGGTTCCCTCCGTGAATTGGTGTGGTCATACCGGGACGACCCCCGACTTCTTCCAAGGCCGCTCGATCTTCTTGCCCTCGGCCAACTCCAGGCCGCGACAGATCGTGGCGCGCGTCTCGCGCGGGTCGATCACATCGTCGACCAGGTCGTTGCCGGCGGCGATGTAGACGTCGAACATCTTCTTGAAGTTCTCCACTAGTTCGGCCTTCTTTGCCACCGGGTCCTCGGCCGCGTCGACCGCCTTGCGGAACGCAATCTCAACGACACCCTCAGCGCCCATCACGCTGATCTCGGCGCTCGGCCACGCGACGATCAGATCGGGCTCATATGCGCGTCCGCACATCACGTAGTAGCCGGCGCCGTAGGCCTTGCGCGTGATGACGGTGATCTTGGGAACGGTGGCGTTGGCGACGGCGTAGAGCATCTTGGCGCCGTGGCGGATGATGCCTTCGGCCTCGACCTTCGTGCCGACCATGAAGCCGGGCACGTCCTGGATGAACACGAGCGGGATCCCGAACGCGTTGCAGAGGTTCACGAAGCGGGCAGCCTTGTCGGCGGAGTTGTTGTCGAGGATGCCGCCGAGCTGCTTGGGCTGGTTGGCGACGATCCCGGCCGGCCGGCCGCCGAAGCGGGCGAAGCAGGTGATGATCGTCTTGGCCCACTGGCCCTTCATGTCGAAGATCTCGCCGTCGTCGACGATGTGCTTGATGACCTCATACATGTCATACGGCTTGCGGTTGGACTCGGGGAGCACGTCGAGGAGCTCCTCGTCGCCGCGCTCGATCGGATCGGATTTGGCCCCGTTCGCCCCGCCCACCCGGATCGGCGGGGGGAGCTCGCAGTTCTGGGGCATGAACGACAGGTATTGCTTGATCCGTTCGATGCACTCCTCGTCCGAGGCGACCTCCATGTCGCCGACGCCGGACTTGCGGCAGTGCACGCGCGAGCCCCCCAGTTCCTCCTGGGTGACGTCCTCGCCGACCGCGGCGCGCACCAGGTGCGGTCCGGCGAGCGCCATCGAGCCGCGGCCCTTGACCATCGGCACGAAGTCGGCGAGGCCGGGAATGTAGGCGGTGCCGGCGGCGCACGGCCCGAGCAGAGCGGCGACCTGCGGGATCACGCCGCTCATGATCACCTCCTCGCGGAACAGGTGGCCCGAGCCGGCGAACATCGCGCCGGCCGCCTCCTGCACGCGCGCGCCGGCGGAGTCGAGCAGCCACACGAACGGGATGCGCTTGGTCAAAGCCAGCTCGCGCAAGCGCGTGACCTTGAACTCGCCGGTCATACCCATCGAGCCCGCCATCACGGTGAAGTCGTACGCGCACACCGCCGTGAGTCGGCCGTCCACCTTGCCATAGCCGGTGATCACGCCGTCGGCGGGCGCATCCACACCGTCCATCGCGCGCTGGGAGGTGTGGGGCTTGCCGTGGATGCCGAGCTCCACGAACGTGCCGTCGTCCACCAGCAGCGCGATCCGCTCGCGTGCGGTCAAGGCGCCCTTCTCGTGCTGCTTGTCGATCTTCTCCTGGCCGCCACCGAGGCGGATCTGGGCACGGCGGGCGTGCAGGTCCTCGACCAGCGGGCGCAACAGCGACGTTGTCTGCTCGGCGCTCATACGTTCCTCCAACGGGCTCCCCCCGCGCGCGCGGGGGGCATCGCCATTTCGAAGCACATCCTCATCGGCCCCTCCACTGCGGCTCGCGCTTCTCGAAGAACGCGGTCACGCCCTCCACGATGTCCTCGGTGGAGATCGCCAGGGTCAACTGCGCACGCAGATAGTCCAAAGCGTCGTCCAGCGGCATATCGAGCTGACGGCGCATCGCTTCCTTGCCAAGGCGCATGATCAGCGGCGACTTCGACGCCAGCTTCGTTGCCCACTCCGCCACGGCAGCGTCGAACTCGCCGGCCGGGACGACCTTGTTGACGAGCCCCGCCGCGAGCGCGTCCTGTGCCGACCAGCGCTCGCCGAGCAGCAGCAGCTCGTTGGCCTTCTTGCGCCCGATGTTGCGATAGATAAGCGCCATGATCATGAACGGGAACGCGCCGACGTTGATCTCGGGCGTGCCGAACGTGGCGTCTTCGGAGGCCACGATCAAATCGCATGCAAGCGCGATCCCAAGCGCCCCCGCGAGCACGTGCCCGCGCGCGGCGCACAAGGTGGGCTTGCCGAGCCCCACGATCAGCTTGAACAGCGACACGAAGCGATCGGAGCCGAAGTGCTTGTGCACGAGCGCCACGTCGGCCGCAAAGCCGCCGAGGTTGGCGCCGGAAGAGAAGACCGTCTCATGCGAAGACGCGAGCACGACCACACGCACCGCGTCGTCGTCGCGGGCGCTCTCGAAGCCGGAGAGCAAGCCGTCGAGCACCTCACCCGACAATGCGTTGCGCGTGGCGGGCTCGTTGAGCGTGATCGTCGCCACGCCATAGGCGACCTCATAGAGGACTTTGTCCGCCTGTGCGTCCACGGATGGCGCAGGCTCAGACGGGGTCTGCTTGTTGCTCACAGGCGCATCCTAACCCGATCTGACGTCAGTGAGAAGTGAGAAGTCCTACTGTTTACTTTGTCGCATCCGTGCGTTAGCGTGATCGCACAGGAGCGAGCCCACGAAACGAGGCGTCCGCCGGGCGCCCGAGCACACGAGGAGACCAGCCCGATGGCAACCGCCGAGAGCGTCCTGAAGCCCGACCACCAGTCGAAGCGCAAGCACTTCATCTTCACCGACGAGCACGAACAGCTGCGCGAGTCGATCCGCAATTTCGTCACGAAAGAGCTGACGCCACACGCGGAGGAATGGGAGGAGACGACCTTCCCCGACTCGGTGTTCAGGCGCATGGGCGAGCTCGACCTGCTCGGCCTCGACAAGCCCGAGGCCTACGGCGGCCAGGGCGGCGACTACTTCACGAGCCTCGTGCTCGGCGAGGAGATGACTGGGGCCAACTCGGGCGGGCTGGCGATGGGCGTTGCCGTGCACACCGACATGGCGATGCCCCCGATCCTCGCGTTCGGCAGCGAGGAGCAGAAGCAGGAATGGGTCGTGCCCGCGATCAAAGGCGAGAAGATCCTGTGCATCGGCATCACCGAGCCCGATGCGGGCTCGGACGTCGCGGGGATCAAGACACGCGCGGTGAAGGACGGCGACGATTACGTGATCAACGGCTCAAAGACCTACATCACCAACGGCCACCGCGCCGACGTGATCGTGCTCGTGACGAAGACCGACCCCGACGCTGGGTACGGCGGCTTCACTTTGTTCCTGGTGCCGATGGACGCGCCCGGTGTGATCCGCGAGAAGAAGCTCGAGAAGCTGGGGATGCACGCGTCCGACACGGCGCTGCTTGCCTTCCAGGACGTACGCGTGCCCGCGACTGCTGTGCTCGGCGAGGTGGGCAAGGGCTTCTACCACATCATGTGGGAGCTCCAAGGCGAGCGCCTGATCGGTGCTGCCGGCTCGGTTGCCGGCGCGCAGAAATGCTTCAATCGCACGCTCGACTACGCCAAAGAGCGCAAGGCCTTCGGCCGCGAAATCGGCAAATTCCAGGTGATCAGGCACAAGTTCGCCGAGATGGCCACGAAGATCGAGTCAGCGCGCCAGATGGTGTACGTGACCGCGTGGCGCTTCGCCAACGGCGAGTATCCCGTGCGCGAGATCTCGATGGCCAAGCTGCACGCCTCGCGCATCGCCGTGGAAGTCGCCGACGAGTGCATCCAGATCCACGGCGGCGCGGGCTACATGAAGGAGTACGGCGTCGAGCGGGCGTGGCGCGATTCGCGCTTGAACCGCATCGGCGCGGGGACCGATGAGATCATGCTGGACGTCATCGGCCGCTCATACGGTCTTTGATTCAACCACCCTTCACCGAGGAGCACGAGGAACTGCGGGAATCCGTCCGCGGTTTCCTCGAGCGCGAATTCGCGCCGCACTCACAGCAATGGGAGGCCGAGCGCTGGTTTCCCGACGAGGTGTTCGGAAAGCTCGCGGTGCAAGGCTTGCTTGGCCTGAAGTACCCGACCGAGCTGGGCGGCCAGGGCGGCGACTATCTGCACGAGGCGGTACTTGTCGAGGAGCTCTCGCGCATCGGCTCCGGTGGCACCGCGGCAGGGATCGGCGCACACATCAACATCGCCACGCCGCCGATCTGGAAGTTCGGCACAGACGAGCACAAGCAGCAGTACCTCGTGCCCGCGATCAGGGGAGAGAAGATCGGCGCGCTCGCGATCACAGAGCCGGATGCGGGTTCGGACGTGGCCGCGCTACGCACGAAGGCCGAGAGGGTCGACGGCGGGTGGGTGGTGAACGGGGAGAAGACCTACATCACCAACGGCGTACGCGCGCATTTCATGGTCACGGCGGTGAAGACCACCCAGGAGGGAGGCCACCACGGGATCTCGTTCTTCATCATCGATCGCGGCGAAGGCGTGAGCTCATCCAAGCTCGAGAAGCTCGGCTGGCACGCCTCGGACACCGCCACGATCTCCTTCGAGAACGTGTTCGTGCCTGAGGAGAACTTGCTCGGCGAACTGCACGAGGGCTTCAAGCTGATCATGGCCAACTTCCAATGGGAGCGCCTGGCGATGGCACTCGGAACGGTAGGGGCGATGCAGTTGGCCTACGAGCGCACCGCCGAGTACGCACGCGAGCGCAGCACTTTCGGCCGCCCCCTCTCAAAGCACCAGGTCATCAAGCACAAGCTCGCCGACCTCGCCACGAGCGCCTACACCGCGCGCTGCGTTACCTACGACGCGCTGCGCCGTTTCGTCGCCGGCGAGGAACCGATCATGCAGGTGACGATGGCCAAGCTGATGACCCAGCGCGCCTCCTTCGAGCTGATGGACGAGTGCCTGCAGATCCACGGCGGCATGGGCTACATGGGCGAGCACTGGGCCCAGCGCGCCGCCCGCGATGCCCGCCTCGGGCCGATCGGCGGCGGCTCGGACGAGATCATGCGCGAGATCCTCGGGCGCCTGCTCGACCTGTAGCTGTCCCGTTCGGGGTCCTCTCGTCGGATTAGGGAATAGAGGCCGGCCGATGCCGATAATCCGACAGGTGGCAGGTGGCAGGTGTACAATTCGAGAGGACATGAAGAAGATGAGCATCTATGTAGACTCAGAGGTAGATCGCGAGCTCACGCTCCGGGCCGAACGCGAGGGCACGACCAAGGCGGCCCTGATCCGCAGGGCACTCGCCGACGCGGCCGGCATCCGACCGCGCCCGAAAGCGGTCGCGCTCTTCTCCGGCCCCGGCGACCTGTCCACCAAACTGGACGAGTACCTGCGGGAAACCGGGTTCGGCGAAATGTGATCGTCCTCGACACCTCCGTCGTGCTCGCGTTGATTGACGCGAGCGATATAAATCACGAGCGCGTGTGGAAATGGATGGAGGGGGTGCCAGACGAGCTGTGCACTACTCCGCTCGTGCTCGCCGAGCTGGACCACATGGTTCCGTTGAAGGGCGGCTCGGTAGCCGCGGAGGCCGTGCGGGCAGACTTCAGCGACGGCGCCTACACGGTCGAATGGTGGCGCTCGGCACTGTACGAGACGATCGAGGTCGCGAACCAGTACGAGTCGATCGAGCTGGGCCTGACCGACGCCTCGCTGATCGCGCTGGCTGCGCACCTGGAAACGACCCGAATCGCCACGCTCGACGAACGCCACTTTCGCGTGGTGCGACCCCTGGACGGCGACACGGAGAGATTCACGCTGCTGCCGGCGGACGCGAGCTGAGCGAGCTGGCCGCGCGGGCTCAGAACGTGTCTCAACCGCGAGATGCAAGCACCACAGGTTTTGAGACAGCTTCTTAGTCGACGCGAGGGGGTATCGACTCCAGAGCTGCCTCGCCGCCTTTGCTCGCCGGCTGCGCGTTGCCCGCGGTCTGCTCGGCGAAGTGCTTGCTGAGCATCGTCTCCTGACCCTGGTAGTTGGAGCCGATGTCCTGCCCGTAGAGCACGTCAGGCTCGCCGGCCATCCGCTCGAACGCCAGCTTGCACACCGGCTGGCGGTGCTCGACCATGAACGGCACGTCGCGCGCGCGCACCTCCAAAGCCGCCCGAGAGCCGTGGTTGCGCTCGCCCCGGGAATAGCCGAAGCCAGGGTCGAAGAAGCCGGCGTAGTGGGTGCGTAGCTCGCCGGCTGTCGGGTCGTAGGCGAGCATCTCAGCCGCGTATGCGGGCGGGATGCTGACCCCCTCGGCCGAGAGCAGCAGATAGAAGACCTCGGGCTCGAGCACGATCCGCCCACCGCGCTCGGGGTGCACCGGCTCCCAGTAGTCCTGCCACTTGAGCTTGCCGATCCGTTCCAGATCGACCGGCAGGCTGTTGCGCTTGGCGCGATAGCCGACGATGTTCTCCGGGCTGCCCTGAATGTCGAGGCTCAGGAACAGTCCGTCGGCGAGCGAGAGCTCCGAGGCACGAAGGGCGTGGCTGTCCAGGTACAGCAGCGGGAACTCTTCGTGCACGGTCAGCAGCTCGCGGTCGCTCAAGCGCGCGTCGCCGTGGCTGAGGCGCACCTGGTTGAGCGAGAGGCCCTGCTTGACTCGGATCGCAAACGAGCGCGGGACGACCTCCAGGTAGAGCTTGCCGTGGTAGCCGGCGGCGATTTCGTCGAAACGGTGGCTGCGGTCGGTGATCACGCGCGTGAACACGTCCAGGCGCCCGGTCGAGCTCTTGGGGTTCGTCTTGGCACGAATCTCCTGCGGCAGGTGAAGCTCCTCGATCAAAGGCACCAGATATGGTCGATCGCGCTCGAGCGTGGCCCCGTCGCGTAGATCGATCCTGTCGAAGGCCAGGTCCTCGATCTTCTCCTCGACTGTCGAGCCGGAGTCGGGCAGAAAGCTGCAGCGCAAAGCCCAAGCGAACTCCCCCAGACGCAAATCCACGCTCGCGGGCTGGATCGACTCGAGCGGCACACGCCAATCCCCGGCAGTGATCAAGCCCTGGTTGACCGCCTCGCGCAGACGCTGGGCGGGCAGCACCCCGCTCGCCTCGGCTACCTCGGGTTCAAGGTTTGTCGGCTGAGTCACCGGATCGCTTGCCATACGCGCTGAGTCTATGTGGTGGCTGCGACGAAGCATGTTCGTCCAGCGGCCGCGCCCACTGTTAAGACGCGGCGGCTCTGCTGCCGATGCAGGAAGCGTGAACCGCTGCCTTACGCTGCTTCTCGCCGTCGCGATGACCGCGCTGACGCTCTTCCTGCCCGCAACCGCGGGGGCATCGCGCACGCGTTCGAAGAGGGGCAGCGTGCATGTTCGCCACATCACGATCCATCATGCGCCTCGCAAAGGCTCCAAACACGGGCACAAACACAAGCGCAAACACCATGCGCACAAGCGTGCCGTGCACCATGCGCACAAGTTGCGCTCCGCAACCGCGGCTGACGAATGTCCGAATGCCAACCTCACGCCCGCGGCGAACAACATCGAAAGCGTTGTCGCGGCAACTTTGTGCCTCGTCAACGACGAACGCGTCCGCTTCGGCGAGTCGGCGTTGATCGAAGATCCTCGCCTTGCCGGCGCGGCGGTCGGGCACTCGCGCGACATGGACGCGAACGACTACTTCTCGCACACGAGTCCCAGTGGCCAGACGCTGCTGATGCGCATCCAGGCGAGCGGCTTCATCCCCAACGCCAACGTCGGCTACACCCTCGGCGAGAACATCGCCTGGGGCACGTTGTGGTTGGGCACGCCGCGCGCGATCGTCAAGGCTTGGATGGAATCTCCAGGGCACCGCGCCAACATCCTCAACGGCTCCTACCGCTATACCGGCATCGGCGTCGACCCGGACCTACCGAGCTCGATGTCAGGCGGCCAGACCGGCGGGATGTACACCCAGGACTTCGGCACGATCATCGCCTGACGCCGCACTGAGCGGGAGCTGTGCTTCCACGAAGCGCGAGACGGTTGTTGGGGGAGCATCGGCCTGGCCGGGCGGATAACCTCCCGCGACCGACCACTACAAGGAGAATCGAAGCCATGGGAGTACTCGACGGTAAGTCCGCGATCGTGACCGGCTCGGCGCGCGGCATCGGACGCGCGACGGCTGAGCTGCTCGCCTCGCAGGGAGCGCAGGTGCTCATCAACGACCTTGACGGCGACGTCGCCGAGCAGGCATCGCAGGAGATTGCGGGCGAGACGGCTGTGTTCTCCGGCGATTTGACGAAGGGCGATGCGCCCGAGAAGCTCGTGCAGAGCGCGATCGACGCGTTCGGGAAGATCGACATCATCGTCAACAACGCCGGCTACACGATCGACGCACCGATCCACAAGATGTCAGACGAGCAGTTCCAGGCGATGCTCGACATCCACCTGGTGGTGCCGTTCAAGGTGATCCGCGCCGCCGCGCCGCACCTGCGCGAGCCTGCCAAGAAGGAGCGCGAGGAAGGCAACGAGGTGTTCCGCAAGATCGTCAACATCTCCTCGATCTCGGGCACGATGGGCAACGCCGGGCAGGCCAACTACTCCTCGGGCAAGTCGGGCGTGGTAGGCCTCACCAAGACGATCGCCAAGGAGTGGGGCCAATTCAAGGTCAACGTCAACGCGGTGGCCTTCGGCTTCATCGACACGCGCCTCACGGCCGCCAAGGTCGAGGACAACACGATGGAGATCGGCGGCGAGAAGGTCCAGCTGGGCATCCCTGAGCAGATGCGCGGAATGGCCTCGATGCTGATCCCACTCGGACGTCCCGGCACGGCCGAGGAGGCCGCCGGCGGCGTCTTCTTCCTGTGCTCGCCGTGGTCCAACTACGTGCACGGCCAGGTCCTCAACGTCACCGGCGGGCAGTTCGTTGGGATGACCTCGTAACTGTCCGGCCCACTCAACACCCCCCTTTTAGGACACGGATAATTTATTTAGGTACCTAACCTTTATCTACGTGTTCGCAAAAAGGGGGTGTTGGAGGATCGTCCAAAGACGAACAACACCTCCCGGCGTTTACAAACCATGAACATCCGCCGCACAACCCTTTGAAACACCTTTCTTGGAGCGCACTCCATTGGGGTAGGCACGCCTCTCCCTGGTGTTTAGGTGTTACGAGGCCGTCGCCGCGCCCTTGACCTGGGAACGGCGCTCGGCCCGCGCTCGGCGCAAGGCACCCTTGCGGCCGTGTTCCTCCAGGCCGTTGTACAAAGTCTTGATCTCGGTGAGCACCTCTTCGGCCACCGCCTGCTGTTGCTCGCGCGTGGCGTTCTCAACCGGCTCCCAGCGCATCGCATCGCCGTATTGCACGGTCACCTTCGGGAATTGCAAGCGCTTCCAGTTGCGGATCTTGCTCGAGCCGTGGATTGCGATCGGCACGATCGGCGCGCCTGTTTCCAGGGCGATGCGCCCGATACCCGCCTTGGCGTGCTCGGCCAGTTTGCCGTCGCGCGAGCGGCCCCCCTCGCAGTACATCGTGATCGCTCCCCCGCGCTTCAGAATCGCTTTGGCGGTGACGAACATCTCTTCGTCGCGCGCTCCCCGGCGCACCGGGAAGACGCCGCCGTGGGTGTAGATGAACTGCATCGGGCCGCTGAACAGCTGTGACTTGGCCATGAAGCGCACCTTGCGGCGGATGTAGCAGCCCATCAGGAAGTGGTCCATGAAGCTGAAGTGGTTGGGCGCGAGGATCACTGCTCCCGAGCCAGGCACCTTCTCGGTCGAGATCGGGCGCGCGCGGAAGAACGTGTAGGCATACAGCGAGGTCAGCAGACGCGTCGCCTCATATGCCCAGTCCGGTTCGCGTGTGCGTGCGCGCTCGTGGAAGCGGTCGAAGTACTCCTTGGGGCGCGGGTCGGCGTAGACCTGTTCGCGCATCGGCGCAAGCTCGCTCATCTAACTGCTCTACGTCGCCGGCGCGGCAAAGTTACGCGTCCCTCCTCACTCGTCCTTCTTTAGAAGACAGCGCCGCATGCGGCGCTGTCCCTGACGGTGCATGCACCGTCAGGCCGGGTCGTGCATGCACGACCCGGACGGGGCCGCACATGTGCGGCCCCGCGACCGGCGCATGCGCCGGTCGAACAGCAATCACCGCCTTGCGCGAGCAAGCGCCTCGGCCCAACCAGCGAGCAAGGTTTCACGCTCGTCGGCTCCCATCCGCGGCTCATAGCGCGCGCCCTCGCGCCAACCGTCGCGCACGTCAGAGACCGTCCAAGCGCCAACCCCCACACCGGCCAGGTAGGCGGCCCCTAGCGCTGTCGTCTCCGCGATCTCGGGGACCACCACCGGCACGCCGAGCACGTCCGCTTGGAACTGCATCAGCCACGCGTTGGCGCTGGCGCCGCCGTCGGCGCGCAGCTCGCTGAGCGGCTCTCGCGAGACCTCGTCCATCGCCCGCAGCGCATCCACGCTCTGGTAGGCGATCGCCTCCAGGCTCGCGCGAGCCAGATGCGCTCGGCCCGTGCCGCGCGTGAGTCCGACGATCGTGCCGCGCGCGTGGGGGTCCCAATGCGGCGAGCCGAGCCCCGTCAGAGCCGGCACGAAATACACGCCGTCGTTGCCTTCAAGCGAGGCGGCAAGCGCCTCCGTGTCGCTCGCCTGCTCGATCACGCCGAGACCGTCGCGCAGCCACTGCACGGCGGCGCCCGTCACGAAGATCGAGGCCTCCAACGCGTACGTGGTCGCGCCGCCGATGCCCCAGGCGACCGTGCTCAGCAGGCCGGGCTGCGGAGGTGGCACCGTGAAGCCCGTGTTGAGCAGTGCGAACGAGCCGGTGCCATACGTGTTCTTGCCCATGCCAGGGTCGACGCACGCCTGACCGAATAGAGCCGCCTGCTGGTCGCCCGCCACTCCGGCAACGGGCACGGCGTGACCGTGCAACGCCTCGGGTCGGGTCATGCCGAACGTGGCTGCGGTGTTCCCGCCCGCTGGACTCGCGCCTATCGTAGATCCTCCCGCCGCGCTCGCACTTACGCGCGGCAAGGCTCGCTCAGGGATGTCGAGCAGCGCCAGCAACTCCGGGGCCCAACGGCCGGCGGCGATGTCATAGAGCATCGTGCGCGAGGCGTTCGACTGGTCTGTCACATGTTCGCCGCACAACTTGAAGATGAGCCACGCGTCGATCGTGCCGAACACCGCGCGCCCTGCTTGCACTCGCTCGCGCAGCCCCTCGACGTTGCGCAGCAGCCACTCGATCTTCGTGCCCGAGAAGTATGGGTCGAGCACGAGCCCCGTGCGCGCGCGCACGAGCTCTTCGTGACCGGCGGCCCGCAGCTCCTCGCAGCGCTCGGCCGTGCGGCGGTCCTGCCACACGATCGCTCTGTGCAACGGCTCACCGGTTGCCGGGTCCCACACGCACACCGTCTCGCGCTGGTTTGTGATGCCCACCGCGATCAGCTCCCCAGGACGGACTTCGGCATCGGCGAGCGCCTCGCCCGCGACCGCTTGCGTCACCTCCCATATCTCCCGCGCGTCGTGCTCGACCCATCCCGGCCGCGGGAAATGCTGGGTGAACTCGCGATAGGCGCGGCCAGTCGGCTCAGCCTGCTCGTCGAACACGATGCAGGTCGTGCCCGTCGTGCCTTGGTCGATGGCCAGAATCATCGTGGCGCGACCCTATCTCCTGGACATATAGACGCGCACGAAGTCGATCAGCTGACGACCACGATGAAGGAACCCCCCCAGTGTCCTGCCGGTGGCGCGGTGGGCCAAGTCCAAATCGATCTCCCCCACGCGTGCGCCCGCCCGCGCGGCGTCGATTGTCATGCCGATCTCCATGCCGAAACCGTGGGCAAACGGCAGCACTTCAGTGAGTGTCTGGGCTCTCAGCGCTCGCTGTCCCGAGATGGGCGCTCGGAGCTCCAGGCCACAGCGCCGGCGGATTGCCCAGTGGGCAAACCCGATCGCCAGTCCGAAGCCGCCGCCGACGCGCTTGGAGAAAGCTGCCACCGCGAGATCTACCTCGCCCTTGTGCACAGCCTCCACAAGCGGACCCAGTCGTGCCGCCGACTCCCCTAGATCTCCGTCGCACAGCACGGCAATAGGCTCACGCCCGGGACGATGGCCTTCGTCGGGAGGATGCACCTCGTGAGGACGATGCCCCGCGCGCGCGGGGGGGGCATCGTCGCTTTCGGAGTTGCTCAGCCTCCTGCGACCTATCTCCTCCAGCGCCCGACGCGCCGCGAGCGTTACCGCTCCGCCCTTGCCAATCATCCGCTCGCTACGCACGACCGTGGCGCCCGCGGCTTCAGCAACGGGTCCCGTTCCGTCGGAAGACCCGTCATCGGCGACCCATAGCGAGGCGCCCGGGAACGCTTCGGCCAGCGCGGCAAGCGTTGCCGCGATGCGGTCGGCCTCGTTGTAGGCGGCAACTATCACGAAGACATCCGAGGTCATGATCGATTGGCCACGGCGGGTATTGTCCCCGCTGTTATCGACATCGGCATTCTCGGAGGTTCAGCGTGGCTGAGGTAGAGGCTCACATCACCGGCACGGTTTGGAAGATCGAGTGCGCCGTGGGCGATGAGATCGAGGAGGGCGACACCGTTGCGATCCTCGAGTCGATGAAGATGGAGATGCCCGTTGAGGCCGAAGACGCGGGCAAGGTCGTCCAGATCCTCTGCGAGGAGGGCCAAGCCGTCAACGAGGGCGACACACTCGTCGTGTTGGAGTAGGGATGGGCGAACTGCTCGTAGACGAGCCGGCCGATGGCGTCGTCCGTCTGACGATCTCAAACCCCGCCAAGCGCAACGCGCTTGACCATCCGATCCTCGACGCAATCACAGCCACGCTCTCCGAGCTGGCCTCCCGCGTCGCCACGACGGACCGGACGCCGACGCGCTGTGTGATCGTGACCGGCGCCCACGGCATGTTCTCCGCCGGCTATGACATCGGCGAGATCCCGGACGAGGAGTTCGAGGAGCGTGCCGAGGCACTCGTGGCACATCCCTTCACCGAAGCGCTCGAAGCGCTCGAAGCCTTTCCCTATCCCACGCTCGCCGCGCTGCCGGGGCACACGATCGGCGGCGGGCTGGAGCTTGCACTCGCGTGTGACCTGCGCGTGGCCAGAGCTGAGATCAAGCTCGGGATGCCTCCGGCCAAGCTGGGGCTCGTCTACTCGCACACCGGCCTACGCCGCTTCATCGACGCGATCGGCGCCTCACGAACGCGCGAGCTGTTCCTGCTCGGGCGCTACATCGGGGCGGACGTCGGCCTGCAGTGGGGGCTCGTGAATCGGGTGGTGCCAGCAGAGCAGCTCGACGCTGCCACGCTGGATCTCGCTGCCGAGCTCGCCGGCAACGCGCCGCTCTCCCAGACCGGCAACAAGCGCGTGATCGCCGCGCTGCTCGACGCGCGCGACGGCCTCTCCGCCGAGATCGAGGCGGAGCTGATCGAGCTGCGCCGTGCCTCCTTTGCCTCACAGGACATGCGCGAGGGCATGAAGGCCTTCGCCGAGAAACGCCCGGCGCGCTGGCGCGGCGTCTAGCTTTAGCCCAAGCGGCCTCGCGCGGGGCGTTCAGGTCGTGGGCGCTCGCGCAGCAGCGACGACGGCCGTCAGCACCAGGCCCTCCCCAATTGTCCAGCCACCGAAGAATCGATCCGGTGGGCCATCCGCGAGAGCCGGCATCGGCCCGGGCGCCAACAGCCGAGCGACGAACTTGTGCGTGCCCGCCTCCAACGAGACCGAGACGTCCTCGAAGCCCAGCCAGCGTGCCGCCAGTGGAAACCACGCCTTGTAAACGGACTCCTTTACGCTGAACAACAGCCGGTCCCAGTGCACTGCGGTCCACTCGGACCGCAGCCGGCGCAGCAGCACGAGCTCCTCAGGGCGGGCAATCTGCTCATACACGCCCTCCGGCAGCTCCGCGTGAGGCTCGGCGTCGATCCCGACAGTGACGATCTCACTCGATCGCGCAACGGCTGCTGCCCGGTAGCCGTCGCAGTGGGTGATGCTGCCCACCGCACCCGCGGGCCACAGCGGCTCGCCGCGAGGGCCACGCAGAATCGCGGAGGCCGGGAAGCCGAGCTTTTGCAACGCCGAGCGAGCGCACATGCGCCCGGTGGCAAACTCGCGCCGGCGCTTCTCGACCGCGTCCCCGAGCAGCGCCTCCTCCTCCGGGTAGGGCGCCGCCTCAGCGCGATCGTCGCCCGCCTCGACGGCCACCACGCAGGCGGGCAGGATCTCCTCGATCATGGCTTTGAGCCTATTCGGATACTGTCTCGGCACGTCCCTTACGTTCCAAGCATGAAATGACCGGAGGTCGCCGCAGATGCCGCCGCTGATAACTCGCGAGGAAGCGCTCCAGCTCGGCCAGCTCGAGGACCACGCCGAGATCGAAGCGCTCGTCGAGCGCGCTTGGGCGGCTCGTGTCGAGCGCTTCTCCGACTCGACCGACATGTGCTCGCTGGTCAACGCCAAGTCTGGCGGCTGTGCCGAGGACTGCGGCTTCTGCGCGCAGTCGCGCTTCGCCGAGGCAGAGACACCCCTGCACGCGATGATGGACCCCGAGCAGATCCTCGAACACGCGCGCGCCGCCGAGGCCGCCGGCGCTCATCGCTTCTGCATGGTCACTCAGGGACAGGGCCTGTCAAAGCGCGACTTCGAGAAGATCCTCGAAGGGGCGAAGCTGGTTGCCGAGAAGACCAATCTGAAGCGCTGCGCATCGGTCGGGCACATGTCGCCCGCGCGCGCCAAGGCGCTCAAGGAGGCCGGTATCCAGCGCGTGCACCACAACGTGGAGACGGCTGAGAGCTACTACGACGAAGTCTCGAGCACCGTGCGCTACGAGGGACGGCTGCGCACGATCCAGGCGGTGCGCGAGGCGGGCCTCGAGACCTGCGTCGGTGGCATCCTCAACCTCGGCGAGAGCCGCGAACAGCGCGTGGAGATGGCCTTCGAGCTGGCGGCGATCGACCCGACGAGCGTGCCGATCAACCTGCTTAACCCACGACCCGGCACGAAGTTCGGCGACCGCGAGTACATCGATCCATGGGAGGCGGTCAAGTGGGTGGCGATCTTCCGCTTGATCCTGCCCGAGGCGCTTTTCCGTCTTTGCGGCGGGCGCGTCGAGAACCTCGGCGAGCTGCAGCCGCTTGCGGTCAAGGCCGGGCTCAACGGAGTGATGATGGGCAATTTCCTCACGACGCTCGGATCGAGCCCAGAGGAAGACCGCGGGATGTTCGAGGAGCTTGGCCTGAACGTTGCTCGCCAAAGCGACAATGGCGCCAACCCACGCCCCGACAACCGCTCTGGCTGGCTGGACGGCGAGACGCCGGATGTTGTCGAGCAACTGCTGGGCAGCAGCGACGAACAGGCCCCCGCACAGGAGGGTCTCGAGATCCGTATGTGGGACCCCTCGACGCAGCTACGCTTCAAGGCCAAGCGTGCCGTGCCGCCGCGACCCGACGGTGCGCGCAACGCGGTGCCTGCCGGCTGGGGAGATTGACGCGCCGCGCCGCGCTTGCGAGCGGGACGGCGAGATGCGAGCGACACCGCGATGATCTTCTTCGAGCACCAGCCATGAACGAGATCGAGGAACGCTTGAGTGAGCTGAAGCGACTCGGCTTGGATCGCCGACTGCGGACGGTCTCTGGACCGCAGGGGCCACGCGTGCTGCTCGACGACGAGCCGGTCCTGCTGTTGTGCTCGAACAACTACCTCGGCTTGGCCGATCATCCCCAGGTCCGCCAGGCCGCTGCCGATGCGGCGATGCGGCTCGGCGTCGGGACTGGAGCCTCGCGACTGGTGTCGGGCACGATGAGCATCCATCGCGAGCTCGAGCAGCGACTCGCCTCATTCGAGGGCAGCGAGGGATGTCTGCTGTTTGGATCGGGCTACCTTGCCAACCTTGGCACGATCGGCGCGCTGGCCGGGGCCGGCGACACGATCTTCTCCGATGAGCTCAACCATGCCTCGATCGTCGACGGCTGCCGCAGCTCGCGTGCCGAGGTGGTCGTCTACCGCCACCTCGACACCGATCATCTGGAGAGCTGTCTGCGCGGGCACGGTGGCAAAGGTCGGCGTGTGATCGTGAGCGATTCGGTCTTCTCGATGGATGGGGACGTGGCGCCGCTGGCGCGGATCGTGGAGCTGGCGCATGAACACGATGCACGGACGATCGTGGACGAGGCGCACGCCACCGGCGCGCTCGGAGAGGGCGGACGCGGAGCCGTCGCCCAAGCCGGGCTGCAAGGCAAGATCGATGTCCTGATCGGCACTCTCGGAAAGGCGCTCGGCTCCTACGGCGCCTATGCATGTGCAGGCGAGGAGATGGTGCGGCTCCTGATCAACACCGCCCGCCCGCTGATCTTCTCGACCGCCCCCTCCCCGCCCTCGGTCGCCGGCGCGTTGGCGGCGCTGGAGCTGCTCGAAGCCGAGCCCGAGCGGGTATCGCATTTGCACGAGGCGGCGCGCACGCTGCGCGGAGCACTCGCCGAACGAGGCTTTGCGGTGCAGCGCAGCGACATGCACATCGTGCCGCTCGTCGTCGGTGACAGCGAGGCGGCGATGCGCCTCTGTCAGGGTGCGCTTGAGCGTGGCGTGTTCGCACAGGCGATCCGGCCCCCGACCGTACCGGAAGGCACCTCCAGGTTGCGGCTCGCCGTAATGGCCTCACACACGGCAACTGAGCTGCGCGATGCAGCCAAGAGCCTGGTCGAAGCAACGCGCGAAGTGGGTCTCGATCCGACAACGCTCGGCTCGCGACCCACCGGCAGGCAACGGCTCGCCCGGGTCGCTTAGCGTTTGCATGTCGTGCCTGGGCTATTCGTAACCGGCACCGGCACCGGCGTCGGCAAGACGATTGTGAGCGCCGCGCTGCTCGCAGCGATGCGAAGTGCGGGAGAGCAGGTGCGCGCTTACAAGCCCGTCGTCACTGGGCTCGCCGAGCCTCCAGGCCAGTGGCCGCCAGACCACGAGTTGCTGGCACTCGCCGCTGAGATGACACCTGAGGAGGTCGCGCCGCTGCGCTTCGGAGAGGCTGTGTCACCCCACCTAGCCGGGTCGCTCGCGGGCAAGCCGATTGACGCCGTCGCACTGGTCGAGTACGCGAAAGCAAATACAAAGACCGGCGAGACGCTGATCGTGGAGGGCGTCGGCGGCCTGCTCGTACCCCTCGCCGAGGATTTCACCGTGCGCGATCTCGCCGTCGAGTTGGCTCTGCCGTTGCTGATCGCCGCGTCACCTGGCCTCGGCACTATCAACCATACGCTGCTGACGATCGAGGCAGCCAGAGACGCAAAACTTGACGTTGCAGCTGTCGTGCTCACTCCCTGGCCGAGTGAGCCGTCACAGATGCAACAGTCCAACCGCACGACGATTACACGACTTGGCGGGGTGAAAGTCGCGGTGCTCGAAGAAATCTCGGGCACCGATATCGCCGAGTTTGCAAGGGCAGGAGGTCATTTGCCATGGCGCGAATGGCTGTCGGGACCAAGTTTCGTCCCAAGCGATACGTAAGGTCGGCGTATGGCTGGCCAGACGTTGCCGACGCATCTCCTCTCCGGGCGGTTCCGGGGTCGTACCCCCGGAGAAAGGAGTTGCAATGAACTCAGCAGTATCTGCGCTAGCCATCGCACTGCTCGTCGCGTTGTTGGTCATCGACCGGCTGACTAGATAGCAGAGCACCCCGGCGGTCGCAGCTCAGACGGCCCCGGCGACCGCCGGGGAACGATTAACCGGAGAGGGCCCGGTCGCCCGGGCCCCTCAGGAGGCAACTGAACTCAGCGATCAGTGCACTAGCCGCCCAACAGTCTAATCCTACGTCTGGCGGAACTCAACCGACGATCCTCAACCGGCGACCGCGGCCGTAATCGCGTCAGTCACGCGGGCAAGATCGTCGTCTTCGATCACATACGGCGGCATCGTGTAGATCAGGTCGCGAAACGGTCGCAGCCAAACGCCGTGCTCGACCGCTGTGGCCGTTGCGGCGGCAACGTCGACCTCGTGCTCCAACTGCACCACGCCAATCGCACCCAGCACACGCACGTCGAGGACCCCCGGCAACTTGCGCGCCGGCCCGAGCCCAGCGCGCAGACCACGTTCGATCCGTGCCACATCCTCCGGCCAGTCGCCATCGGCAAGCAAGTAGAGCGAAGCCAGCGCAACCGCACAAGCCAGCGGATTGGCCATGAAAGTAGGGCCGTGCATCAGCGCGCCGCCCTCTCCCGCCGAGATCGCCTGCGCAACCTCACTCGTGCAGAGCGTTGCCGCGAGCGTCATATAGCCGCCGGTGAGCGCCTTGCCGACACACATGATGTCGGGGGCGACTTGCGCATGCTCACAGGCGAACATCGAGCCCGTGCGCCCGAAGCCGGTCGCAATCTCGTCCAGGAGGAGGAGAAGTTCGTGCTTGTCACACAAATCTCGCAACAGGGATACACAGGCGGGCGAGTGAAAGCGCATTCCGCCGGCACCCTGGACGACGGGCTCGACGATCACTGCCGCCAGCTCGTGGGCATGACGGGCGAACAGGGCGGCCACGTCCTCTGCCCATGCCTCGTCCAGTGAAACATCGAAGCCGTCGGGTGGACGCTCGGCGAAGACGTGCTCGGCCAGCACATCGCTGAACATGGAGTGCATCCCGCCAACCGGGTCGCAGACCGCCATCGCCCCAAACGTGTCGCCGTGGTAGCCGCCACGAATCGTGAGCAGGCGGCTGCGCTCAGGATGGCCCACGGCACGCTGATACTGCAAGGCCATCTTGATCGCCACCTCCACCGACACCGAGCCGGAGTCGGCGAAGAACACATGCTGCAAGCCATCCGGTGCGATCTCAACCAGCCGCTCGGCAAGACGCACAGCCGGCTCGTGCGTCAGTCCACCGAACATCACATGGGCCATGCGCTCCAGCTGCTCGCGCACGGCCGCGTCCAAAGCCGGGTGGCGATAGCCGTGGATCGCACACCACCACGAGGACATGCCGTCGATCAGCTCGCGCCCGTCGGCCAGGCGCAGACGCACACCCTCGGCGGAGACCACCGGCAGCTGTCGCTCGCCTGGCAGCGGCGAGTATGGGTGCCACACGTGCCGCCTGTCGAGCTCCTGAAGCTCGGCCCAGTCGGTCAGCGTGTCAATCCTCGTAAAGGGTGAAGTCCCGCTTACGCGCCCCACACACCGGGCAGAACCACGTGTCGGGGATGTCCTCGAAGGCGGTGCCGGCGGGGATGCCCCCGTCGGGGTCGCCCTCCTCCGGGTCATAGATGTAGCCGCAGGACTCGCAGATCCAGCGTTGCAGGGTTTGGGTCACGCTCATGCACGTAAGACTACCTGGCGGTAGGGTCCTTGGTATGAGCAGCTCGACCCCTAACGGCGAGGAGGAGGTTGGGCAGGAGCTCGAGCTCGACCGCCACAGCGGGCCTGGACAGACGCTCAACCTCGCCTCCACACAAGAGCCCGGCCAGGGACTCAATCTTGGCGAGGCGACGCCACCGCGACAGGCCGCCACCGTGATCCTGCTGCGCGGCGCAGCGCAGGCGCTGGAGGTGCTGCTCGTCAAGCGCACCGAGCAGGCCAGGTTCATGGGCGGTGTATGGGTGTTTCCGGGTGGCGCGGTGGATGCCGGCGACCCTTCAGCGCCAGGTGCAGGCGGCACCGACGCGCATCGTGCAGCGGCTGCGCGGGAGCTCGCAGAGGAGGCTGGCATCACACTTGCCGACCCAGCCGCGCTCGTGGAATTCTCGCGCTGGATCACACCCGAGGAGGTGTCCATCCGCTTCGACACCCGTTTCTTCCTGGGGGAGCTGCCTGAAGGGCAGGAGCCTGTGGTCGATGGCCAGGAGTGCGTCGATCAAGGCTGGTTCACGCCGCAAGGGGCACTCGAGGCGTATGGGCGCGAGGAGATCCTGCTCGTCTTCCCTACGATCAAGCACCTGGAGCAGCTTGGGGTGTTTTCGAGCGTGGCCGAGCTATTGGAGTACGCGCGGGGCCGCGAGGTGCTGCCGGTGCAGCCGAAGGTGTGGTTCGACGGCGAGGTCGCGCGCGTGGTGCTGCCGGGCGAGCCGGGATACGCCTGAGCGCCTTCTGTGCGCTGATTGGCGCACTTGCAAGCGCCGGCCGCCAGAAACCACACAACAAGCGTCTGTCCAGAGCGCGGGCCGCGCCCGAACGGCGCAATCAAGAGCGCTGAATCGTGCCCATCACGTGCGTGACGGCGTTGATCAGCGCCAGGTGCGTGAACGCCTGCGGGTAGTTGCCTAGATGCCGGCCGCTGGAGGCCTCGAGCTCCTCCGCGTACAGGCCCAGCTCGGATGAGTAGCCGAGCAGTCGCTCGCACAGGCGCCGGGCGTGCATGTGCTCGCCGATCTCACACATGGCCGAGACGAGCCAGAACGAGCAGATCAGGAACGTGCCCTCCTCACCGCTCTGGCCGTCGTCGGTCTCCTCCGTGCGGTAGCGCAGGACCAAGCCGTTCTCGGTCAGCTCGTCGCGGATCGCCATGACGGTGGCTCGCACACGCTCGTCGTCGGGCGGCAGGAAGCGCATCAACACGATCAGCAGATTGGAGGCGTCGAGCGCGTCGGTGTCGTAGTGCTGGCGGAACACGCCCCGCTCGTCGACGCCCTTCTCGAGGATGTCGCCCTTGATTTCCTCGGCGATCCCCTGCATGCGCTCGGCGTGCTCCTCCTCGCCGCGCCGTTCGGCGAGCCGCGCGGCGCGATCGCACGCGACCCAGCACATCAGCTTCGAGGACACGTAGTGGCGTGGCTCGCCGCGCGCCTCCCAGATCCCCTGGTCGGGTTCCTTCCACACGCGCGCTGCGCATTCGGCCTGGTCGACCAGCACCGGCCACAGCCGCTCGGGGATGTGATCGCGACGCTTGGAGTGCAGGTAGACCGAGTCGAGCACGGCGCCGTACACGTCGTTCTGGCGCTGGTTATAGGCACCGTTACCGATCCGCACCGGGCGCGCGCCCTCGTAGCCCTTGAGGTGATCGAGCGTGGACTCGCTCAGGTCCTTTTGGCCCTTGATCCCATACATGATCTGCAAGGACCCGTCCTCGTTGCGCTCCATGTCAGCGACGTACTGGATGAAATCGTCAGCCTCCCAGTCCAGGCCCAGCGCATGCAGAGCCCACAGCGTGAAGGACGCGTCGCGCATCCAGCAGTAGCGGTAGTCCCAGTTGCGCGAGCCGCGCGGCGTCTCGGGCAGCGAGGTGGTCGGAGCCGCCACAAGCGCGCCGGTGGGCATGAATGTGAGGCCCTTCAGCGTGAGCGCCGAGCGCTGCAGGTGCGCGCG
The DNA here is from genome assembly GCA_035486935.1 of Solirubrobacteraceae bacterium. Taxonomy (GTDB): domain Bacteria; phylum Actinomycetota; class Thermoleophilia; order Solirubrobacterales; family Solirubrobacteraceae; genus Palsa-744. Next base: position 25,033 of record DATHMQ010000055.1, read on the forward strand.
CCACGGGTGGTCTGGGTAGTTGCCTTCGGCCAGCCAGGTACGCCAGAAGTGGCTCGTGCGGTCGATCCGCGCCTCTGCTTCTTCGACCGTGCGCGGGCCGCGCAGCTCTTTGGTCCAGGAGATCGCGCAGAAGCGCTTCTCGCCCTCAGCCATCGTGTGGCGCGAGTGCGCGCGATTGCCCTCGATACCCATGCGCGTATCGCTGAACAGGCGAAACGCCGTGCGCTCGTTGCTTGCATCTAGGCCGTGGCCGTACTCGTCTTCGACGTGACTCCACTGTGCCGCGGTGGAGCCGTAGTCGAGCATCGGCTCGCACACCATCTCCACCTGTACCTGACCCTGGATGCATTCGACGATTCGCACGAGCAGGTGGTCGGCGTCGAAGTCGGTGGGCGGACGCGTGTGGGTGCTACCGCGCTTCACGTCGTGCCAGTCGCTGATCGTAAGCGCATCCACCACGCGCAGCCACCCCTGGGGCGTCATCCAGGTCGTCTCGAGCACGTTGGTGCCTGGCAGGTAGCGCCGGCCGACGGGCACGTACATGCCGTACGGCCCGACCCGGAAGCTGCCGGCGCCGCGGTCGAGCATCGCGGCGAACACCGAAGCGGAGTCGAAGTGCGGCAGGCACATCCACTCGATCGCCCCGTCGGAGGCCACCAGGGCGCCTGTGTGGCAATCGGAGAGGAAGCCGTAGTCGGCGATCGGTGGAAACGGCGAGTCTTGAGCTGGGGCTGGGATGGTCGAGCCTGGGGGCTGCACGGCCGGTGCGTCGGCGACTTCCGGTGCTTCGGCGGCTCCCGCTTCCGGAGCGCTCGAGGAAGGGCTGCTCATTGAGCGGGCACGAACCTTCGAGTTGCGCTTACGCCATCGGCCGACCCAGGCTCTCGAGCGCTCATCGCGCAGGCACCGACCTCTGCTGGGCAGCTCTCGCGATGCCGGCACTCTTCCACGTGAACGCTCATCGGACGAACGGTACCGGTAGCCGACCCTCTTCGGCGAGCTTGTCCAGATGCGCGGCCAGCGTGATCGCCGCAAGCGGGCGCAACTGCTCGGGCACATCCGACCATGCGGCGTCCAGCAGCGCCTGCTCCCCGCGGCGACCTTCGGCGATCGCCGCGAGCAGACGACGCTCGCGGTCGAGGCGGTGCTCGATGTATTCGCCGATGCGCTCACGAGGTGTCCAGATCGGCGGACCGTGGCCTGGGCAGAGAACGTCGAGATGACGTTCTTGCAGTCGCCGCAGGCCATTCAGATAGCCGGCGAGCGCTCCTGGGTCGGGAGCTACGAATACGCTGCCTTCCCCGAGAATCGCGTCGCCGGCAAAGCATGCTCTGCCTGCTATCAGAGCAAAATGGTCGGGTGCGTGGCCGGGCGTGTAAAGCGCCTCGAAAGGCCCAAAACGCACTCCGTCGGTCAGCTCGACATCGGCGCCGCCACGACCGGCGGCAAGCGGCGCGGGAAAGCGCTCGCGCAGCGCTGCCACTGCCTCGGAGTGATCGATGTGGTCGTGGGTGAGCGCGATCCCTCCCAGTCCCCCGCGTTGTTCAAGCGCAGTAGTCAGGCGCTCGAGATGAGCCGCCAGTTCGGGGCCCGGATCGACGACCCAAGCCGGATTGTGGCCCACCACCCAGCTGTTGGTGCCCGACATCGTGAGCGGACCCGGGTTCTCGGCCCGCAGGCGCAGGATGCCGAGACTCTCCAGTCGCTCGTCCTCTGATGTATTGGCACTCATCGACGCGACGTTAGCCGAGCTGGGCTCACCCGGCAAATAGGTTCAAGGGCTGCTGGACATGCGAAGCAGCTGCCGCTTGGACATGCGAAGCCAATAGTTGCAACCGCTACTTGGGCGTATGAAACCTGTTAAGGGAATTAGGCAGCACCACCCCAAGGAGATATGACATGGCCAGATTCGAGCACGCCAACCTGACCGCAGCCCACAGTCGCACCGGCGATCCACAGCCGCCCGCACGACGCGCGCGGAACCATCGACTAGCCCATCGCCACGGGTGCTCCCACACACTCAGCCTCCTCGTGGGCCTAGTCTGTCTGGCGATCGCCGCCGTAAGTCTACCGGCGGCCGCATTCGCGGCTCCGCTAGTGACTGTCAAAGCGAAGATCCTGCCTGTCCTCAAGAATCCGGCCTCACCCAAAGGCGGGTCCTACCCCAAAACAGGCAACATCCTTGGCGCTGGAGCGTCTGTGGAAGCGCAAATGACGATCAGCGGCACTGAATACGGTGGCTTTCCCTCACCGCTGACAGGGGTTGTGGTGTACCTGCCGTCCGGCACCAAGCTACACCCCCAGGGCTTTGCGACCTGCTCAAATGCGGTCCTCGAAAGCCATGAAGTACAGAACTGCCCGAAAAAGTCGGTTGCCAGCCCAAAGGGCGAAGTGCTCGGCGTGGTCAGCTTCGGCGGCACGCGCGTGCAGGAGAAAGCGACCGTACAGGCTTTCTTCACGCCTGGCGGCAACATCGCCTTCTTCACCGAAGGTCGGGAACCGGCCGTGCTTGAAGTCCTCTCGACCGGCAGGTTCTCGGGCGCGTCCAACCCCTTCTCGCAGAAGCTGACAGCGGTTGTGCCGCTCGTCTCGACGGTACCCGGAGCTCCCTATGCCTCGGTGCTGTCGATCAAGATCAGGGTCGGCGCCGCCTTCATGCAGGGCAAAAAGCTGATCTCCTACGGCACCGTCCCAAAGAAGTGCCCGAAGGGCGGCTTCCCAGCCAAGACCGAACTCAAATACCTCAGCGGGGAAACCTCGACGGTCAGCATCAAGGTTCCCTGCCCGAAGAAATAGCGACCGTCACCCTCGAATGGGAGGCGATCCCGCGCGAATCGCATCCCATTCCGGTGATGGTCGAGGAGCTTCCTGTCTGCTGGGGACAGACAGGAAAAGGGGAGGACGGGAGAGGACGAGCGCGTAGAAGCCTCCCGGGCATTGAATGCCCGGGAGGCCATCTACTGGGGGAGGCGCTCCCCAGTAGTTCGTGTCGCGCGAGGACGCGATGCTAGGGAGCCGAGGCCCCTAGTAGCTGTCGCGGCCGCGCACTTCGCGTTCGACCGGCGCAACCCCTCGCCTGCTGGCCCAAGCGCCAAACCACAGCAGCGAGAACAGCAGGCCAACGACACCAACGATGATCAGCACGAGGCCGACCGTCTGCAAGTTGATGCCAGTGACTGTGGCCGTTACCGCGTACCGCAATATCGCGCCAACCGCGATCAGGAAGAGTGAGGTTCCATATGTCATAGCGCCGGGTATGCCCCCAAGCGCGCGTGTTCAACCCCCAATCTCGCGACGCCGATGCCTGTGCGAACATATGTTCGTGCGCTGGAGCAATCTGACCGAGGAGGCGGACGAGCAGCGCCGCCTGCCCGGCTACCGCGACGAGGCCGTCGTACGCCATTTCGACGCACCCGACGCACTCGATACACGCTTTTACGAGGTTCGTGCTCGCTCGGTACTCAACCGTGTCCCGGCTCGTTCGCGCATGCCGTTCAGCTGGACGATCAATCCCTATCGGGGATGCAGTCACGCATGTGTTTATTGCTTTGCCCGACCCACGCACCGCTATCTGGGCTTCGACGCCGGGCGCGACTTCGAGCGCGAGATCGTCGTCAAGGTCAACGCGCCTGAGGTACTACGCCGGGAGCTTGCGCGTCCATCGTGGAAGCGAGAGCACGTAGCACTGGGCACGAATACCGACCCCTATCAGTGGGTCGAGGGCCGCTACCGGCTGATGGTGGGCATTTGGGAAGCGCTGCGCGACGTCGCCGACGGGGCCGGCAATCCCTGCTCTGTGCTCACAAAGTCGCCCCTCCTGCTGCGCGACCTGCCGTTGATGCTGCAGATCGCCGAGCGCACCGCGATCAGCGCGAGCTTGTCGATCCCGACACTCGACGAGCGTGCTTGGCGCGCCACCGAGCCTCATACCCCAAATCCCCGCGCCCGCCTGGAGGCGGTCGCGGAGCTCAATCGTGCCGGCATCTCGACGGGCGTCTTGATCGCGCCGCTGATGCCCGGTATCAACGACAGTCCCCAGCAGCTCGAGCCACTGTTGCAGGGTGCGATCGAGGCCGGCGCGAGAAGCATCGGGGGAGTTGCCTTGCACTTGCGCGGCGAGGTCAAGGACGTGTTCATGGACTGGCTGCGTACTCAACGCCCGGAGCTGGTGAGACGCTACGAGAGCCTCTATGCACGCGGCGCCTATGCGCCCGCGGATGAACGCAAGCGTCTGGCCGGCCTCGTGCGTCTTCCGGGAACCGAGAGTGGATTCAGAAGATTGGCCGGCCCACGTGCCGCCTCGCCGCCCCCACCGGGCGACTCCCAAGGGGACTCCCAACAGAGCTTGTTTTGAGCGCCCTCGATAGATTCATCCGATGGAGCGCGAGGTTCAGATTCGCGATGAGACGATCAGGCTCGGTCAGCTGCTCAAGCTCGTTGGGATCATCGACAGCGGTAGCGAAGCAAAAGAGTTCCTTGCGCTTCAGTCGGTCTTGGTCAACGACGAGCGCGAGACGCGCCGCGGGCGTCAGTTGCGCCGCGGCGACACGATACGCGTGGGCGAGCAGCAATTGAAGGTGGCCAATACCGACTGAGCGCGAAAGCGCCACACCCGACGACGTCCAGCTGAGATGCCACCCCAAGCTCTAGCCCTGGCGCTCGCCGCCTCCATCTACCCACCGGCGGTACTGGCGGTCATCGCCCTCGGTCGAGGCTCACAGGTGCGCTCGCGAGTACTCGCCTTCGTGCTGGCCGCGGCTGCGATCACCTATACGGTCGGCACCATCGTGCTGTTCCTGCTGGACGAAGTGGGCGCCACCGGACCGCACCATTTGACCCCAAGCGCCGCACTCGACCTGGGCTTCGGCGTGTTGTTGCTGGGATTCGCTGTCTACCTGCGCCGAAAGCAACCGCCTCCAGAGAAGCCGAAGGGCACATCCAAGATCGATCGGTATCTGCAGAGCACGCGACTGGCGTTCGTGCTCGGCATCACGCTCTATGTGCTGCCCTCGCCGATTTACATCGCCGCGGTCAAGGAGGTCTCCGACGCGAAGCTCTCGACCGGTGGCAAGCTGCTCGGTCTCCTGGTCACGGTGGCGGTGATGCTGTGGCTGATCGAGCTGCCGATGCTGGCGCTATTGCTGTTCCCTGCCCGTGCCTCGGACTCGCTCGAGCGGATCAACGCCTGGTTTACGCGACGCGGACGTCTGCTGGCGGTGCTTGCATGCGTGGCAGCCGGCGTCTATCTGATTATCAAAGGCCTGGTCAACCTGATCAGCTAGTGCCGGGTGCCCCAGGGAAGGCACTGCCGATCGTCTCTCCCGCAGTGCCACTCGACGGTTGCTGGTCAAAATCACTCGCAGGACTCAGCGCCTCCTCCTGCAAACCCGCACGCAATCCGACGAAAGCCACGACCGCCGCCGCCGCCATGATCGCCGCCATCGCGTAGAGCACCGAGCGCGTGGCATAGGCGAAGTCGAGCTGCACGAAGTGGGGAATCGACGCGATGTTCCCACCCCCGCCGCGAGATTGAGCGATGCTCGACGCCTCAGCATGCGCCCGCGCGCTGGGCACGCCCTTTGCGATCAGCGATGTTGTGACGCGCGAGCGCATCTGCGAGACCAGAATCGTGCCGAGGATCGCAAGGCCGAGACTGGCGGCATAGTTGCGGACCGTCTGCGTTATGCCCGTCGCCTCGCCATAAGAGAGCCTGGAGGCGCGATTGACCGCATCGGTGCTGGCGGGGCCGAGCATCATCCCCATGCCAGCGCCGGCGAGGATGATGTACCACTGCTGGGCGCTGAAGCTCAGGTCGGTGATCTTTCCCGCCCACAGCCAGAAGCCAACGGCGCTCAGCGCACAGCCGAGCACCACTGGACGCTTGCCCCCAACTCTGTCGAGCATCCGGCCGCCGATCTGTGCGGCGATGACGAAGCCGATGAAGAAGTACAGGATGTAGAGACCTGCCTCCGAGGGTGACTTGCCCAGCGCGATCTGGGCGTACTCGCTCGCGAAGAAGAACACCGGGACGAACACCAACATCGAGATGGCAAGCACGAGGTTCTCCACCAGGAACGCTCGGATGCGAAAGATGCTCATCTCGATCAGCGGCGAGACGGTGCGCAACTCGACGAAATAGAACACCACCAGCAGCGCGGCGCCGATCGCGATGCACGCCCCGGTGGCAGGATCGCTCCAGCCCCACGTGGAGGACTGCTGAAAGCCGAACACGCTCAGCGCGACGCCGGAGACGATCAATGCCAGACCCCGGTAGTCCATGCGCGCCGGTCGATGCTGAGTCCTTGGTTTTGAGATGACGATCAGGATCAAGGCAATGACGGCGACAGGAATGTTCACCCAGAAGATCGCCCGCCAGGTCCACTGCGTGAGATAGCCGCCGAGGATCGGGCCCACCGCCGTGAGGCCGCCCGCGATCCCGAAGAAGATCGCAAGCGCCTTGCCGCGTTCGCGCAACTCGAAGGTCTGCACCACGATCGCCAATGCCGCCGGGAACATGATCGCGCCACCGGCGCCCTGGATTACACGGAACGTCACGATCCACGCCTCCGCGATGCTCCCCTTGGGAGTGAGACCGCACATCGCCGAGGCCGCCGCGAACACGATCACGCCGAGCGTCACCATCTTGCGGTGACCGACCGTGTCGGCCAGGCGACCGCCGAAGGCGAACAGCGAAGCCAACGAGAGCAGGTAGGCATTGATCGCCCACTGCGTCCCGGTGCTCGTCAGGCTCAGCTCCTTCTGGATTTCCGGCGCGGCGATCGAGACGATCGTCTGGTCGATGAACGTCATCGCGACCGCGAAGATCATCGCCGCCAGGATCAGGTTCCTGGACTGCCCCCCGGTAGTGCCAACGCTCGCCACAGCTATGAGACTAGCTCGCCGCCTCGCTCGCCAACTCCTCGAGCAGCTTCGCCATCTGCTCGAGCGTCGATCTATATTCGGCCACTTCATATTCATCGCTCAAATTGCGGGGATCGTTGTAGGCAAGCAGCACATCCGCCCCGTCGCGCCAGACCAGGATGCGCAACGGCAGCTCGATCCCTATCTGCCGGTCGCTCACCATCAGCGGCGTGCCGGCGCGCGGACTCCCGAACAGCACGACCTCCTCCTCGGCAAGCTCCAACCCGGCCTCCCGCGCTGCCGCGGCGTGGTCGATCCGAGCGAACACCGTAAGCCCACGCAGTTCGATCGCCTCGACTAGCGATCTCACCGTATCCGAGTGACTGGAAGTACTCCGCTTGACGACCAGGCTGGACATATTCTGCATTGCACTATGCCAAGAATCGATGATGCGTAGGGTGCGGCGTGCAGCGGCGTAGCCGCCTCTCCCAGCGCCCGTCAAGCGGGCGCGTCGGCCGGCAGACCTACAAGCTCGGCGCTGCGTTCCCACAGGCCCTCGGCCAGCACCTCGTCCTGCGCCTGGGCGCTTGGCTGGGCCACCTTCTCGTTTTCTATGTACTCACCGTTGAGCGAAGCCGTCTCATCGGACAGCGACAGCCAGATCAGCGAACGGGCGCCGCGTGCCGGCGAGCGAAAGAAGGGGCCGGCCAGAGTCGTCAAGACCTTCCAGATGCCGTTCTCGTTCTTGCCAAAGCCCGTTCGCACCACGCCGGGGTGAAAACAGTTTGCGTGCAGCTCTGGAGAGCGCTTGGCCAGCTCACGCGTAAAGAGGATGTTGCACAGCTTCGAAGTGCCGTAGACACGCATGGCCGCATAGGACTTCTCGGACTGCAGGTCTTCGAGATCGAGCCGACCGGACTTGTGCGCGTCGGACGCGGTCGTCACTACGCGGCCCCCGGTCAGGCGATCGCGCAACAGGGCAGTCAGCAGAAACGGCGCGAGATGGTTGAGCGCGAAGGTTCGCTCCAAGCCCTCTGATGTGACCTTGCGCGAAGCGAACAGTGCGCCTGCGTTGTTCGCCAGCACATCGATGTGCTCGTAGCTCGAGCGCGCCTCCTCGGCAAGCTTGCGGACATCGCTCATCAGCGTCAGGTCGGCGACGTGCTCATGCACCGGCGCACCGCCGCCGGCCGCTCTCGCCTGCATAGCAACAGCCGTCACGCGCTCGGCCTCACGCCCGACGAGCGCGAGCTCGGCGCCTTGACGGGCAAGCTCGATCGCGGCGGCCTGACCGATGCCGCGTGTAGCGCCAGTGAGGAGGACAAGTGTCATTTCCTTGACCACTCTACTTGCAGCACGACTGCCGGTCGATATGCCCCCGCGCGCGGGGGCCATCGGCAATTTACGAACTGTGAGCCAGCAGTCCCGCGCGCCTGCGCGTGGCGCGTACCGCCTCGGTCAACGTGTCGACGTCATACGCGCCGTGGTGGCGGCGGCCGTTGATGAAGAACGTCGGCGTACCCGAGACGCCGCTGGCGTCGGCGCCCGCCACATCCTCTGCCACCCTTGCCGCGTAGTCGTGATGGCGTAGCTCGTCCCAGAAGCGCTCGACGTCGAGGCCCAGTTGCTCTGCGTAGCGGCGCATGTCGAGCGGCGTGAGCGTGTCCTGGTGGGCCAGCAGCGCGTCGTAGAGCTCCCAGAACTTGCCCTGGGCCGCCGCCGCCTCAGTCGCCTCGGCCGCCAGCTGTGCACTCGAATGGACGTCGTTGAGCGGCAGGTGGCGCCAGACGTAGCGCAACTCGTCGTCGAAGGAGGACAGCAGCTCGCGCACTATCCGCTCGGCCTGGCCGCAGTAGGAGCACTCGAAGTCGCCGTACTCGACCAGTGTGACCAAAGCGTCGTCACAGCCGCGGATGTGGTCGCGGGACGAATCCACATCGTCGGCGAGGTCGAGGATGTCATCTGCCGTGCCGACGATCTGGCGGGCTCGCACCTGCGTGGGCAGGCGTCTCATCAGTTTGAAGACGACCCACCCGACAAGCGGGGCGAGGATCGCCGAGGCGAGCACGCCGAGCTTTGCCTCCTGCAAACGCTCGCCGGAGAAAGCAAGGCTTGAGATCAACAACGACACGGTGAAACCAATGCCCGCAACTGCTCCCCCGCCCGCCAGCGAAGGGAAGCTGAGCGTCGGGCGCACCCCGTGCAGGCGTGGACGCGAGGCCACATATGAGGCGGCCAGGATCCCCAATGGCTTGCCCACCACATAGCCGACAGCGATGCCCAGAGTTATCGGCGAGGCGATCGCATCGCCCAGCAGGCTGCCGGTCACATGGATGCCGGCGTTGGCCAACGCGAACAGCGGCACTACGACGTAGCTCGTCCACGGATGCAAGGAGTACTGCAGGCGCTCGTTTGGCGAGATCGCCGAGGCCACGCCAATCTGCGCCGAGCGTGCCAACTCGGGCGTCGGCTGCTCGCGAAACGAGCGCGTCAGTGCCGTGGCGCGCTCCAGGTCCTCGCGCGAGGGCGGGTATGCGCTTGTGACCAGGCCGACCGCCAAGCCGGAGATCACCGGATCGATGCCCGATTCGAACATCGCCACCCACAGCGCCAAGCCCACGATCACCGTCAGTTGGCGCCGCCAGGCCGGCACGTAACGCAGGCCGATGAGCAGCGCGAACAAGCCGATCGCGATGGCCAGCGCGAGCTTGGAGATATGGTCGGTGTAGGCGATCGTGATCACCATCAGCGCGAACAGGTCGTCCACGACGGCGAGCGTCAGCAGGAAGACACGCAGGCGCGTGGCGCCGACCGGGGTGAGCAGCGCCAGCGCGCCCAGCGCGAAAGCCGTGTCGGTCGACATCGCGGCGCCCCAGCCGTGCGCGCCCGGGCCACCGGCGTTGAAGGCGAGGTAGATCGCGATCGGGACAGCCATCCCGCCGAGTGCCGCCAGCACCGGGATCGCCAGGCGACGGCGCTCGCGCAACTCGCCCACGTCGAGCTCGCGCTTTGCCTCGAGGCCGACGACGAGGAAGAAGAAGGTCATCAAGCCCTCGTTGACCCAGTGGCGCAGGTCGGCGGAGATCCCGCCTCCGCCGATCGAGATCGACAGCTTCGTGCTCCACAGCGAGTCGTAGGAGGACGACCAGGGCGAGTTGGCCCACAGCAGCGCCAACACCGTGGCCCCGAGCAGCACAATCGCGCCGCCGGTCTCGGTGCTCAGGAAGTCGCGCACCGGCGCAGCCAGATTGCGCGCCCAGGCCGTGTGGCCGCTGTAGGAGTTGGCTTGCGCTTCCGCCATCGTCGACGATTATCGCTTGGCGTTCGTTTTTGCAGTTCCGGGCGCGCATGCGCGCCCGGCCGGACGGTGCATGCACCGTCCGGGACATCGCCGCATGCGGCGATGTCTTCCCTGATTATCTTGAGGTTCGACCCCGGCTCGGAGATTGACCCCCGGCTTGGCGCGCGCGCCCCTTATAGGACCCGGCGCGCCCAGGTAAAGCTTTCAGCGAGCCAACCCGACGCGAGCGGCAGCACGTAGACGCCCTGTTCGGAGGAGTGGATCGCCCACTGGTCGCTGAGCGCGATCCCCTCGTGGATCACGTTCGACTCCGTCGCGGTCGCATCGAAACTCGCCGAGCCGAAGAACAAGAGGTCGCCTGGCTGAACGTCTTCCAGGCGGATGCGACTGTTCTTGGGGATTTCACCGGCCTGTTCGGCGGCGGTGCGCCCGAGGATGCTCCTGCCCCACGACAGACCCGAGACCTTGTAGACGCGCCAGGCGAAGCCCGAGCAGTCATAGCCACCGTGTTCCAGCCCGTCTGCCGTGTTGTCGGTCGTCCCACCCCACACGTAGGGCATGCCGATCTTGGACACCGCGATGCGCAACACCTCACGCTGGGCGGAGCTGTACTGCGGCAGCGAGAAGCCGTCGAGCACTTCGCGCGCCGAGGAGAGAGCCCAGCTTTCAAGCCCGAGCGCGACCGCGAAGGAGTGCGCCGCTTCGGCACGCGTGATCGCGTTCCACGGGTACAGCTCCAAGGAATCTTCCCCGGCCGGGTGGTTGTAGCGCAGGCCCAGGTAGCGGGCGACCACCTCGCTGCCGAAGTAGCTGGGCGGGGCGAGACCGGCTGCCACAGCCACCTGCTGGACGTGTTCGGCGACATCGCCGAGGCCCAGTTGGTCGACGAGCAAACCGTCGAAGCGCACCAGCGTGATCGAGGTGCTGGCCTGGAAAGCGATCGGCGCAACTTCCTCGCGTGTGGCGATCGCCGCCAGCGCGGTGCCCTCTGCCTGGGCGCTCAGCGCGGCGGCACCGGCAAAGCCCGCGCCGGGCGCTTCGCTCATCACCGCATCGCCGAGGACCAGTTGCTGCTGGGCGCTGTCCCAATTGGCAGCCGTCAGCTTTTTGGTCGTCGCGGCAACTGCCAAGGAGCCAGTGCCAAGGCCAGCCGCACCCGCGCCGGCCAGCACGACTGTGCACCCGAGCACCAGCGCAAACCTGCGCGACAGGATGGAGCGAACCTGTGAGCTCACGTTGAGCACATCCCCCCATCGACTGGCCCGACCGCTGCTTGAGCGTCGCTACGACTCGCTGGCCATCGGTTCGGGCGCCTCAGACGTCCTGCAACCGTCTATGCAAAAAGGGCCATGCCCCCGCGCGCGCGTGCGGGGGCATCGCCGCTTTGGAGCAAAGACCGCCACACCCGACGACATTTGCGTCACGCCGACCACGCCCCAGACCACCCAGCTAGAGCGAGGCAAGTCGGCCCTGCAGAAATCGCCGCTCAGGCTCGGAGCGAACGAGCTGGAGCGCCTGCTCGAATGCCATGCGAGCTTCGGCCCACCTATCCAGACGGCGCAGCAGCTCGGCGCGGGCGGCATGGAAATAGTGGTAGCCGTCCAGCCCATCGAGAGCTTCGATGCTTGCCAATCCCACCGCCGGCCCCTGCGCTTCGGCCAATGCGACGGCCCGGTTGAGCTCGACCACCGGAGAGGGAGCCAACCGTGCAAGCTCGTCGTAGAGCGCAGCGATTTGTGGCCAGTCACGAGCGCTCTCGGTGTGCAGCGAGGCGATCGCGGCCTGCAACGTATAGGCGCCCATGCCCGTCGGCCCACGCAGCGCCAGCGCGCGCTGCAGCGCCTCGTTCCCGGCCCCGATCTGCCGGTCGTCCCACAGGCTCCGATCCTGGTCGGCGAGCAACACCAGCTCGCCGTCGTCGAAGCGTGCGGCGCGACGCGAATCGTGCAGCAGCATCAGGGCGAGCAGGCCGCTCGCCTCGGCCTCGTCGGGCATCAGCTCGACCAGCGCGGCGCCGAGGCGAATCGCCTCGGCCGCCAACTCGCCACGACCGTCATAGCCCTCGTTGAAGATCAGATAGACGACCGCCAGCACTGCCTCCAGACGCTCGGGAAGCAGATGCGCCGGCGGGATCTTGAAAGGGATGCCGGCAGCCTCGATCTTGCGCTTGGCGCGCACCAGCCGTTGCGCCATCGTCGTCTCGGGCACGAGAAACGCGTGTGCGATCTGCTCGGTCTTCAGGCCGCCGAGCGTGCGCAATGTGAGCGCCACCTGCGCGTCGGTCGCCAGCGCCGGGTGACAGCAGGTGAAGATCAGCTCCAAGCGCTCATCGGAGAACGTCGTGTCCTGCATCTCCTCCTCCACTGTTTCCCGAAGGTCGAGCTGCTTGTACTTGCTGCGCAGCGTTCGGTCGCGGCGAATCCGGTCGATCGCGCGGTTGCGGGCTGTCGTGACGAGCCAAGCGCCCGGGTTCGCCGGGACACCGTCGTGCGACCAGCGCTCCGCCGCCGTCGCAAACGCCTCTTGGGTGACTTCCTCAGCGAGGTCGAAGTCGCTGAGGAAGCCGATCAGCGCGGCGAGCACCCGGCCCCATTGCTCGCGAAAGACCTGCTCTACAGACGACCCGGCAACAGACGCTCCGTTCGATCGGGGGATTGCTTCAGCCAGCGTTCGCACCTCGTCCAAAGACGCGCACTACCAGCCCTCCTCCACCAGGGGGCGTACCTCGACCGCGCCGCCCATGCTCGCGGCCGGCACACGCGCGGCCAACTCGATTGCTGCATCGAGATCCTCGGCCTCGAAGAAGAGGTAGCCGCCAAGCGCCTCCTTCGTCTCCACGAACGGGCCGTCGGTGGTAAGGGTCTTGCCGTCCTTGACCTGCACGGTGGTCGCTGTCTCGGGATCGCCCATCCGCACACCGGGGGTGACGCCTGGGGTCTCGTTGATCGCCTTGTAGGCGCCGTAAACCGCCCCCTGCTCCTCAGCCGAGAGACTCTCCCACTCAGGCGTTCCTGGCAGTGGCGTGGTGCCTTGATGTATCAGCAGCATGTATTGCATCGCTTCCTCCGTCTCAGAGTACGTTGACACCCCTAGGACGAACGATCGCTCGCGAAATCGACAGCCTGCCGAAATCGAGCTCAGCGCGATGCGTGGGACGCATCGGCAACGTGGAGCTCAGCCCACACGGCCTTGCCTCGAGCTGTACCCTTAGCGCCCCAGCGGAGCGATAGCGCCTCCACAAGACCCAGCCCGTGCGTGGGCTGGGGACTCAAGCCACCGCCGTGGACCGTGGCGCTCAGCGGGCTTGCGTCATGAACGGCGATGCGCAAGACCGAATCCTCGAGCGTCACCGAGAGAGAGAACGAGGAGGCCGCGTGCAGCACCGCGTTGGTCGCCAGCTCGCTCACGACGACTGCCGCGTCCCGCAAAAGACCGGGACCACAGTCCCACTCTGTCAAGACGCTGAGCACGAGCCGGCGGGCACGCCCAGGCGAGGTGCTCTCAACGTCGAACACGGCCGCGAACTTCCTCCCCGAAAGCTCCTCAGCGACATCCGTGCATCCCGAAACAGAGTCGACCAGTTCGAAGGCGCGCTCGTAGAGAGGAACGACGCGATCGCCGCCGTCAAGCCATAAGTCGTGTGTTGGAGTGGTCATGACCAACTCTCTACCCCGAACTGAGCATCTTGAACTAGGACAGTTGGGCGATCGCACAAGCGACGAGAAACATCGAGCCGCGCCATCGATCAACTAGCATTGGCGGTACGTGAGTTCGTAACGGGTCGTCTTCTGACACGACACGGAGGGAAACACGGGCCTGGCGGACGGATTCCATTCCGTCTCCTTCCATTCCTTCGCCCGGGCCCGATCCCAGGAAGGAGGCGAGAACAGGGCTATTCCTTGTCCGACATGCCGACCACCCCAAAGGGGTCGATATCCGCCGCGATCTCGAGCGCGGTGGTGCAACTGATACGCGAGTACACCGGCCGCGGCCCCACCAAGGCCCGCACCTACATCGACGAGGACCTCATTACCGTGGTCCTACAGGACACGCTGACTATGGGCGAGCGCAGCCTCGTCCGCGACGGCGAGGCGGACCTGGTGCTGACCAGCCGCAAAGCCTTTCAGCGCACCATGAGCACGCAGCTGATCGCCGCTATCGAACGGCACTCCGGACGCAGCGTCTTCGCCTTCCTGAGCGACAACCACATCGATCCCGACATCGCCGTCGAGACCTTCGTGCTCTCCCCCATTATCGACGGGGACAGCGAGGAGGAAAACAGCGTCGATCGAGTTTGAGCGTACGTATTTACCGGCGCCCGATTAAGAGAATCGTTGAAACGCGGATAGAGACCTTGGTGTCAGCCGCCCAGCGGCGACGGCGGTATCCGCGTCTGGCCCCGCACCTCCGGGATGTTCAACGCCACCTCGTCCACAAAGCACCACGACCATGTCTCGCCCGGCTCCAACGAATGCATCAACGGGTGGCCGCTGGACTGGTAGTGCGCCGTCGCGTGACGGTTGGGCGAGCTGTCGCAACAGCCGACGTGACCGCACTCAAGACAGATGCGCAAGTGCAGCCAGGCGCCGCCCATTGCCAGGCAGTCCTCGCAGCCCTCGACCGACTCTGGCAGCTCGGTTATCTGGATCTGATCCAGGTGGGTACAAGCGGGCATTTGGATCCTCCAATCAGGTCTCTTGGTACCAGTTGACATCGAATCTTTCGATCGGGTCTCTCGAGTGTCAGTTGACATCGAATCCTCCGATCAGGCCTTTTGGCTGAAGGGCAGCCGCACACGAAAGACGGTACGGCCGGGTTGACTGTCGAGCGTGAGCGAGCCGTCATGGCGCTCGACCACGATCCGTCGCGCGGTCGCCAACCCCAGGCCGGTGCCGTGGCCCACGTCCTTGGTCGTGAAGAACGGGTCGAAGATGCGCCCGGCCAGATCCTCTGGGATGCCGGGACCGTCGTCGGCGATTTCGACGACCGCGCAGTCGCCGTCGGCATGCGTCGAGATCGTGATCGTGCCCTGCTCGCCGAGCGCGTCGATCGCGTTGTCGAGCAGGTTCGTCCACACCTGGTTGAGCTCGGAGCCGCGCACCGTGAGCTTCGGCAGCGCACGGTCGTAGTCGCGCACGAGCGCGATCGTGGTGTGCTTGAGCTTGTAGCTGAGCACCGTCAGCGTGGTCTCCAGGCCCTCGTGCAGATCGACTTCCACGAGCGCGCCGCGGTCCATGTAGGCGTAAGACTTCACGGCGCCCACCAGCGATGACATGCGCTCGGTGGACTCGCACAACTCGGCCGACAGGCGACCCGCGGTCAGCGAGGCGGCAACCCAGCGCAGCGCGGCGTCGGTCGCGGGGCCCGCAATTTGGGCCACGCGCTCGAGCCACTGTCGGTCCACCCCGGCCGACGCCAATGACTCGGCCAGCCGCCAGGGCTCCCCCACCCCCATCGCCTGCATCTGCTCCAGCAGTTCGTCCTCCGCGTCGGCGGCATCCAACGCGTCGAGCGCCGTGGCCGACGCCGCTTGGGAGATCGCCTGCTGTTGCAGTGCCACCAGAAGCGCTGCGTCCTCCCGCTCCACTCCCGCCTCGACGAACGAGGCCAGCGCCGAGTCGATCGCCTCGAGCGCCTCGGTCATCTGCGCGGCGGCACGACGAGCAGCGGCCGCTGGATTGTTGAGCTCGTGCGCGAGGCCCGCCGCCATCGTGCCCAGCGAGGTGAGGCGCTCGCTGTTCTGCTCGCGTTCGGTCACCCTGCTCATCACCGGCGCGACCTGGCGCATCACGCGTTGGTGGATCTCAGGCTGAGCGAACGCGAGGCGCTTGAAGTCCTCCGGGGCGACTGTTGCCATGCGACAGTCGGTCTCGGCCTGCATGCGCACCCCGAGCGTGCCACCGGTCAGCACGGCGATTGCTCCCATCCACGTCGGCGCCGTGTGATGACCAACGGGCTCGCTTCTGCCCTGGGCGAGGATCAGCGCCTGAGCGCGACCCTCGAGCAGCAGTTGCAGGCCCGGCGGCTCCTCGCCCTGCTCGGCGATGATCCCACCCGGGTCGACGTGGCGAGTCTGGGCCAACGCCACCCACTCGGCCAACTCCGCGTCGTCGAGGCTGTCGAACAGATCGACGCCGCGCAACTCCTCAAGCGTTACCGGCAGCTCGCTCACGCCTCGACCAGGTACTCGTGGATCAGTGAGACCGCCATCGAGCCCTCGCCCACGGCGCTTGCCACACGCTTGATCGAACGCGCGCGCACATCGCCGGCGACGAACACGCCCGGCACCGTGCTCTCCAGAACATAGGGCTCACGCTTCAGCGGCCAGCCGTGCGACTGTGCGTCGCGGCCGGCGAGGATGAAGCCACGCTCGTCGCGTGCGAGCACGCCGTCGAGCCAATCGGTCCTGGGAGATGCGCCGATGAACACGAAGCAGGCGTCTGCTTGGAGACTCCCCTCGCCGTCTGGACCGCTCACCCGCAAGCACTTCAAGCGCCCATCCTCGCTCTCGGCGGCGAGCGCCGAGGTGCCCGTGCGAACCTCGATGTTTGGCTGGGCCGCGATCTGCTCGATCAAATAATGCGACATCGACTTCTCGAGCGACGAGCCGCGCACGAGCATCGTCACCTTGGCCGCGTAGCCGCTGAAATAGACGGCCGCCTGACCGGCCGAGTTGGCGCCGCCGATCACGACCACATGCTGTTCGGAGCAGCCGCGAGCCTCAGTCATCGCCGCGCCGTAATAGATGCCGGCGCCGGTCAGCTCGGGGAAGCCCGGCGTGTCCAGCTGGCGGTAGGAGACTCCGGAGGCAACGATCACGCAGCTCGCGCTCAGCGCGCCACCACCACTCAACTCCACCAGACGCGCCGAGCCCTCAGCGCGCAGGCTGACCGCCTCTTGGACGGTCAGCAACTCAGCGCCCAAGCGACGTGCTTGATCGGTTGCGCGCCTGGCAAGGTCTGAGCCGCTCAAGCCCGCCGGAAAGCCGAGGTAGTTCTCGATGCGACTCGACTGGCCCGCCTGGCCTCCGGGCGCCTCGCGCTCGACCATCACGGTCTTCAGGCCCTCGGAGGCGCCGTAGACGGCGGCCGCAAGTCCCGCTGGGCCGCCGCCGACGACGACGAGGTCGTAGTGCTCCTGCGCCGGGGTGCCGCTGACGCCAAGACGCTCGGCCAACTCGAGGATCGTCGGACGCTCGAGCACCGTGCCGTCCTCCAAGAGCGCCACCGGCAGGCGCTCGCTGTCGACGCCGGCAACCCGCAGCAGCTCGCGCGCCTCGCCGTCGCGCTCCACATCCAACCAGCGTGCGGGCACTCGATTTCGCACCAGGAAGTCGCGCAGATCGTGCGACTCGCGCGAGAAGCGGTGGCCGACCACGCGCACACCGCCGGCCTCAAGCGCGGCTCCCGCCTCCCATGTGGTCAGCAGATCCTCGACGACCGGGAACAGCTGCTCCTCTGGGGGGTCCCACGGCTTGAGCAGGTAGTAATCCAAAGCCACCTCGTTGATCGCCGCGATCGCCGCCTCGGTGTCGGCATATGCGGTCAGCAGCACTCGCTTGGCATCTGGCACCAGCTGTCGTGCGTGCACCAGATACTCCGTGCCCGGCATCCCCGGCATGCGCTGGTCGGCGATCAGCATCGCCACCTGATCGCCACGCGTGCGCAGCTCGCGCAGGAGCTCCAATGCCTCGGGCCCCGAGCCGGCACGCAATATCCGAAAGCGCTCGCCAAAGCCGCGGCGCAGGTCGCGGCTGACCGCCGCCAAGACAGCGGGCTCGTCGTCGACCACGACGATCGCGGGCCGGCGTGACTTGGGCTCGGTGTCTGCGGCTTGGGCAGGACGCTCGGCTTGCTCTGACATGTCTCGCATGACATTAGCTCTCAGTCGAGGAAGGTTGCTATGTCATCTACCGGTGCGCGCTCGGGAGCGCGCTGAGCCTGCACCGGGTGGCCGAGGTGGAGCAGGCCGATGGGTTGCTCGGCGGGGGACATTCCCAGTCCGGCGCGGACTGGGGCCTTCTCCAAGATCGGCAGCGTGCGCCAGTAGCCGGCCAGCCCACGCGCATGTGCCACCAGCAGGACGATGTACGCGGCGACCGCCGCCGCCAGCAGATCGTCGTGCTGCTGGGACGGGTCGCCCTGCAGCTCGACCCCGACGACGATCAGCGTGGGCGCGCGCTCGAGCTTTCGCGCCGAGCCGGGCTGCTCGAGCTCTGCCTCGCGAGCGAGCATGGCCCGTGATCGAGGGCCGAGCACGCGGAAGCGCCATGGGTTGGTCAGGTGATGGTTGGGCGCCCAACGCGCGAGCTCGAACAGCTCCAGCAATGTTGCCCGGTCGACCGGCTCAGGGCCGTAGGCCTTGTGAGTCCGGCGTGTCCGGATGAGGGTCTCGAGCTTCGCGTCGGTGTGCGCGAGGGCATCTGTGGAGCCTGAAGCCGCAAACCTCTCCGCAGGCATCTGTGCATCTGGCATAGCCGACACCGTAGCGTCCTACCATCTACAGATGGTGACGAGATCCGCCCATCTGGATGCGGTGTCGGCAGGCCACGACCGCAAGCGCATGCTGCTTGGCATGGGCATGGGCATGGTCGTCGCGATCGCCGCGCTGGTCGTGGCCGCGCTGGCGCTTTCCGGCGTGAGCTTGGCGAGCGACCCGACTGCGCTCGCGCGCGTGTCCGTACAGCCGCTGGGCGGCACTCTCGAGCACGTAGAAGCCTTTGGGCCGGACGGTCAGAGGGTGCCGCTGGCGGTGCAGGGCGGGCGTTTGACTCCGCTGAGGCGGCTGACTCCCGGCGAGCGGGTATCCGTCGAGGTTCGGGTACACCGGCCCGGATGGCTCGGCTGGGCATTGGGCCAC
Organism: Solirubrobacteraceae bacterium; assembly: GCA_035486935.1. Classification (GTDB taxonomy): domain Bacteria; phylum Actinomycetota; class Thermoleophilia; order Solirubrobacterales; family Solirubrobacteraceae; genus Palsa-744. The sequence continues at coordinate 44,054 of DATHMQ010000055.1, forward strand.
GAGCGCACCGAGCGGCTGACGCTGCAGGCGCCCGTCGCACACGTGAGCGAGCAGTGGATGACCGTTCCGGCGGGTTCGGCGGTGCACGTCAGCTTCGAGGAGCCGGTGAGCGCCGTCGCCTATGGGAGCACTGGCCGTCTGACCCACCACGCGACGCTCCACAACCCGCGCAGCTCGATCTCGCTCGGGTCCCAGCCGGCGACCGGCAGCACCGAAATCGCCGCGGCCGCGCGTTCCTGGGAGACAGTTGGCAAGCCGATGCAGGTGAGCTGGTTCCCGCAATCGCACATGACCGTGATGGCGACGATCCCGGCCTCGGGGGCACCTATCTCTCCTTACACCCCGATACGTTTGACGTTCTCAAAGACTGTGAGCGAAGCGCTCGGGTCAAGTCATCCCACGCTCTCGCCGAGTACACCGGGGCACTGGCGCGAAACCGACAGCCACACTCTGGTGTTCACGCCATCGGGGTTCGGAGCGCCGCTGGGCTCGCAGTTGCGAATCCAATTGCCGCGTGAGGTCGCGGTGACAACAGGCGGCTCGGCGCTGCGCACCACCAGTCAGATCGAATGGACGGTGCCTGCGGGCTCGACGCTGCGCCTTCAGCAACTGCTTGCCGAACAGGGCTACCTGCCCGTCGACTGGCAGCCCTCGGGAGACCCGGTGGCACGTACACCCGGTGCTGAGGCGCAGGCTGCAGTCGAACCCCCGAGCGGGAGCTTCGACTGGCGCTATTCCGACACGCCGCACCAGTTGCGGGCGATGTGGGCTCCGGGCCAGGCGAACACGATCACACGTGGCGCGGTGATGAAGTTCGAGAGCACCCACGAAATCACCGTCGACGGCCTTCCCGGACCGGCCGTTTGGCGTGCGCTGCTCAGCGATGCACTCGCCGGCAAGCGTTTGAGCAGCGGCTACACCTATGTGTACGTACACCGGGAAATTCCAGAGGTGCTCACGCTGTGGCACGACGGGCACACGGTGCTCACCTCGGCCGCGAACACCGGCATCGCCGGAGCCGAAACCGAACTGGGGACGTTCCCCGTGTTCGAGCACATTCCCGAAGGCACGATGAGCGGCACCAACCCCGACGGCTCCCACTACGAAGACCCCGGAATCAAGTGGATCAGCTACTTCAACGGTGGCGATGCGATCCACAACTTCGACCGCGCGTCCTTCGGCACGCCGCAGAGCCTCGGCTGTGTCGAGCTGCCGCTGCAGTCCGCCGCGGAAGTGTGGCCCTACACGCCGATCGGCACACTCGTCACAATCGAAACGTAGAGTCCTCGCGGCCGGCCTCCCATGCGCAGGCCGCGGCGCGATCGAGCAGCAACCGACGCTCGCGGATATTGCCGGCGAGCGATACGGCACGCTGTAGTTCGCTCTGCGCTTCCTCGAAGCGGCCGAGTCTCGCCAGCAGGTCGCCCCTGACGCTCGGCAGCAGGTGGTAGCTCTGAAGCGAGGGCTCGTCGAGCAGCGGATCGAGCGCTTCGAGACCCACCGCCGGACCGAAGGCGCTCGCCAGAGCGACGGCGCGATTAAGCTCGACGATCGGCGAGGGTGAAAGCTGGGCCAGTGCCTCGTACAGCGCGGCGATACGCACCCAGTCTGTGTCCTGCGGCTCGGAAGCGCGCGCATGACAGGCGGCGATCGCCGCCTGCAGCGTGTATGGACCGAGGGCGCCCTCGATTTGCTCGGCGCGCTCCAGCCCGGCCAGGCCTCGCGCGATCAAGAGGCGATCCCAACGAGCACGGTCCTGGTCGCCCAGCAGGATCGGCTCGCCTCCGACGCCGACGCGGGCCCGGAGGCGCGATGCCTGGATCTCCATCAAAGCGACCAAGCCATGGACCTCCGGCTCTTGCGGCATCAGCTCGGCGAGGATGCGCCCGAGACGCAGTGCCTCCTCACAGAGATCGGCGCGTATCCAGTCCTCGCCTCCGCTTGCCGTATAGCCCTCGTTGAAGATCAGGTACAAGACCGCCAGCACCGATGAGAGTCGCTCCGCCAGCTCGTCCACCTCGGGCAAC
>DATHMQ010000056.1:0-7991 GCA_035486935.1 Solirubrobacteraceae bacterium
GGGCTCGGTAGCGATCGACGGGGTCAGTTTGACGGTGAGCGAGCTTCGCGATGGGGGCTTCTCGGTGTCGCTGATCCCAGAGACGCTCCTACGCACGAACTTCGGGGAGGCACAAGTCGGGGATCGGGTCAACATAGAGGCGGACATCCTTGCCAAGCATGTCGAGCGACTTTTGAAGACGGAGGCCCACATATGAGCCAGTCCAAGACAACAACCCCGTTCGCGACCATCGAGGAGGCGATCGAGGAGATCAGGCAGGGCAAGATGGTCGTCGTCTGCGATGACGAGGATCGCGAGAACGAGGGCGATCTCACGATGGCGGCCCAGTTCGCCACGCCGGAGGCGATCAACTTCATGGCCAAGGAGGGGCGTGGGCTGATCTGCCTCTCGTTGACGCCAGAGCGGTGTGACGAGCTCGGGCTCGACTTGATGGCAGCCAAGAACGAGTCGTCGTTCGAAACGCCGTTCACGGTCTCCATCGAGGCTCGTGAAGGCGTCACCACGGGTATTTCGGCACACGATCGTGCACACACCATCCAGGTGGCGATAGATCCCGAGAGCGCGCCGCGCGATCTCGTCCAGCCTGGCCATCTGTTCCCGCTCAAGAGTCGTGCAGGAGGCGTGCTCGAGCGGGCGGGGCAGACTGAGGCGGCCGTCGATCTGGCACGGCTCGCCGGTCTCAACCCGGCCGGTGTGATCTGTGAGGTGATGAACGACGACGGCACGATGGCGCGCGTACCCGATCTGGTTGATTACTGCACTCGTCACAGGCTGAAGATGATCACCGTCGCGGATTTGATCTCCTACCGTCGGCGCCACGACAAGCTTGTGGAACGTGTCGTCGCTACGCGTCTGCCGACGGCCTTCGGCGACTTCGAGGCGGTCGGCTACCGCTCGCTGGTGGACGACAAGCACCATGTCGCGCTCGTCAAGGGCGAGGTCGCCGGTCACGATGACGTGCTCGTGCGCGTGCACTCGGAGTGCCTGACCGGCGACGTGTTCCATTCGCTGCGCTGTGACTGCGGCGAGCAGCTCACCTCAGCACTTTCGATGATCGAGCGCGAGGGCGAAGGAGTGTTGTTGTACCTATCCCAGGAGGGGCGCGGCATCGGCCTGCTCAACAAGCTGCGCGCCTATCGCCTGCAGGAGGACGGCCTGGATACTGTCGAAGCCAATGAGCGTCTGGGGCTGCCCGCCGACCTACGCGACTACGGGATCGGGGCGCAGATCCTCGTAGATCTCGGTCTCAGCTCGATTCGCATCCTCACCAACAACCCCAAGAAGATCAAGGGTCTGGAGGGCTACGGCCTGTCGGTCAGCGCGCAGATCCCGATCGAGCATGCGCCCAACGAGCACAACGAGGCCTACCTGCGTACCAAGGCCCAGCGCATGGGCCACATCCTGCACCACCAGGGGCTCAACCTCGACGCGGAGCTATTGCGTTCCGAGCGCGAGCAGGATCGCGAGCGCGGCAAATGAGTTTTGCGATCGTGATCGGGCGCTTCTATGAGGAGTTGGCCGAGCGTCTGCAAAAAGGTGCTCTCGAGGCATTTCGCGAGGCTGGATGCGCAAATGTGGAGGTGTTCGACGTGCCGGGCGCCTTCGAGTTGCCGCTCGCGGCCAGCTATGCGGCGAAGGCTGGGCGCTTCAAGGGTGTCGCGTGTCTTGGCGCTGTGATTCGCGGCGAGACCAATCACTACGACTACGTGTGCGCCGAGACTGCCCGCGGAATTCAACAGGTCGCGCTCAGCACGGGCGTGCCGTGTGCTTTCGGTGTGCTCACGTGCGAGACGATGGAGCAGGCGCTGGCCCGCACAGGCGGCGGCAAGCGCGATCAGGGTCGGCATGCGGCCGAAGCCGTGTTGAGAATGGCCGCGTTGCGCTCCGAGCTTGAGAGCGGCTAGACTGCGCATCCTCATGGCAAAGGTATGTCACAGCTGCGGGAAGGGTCCCGCGTTCGGAAATAGCCGCAGTCACTCGATGGTCGCCACCAAGCGGCGTTTCGATCCCAACCTGCAGAAGGTCAAGATCCTCGTCGGCAAGGCACCTCGTCGCGTATACGTGTGTACGCGTTGTCTGAAGGCCGGCAAGGTCACGAAGGCCCTGTAGGGCCGATAGGCGGCGTCAGGCTGCGTCCTCAGTCGCTTATGTGCAGAGCACATTTCGCTCCTTGCGTCCTTGCCTGACTTGCCTCTCGACCCTACAGGCGCTTTTACATATTGAGACAGCGATTTGCGGAGCGACCGGCGACTGTGGTGGTATGACAGGGGCTGTGAGCAGGATCTTGAATGGGTCGTACGCCCTAAGCGCGTCTGAGGGGACGCACTCGATGGAGCAGAGCCGGTGACCGACACAAACCTGATTCGCTTCAGAGCGGCCGTGGCCGGTGCGCTTGCACATCTGGAGTCCCGCCGCGAGGAGGTCAACGATCTGAACGTGTTCCCTGTGGCCGACGGCGATACAGGTGACAACATGGTGCTGACGCTCAGGGCGGTGCTGGACGAGCTCGACCGGCTGCAGGACGGTAACGCCGCGCGCACGATCGATGAGATCGGGCGCGAGGAGATCGTTCAGTCGGTCGCTCGCGCGGCGCTGCTCGGGGCCAGGGGCAACTCTGGCGTGATCCTCTCCCAACTCATCAGAGGTGCGGCTGAGGAGCTTGTCAGCCGCCCGGGCCAGCTGATCGACGCGACTTTGATCGGGGCCGCGCTTGCCAACGCCGCCGATCGTGCTTATGCATCGGTGCGTGAGCCGGCCGAGGGCACGATCCTGACGGTCGCACGCGAGATGGCCCACGGCATCATGGCCGACCTCGCTCACGGCGAGGACGCGGCGCCGCTGGGCCCGGCGACGGAGCCGCGCGAGCAGGATCTGGCGATTGCAAAGACACTCGAACGCGCTGTCGAGGCCGGCACGGACTCCGTCAAGCGCGGTCCGGAGATGCTCGCGGCACTACGCGAAGCCGGTGTCGTGGACGCCGGTGGTCACGCTCTGACGGTGATATTCGCCGGCGTGGTCGCGGCGCTGCGCGACGAGGAACCACCGGAGCTCGAGCACTATGCGCCGGCCAAGATTACCCATCCCGAGCACAGTTCCAGCACCTACCGCTACTGCACGAATTTCGCTGTCACCGGCCGCGACCTGGCGCCGGTGAGCTTTGCCCCCCCGCTTGAGCGGCTCGGCGACTCGGTGCTTGTCGTTGGCGATGCCAATACGTTGAAGGTGCACCTGCACACGGACGAGCCTGAGCGCGCGACCGCGCTGTTCGACGGGGTTGGCGAGGTGTCTCATCTGGACGTGGCCGATATGCGCGCGCAGGTGACCGAGCGTGAGCTGCGCTTGGCGGCCGGCTCCCAAGGCAACGGCGGTGGCGCTCACGCGGTAAGCAACGGTGTTTCCGGCAGCAGCACCGATCCGAAAGCTCCCGCCAAGAAGGCCGGCGCGCGTGTGCGCGTGCGCTGTGGTGCTTTGGCGGTCGTCAGCGGAAGCGGACTTGCGCGTATGTACGGCGAGCTCGGCGTGCACACGATCGATGGCGGTCCGACGCTGAATCCCTCGACCTACGAACTGTTGGCGGGGATTCACGAGGTGCCGGCCGAGGAGGTCGTCGTGCTGCCCGGAAGCGCCAATGTCGTGATGGCGGCCGAGCGTGCCGCCGAGCTCTCGGACAAGCAGGTGCTCGTGGTGCCTGCCACCAGCCAGCAGGCTGGGCTTGCGGTTGCGGTGGCGCTGCAGAGCGACCGTGGCGTGCAGGAGAACGCACAGGGAATGCACGAAGCGCTCGACGCACTGAGGACCGGTGCGGTTGCGCCCGCAGCCCGCGCAGATGCCCAAGGTCGCTTTCAGCAAGGTGATGCGGTGGGCTTCGTCGAAGAGCAGGTGGTCGCCTGGGGGAAGCCGCGCGAGACGCTGTTGGCGGTGCTACAGGCACTTGCGGCCGACACGGAGTTGATCAGCGTGCTTGCCGGCGACGAGGCGCCTCTGGAGTTGTCTGAGCTGGAGGGCATCATGGATGGTCATGTCGAGCTCGAGCTTCGCCACGGTGGTCAGCCGGCCTATTGGTGGTTGCTCGCCGCCGAGTGAGCAGCGCGACCGTTCCCCGGTCGGCTTCGCAGACGTTCTGCCGTTGACGCGTGTGCAGATGCTGGCCGCCCCGGTGCGCTGGCCGCGTCCCTCGCGGTTGGCCGAGCCGCTGGATCTCCCGGCCGGCAAGACGACCGACGGGATGGCGACGCTTGGGATCGAGACGGTCGGCGATCTACTCGAGCACCTGCCGCGAGACCATCGCGAGGCGCGCATGGTCGCGGCGCTGCGCGAAGGCGAGCAGGCAACTGTCGCGGTGCAGGTGCGCTCGATCGCAAGTCGGGCGGTGCGTAAGCGCGGCATGCGCGGGCTCGTGGAGGCCAGTGTGTTCGACGAGAGCGGCTCGATGCGAGCGACCTTCTTCAACCAGCCCTGGCTTGCCAGTCGCTATCCGCCCGGCACGCGCTTGGTATTGCACGGCAAGGCCGACCGTGGCGGGCGCTTTCGCGTCTCCCACCATGCGATCGGCTCGGAGATCGCCACCGCCGAGACCGGCTCGGTCGCCCATTACCCGGCGACGGAAGGCGTCAGCTCCACCCAGATCATGGCGCTCGTGCGCGAGCGTCGCCAGGATCTTGCAGACGTCGTCGAGTCGCTCAGCGCAGGCGTGCGCGTCGCAGAGCGTCTACCCGCGCGGGCCACGGCGCTCGGCGCGATGCACTTCCAGGGCGCGGGGGCGCAGGCTGAGGGCGCGCGCGAGCGACTTGCTTTCGAGGAGTTGCTGCTCAGCCAACTGGTTTTCCTGATCCGCCGCGGCAGGCGCTCCGCGCAGGGCCGGGCTCTGAGTTTGAGCGAGCCGGCGAGCTTGAGCTCACGTTGGCTCGAAGCTGGACTGCCGTTCGAGTTGACCGGCGATCAACGCAAGGCGATCGCGACGATCGCTGAAGACCTCGGACGGGAGCAGCCGATGCAGCGGCTGCTTATGGGGGAGGTCGGCAGCGGCAAGACCGTCGTCGCCCTGCACGCGATGCTGCGTGCCGTCGAGCACGGCGCGCAGGCGGCACTGATGGCGCCGACCGAGACGCTCGCCCAGCAGCACTTTGCCACGGTGCAGCGGCTGCTCGGCGGCGAGTCGGTGACCGTCGCACTGCTGACTGGCTCGACTGCCGCGGCGCGGCGAGCCGACACGCTCGGCAAGCTCTCGAGTGGCGAGCTCTCGCTGGTGGTGGGCACGCACGCGCTGATCGAGCCCTCGGTGCGCTTTCGCGAACTGGCGGTGGCCGTCGTCGATGAGCAGCACCGTTTCGGCGTGCGCCAGCGTGCGGCCCTGGAAGGCCAGGAGGAGGAGCATTCCCGGCGCCCACATGTGCTGCACATGACCGCTACGCCGATCCCGAGGACGCTGGCACTCGCGCGCTATGGCGATCTCGATCGCAGTGTGCTGCGCGAGCTGCCGCGCGAGCGCAAGCCGATCGTCACGAGCATCGTTACCGGCGAGGCTGGACGAGAGCAGGCCTATCGTGTGCTGCACGAGCAGTTGCTGGCCGGGCGCCAGGCGTATGTGGTTTGCCCGCTTGTCGAGCAAGCGCCCCAGGAAGTCTCCGGGCAAGACCGAAACACGCCCGCCGCCGACCCGAGTCCGCCTGCACAAGGACGCGAGCAGGCCGAGCTGACGGGCGGGGCCGGTGAGGCCAAGGCGGCGACGGCCGAGTTCGAGCGTCTGCGCGCCGGCGAGCTGGCCGGCTGGAACCTTGCGCTCCTGCACGGGCAGATGCGTCCGCGCGAGAAGCAGGAGGCGATGGAGGCGTTCGCCTCCGGGCGTGCGCAGGTGCTGGTGGCGACGACTGTGATCGAGGTTGGCGTGGATGTGCCCAACGCGACCGTGATGCTGGTCGAGAACGCCGAGCGCTTCGGCATATCCCAGCTACATCAGCTGCGCGGACGCGTGGGCCGCGGCGAGCACAGCTCGACCTGCATGCTCGTCGGGCCGGCCGGCTCGGCCCGTTTGCGTGCGCTTGCCGAGCACTCCGACGGGTTCAGGCTCGCCGAGATCGACCTGCGCTTGCGCAAGGAGGGAGAGCTGATTGGCACGCGCCAGTCCGGCGTCGGCCAGTTCAAGTTCGCGATCCTGCCCGAGGACACAGACCTGTTGGATCGGGCTCGCGCTCGGGCTCGCTCGATCCTGGCGGAGGATCCTGGCTTGAGCGGACCGCTGCACGGGCTGCTCGGCGCGGAGCTGGAGCGTACTTTCGGTATGGAGGCGCTGGCGCCGATCCCGGCATGAGGGTGATCGCGGGACGTCTGGGTGGCCGGCGTTTGAGCGCGCCGCGTGGACGCACGACGCGGCCGACCTCAGATCGTGTGCGTGAGGCGCTGTTCTCGATGCTCGGCTCGATCGACGCGGCGAGCGTGCTCGACCTGTTCGCCGGCACAGGAGCGCTCGGCATCGAGGCCCTCTCCAGGGGGGCCGCGACAGCGCTGTTCGTCGAGCGCGACGCCTCGGCTGTGGCGGTGCTCAAGGGCAATTTGGCGCTGCTCGAGCTTACCGAGCCACACGCGCGGGTAAGGACGGGCGAGGCGCTTGCAGCACTGCGCAGCGCACGCAGAGCCGGCGAAACGTACGATCTCGTGTTCGTAGATCCTCCATACGACCGGTTGCGCGACTCCGAGCGCGAACTGTCGGCGCTGTTGCCGACAGTGCTCGCCCCGGGCGCGCGCGTGGTGGTTGAGAGCGATCGACGGGCGCTGGCCGAGCTGCCTCTTGCCGTGGCGCAGCGCAAGCGCTACGGCGACACCACGATCACAATCCACTGCACAGAGGACAAGGATGAGCGTTGACAAGTCGATAGCCGTCTGCCCGGGCTCCTATGACCCGATCACCAACGGCCACCTGGATGTAATCCGCCGCACGGTGGACCTGTACGACGAGGTTGTCGTCGCGGTCGTCAATCGCTCGGTGCGCAAGGACGCCACGCTGTTCGGGATCGAGGAGCGAATGGCGTTCATCGAAGAGGCGCTCGGGGACGTTCCGAATGTGCGCGCGCAACAGTTCAACACGCTTGTCGTGGACTTCGCCAGAACGGTCGGAGCGAAGGCGATCGTCAAGGGACTGCGGGCGATCTCGGACTTCGAGTACGAGTTCGAGATGAACCAGCTCAACCGCAGACAGGATCCCGAGATAGAGTCGGTGTATCTGATGGCCTCACCGCAATACAGTTTCCTGTCCTCGAGCGGCGTCAAGGAGCTGGCGACGTTCGGTGGGCGAATCGACGACCTAGTGCCACCACGGGTGGCAGCGCGCTTGCAGGAAGAGTTGGCGCGCTGACGAACTTTGGTTGACGTGAGACCCTTCATATCCTTTTCTTATGTCGTGGGGCCATATCGGACGCTCCACGGAGGTGATCGCTGATGGACGTGCTGGTGCTGATCGACAAGCTCGACGACTTGGTGCACAACGCCAAGTCTGTGCCCATGACCGACCAGGTCAGGGTCGACAAGGAGGAGATCTACGACATCCTCGACCAGATGCGTGCGACGATCCCCGAGGAGATCAAGCAGGCGCGCTGGATCGTCAAGGAGCGCCAGGAGATGCTCGCCGAGGCCAAGAAGGAGGCCGAGCGCATCGTCAAGGAGGCGCGCGAGCGCCAGGAGAAGCTCGTGGGCGAGGAGGAGGTCACCAAGCAGGCCGAGCGCGCCGCCGAGGACATCGTGGAGGACGCGCGAGCGCGCGAGCGCGAGATCAGGCTCGGCGCCGAGGACTACGCCGATGAGATCCTTGGCACGCTCGAGGTCAACCTGTCGAAGTTCATCGCGGCCGTGCAGCGCGGCCGCGAGCGTCTGCAGGGCAAGGACGAACCGGCGGAAGTTTCTTAGGGACCATGCCGCATGCGGCATGGTCAGCAGGGCCGCATGCGGCCCTGCTCGGGTCGTGCATGCACGACCCGACCGACCGGCGCATGCGCCGGTCG
>DATHMQ010000057.1:0-23559 GCA_035486935.1 Solirubrobacteraceae bacterium
AGTTGCGCACGCCCCTGACGGTGATCAGCGGCCAGCTCGAGGTGCTTGCGGCGCAGTCCCAACCCAGCGAGCCGGAGGTGAGACGTGTCGAGCGGCTCGTGCAGGCCGAGATCGCGCGCATCACACGCCTGGTCGATGACCTGCTGCTGCTAGCCAAGGCCGAGCAGACAGAGTTCCTGCAGGTAGAGCCGATCGAGCTGTTCGAGTATGTGCGCGAGTTGTGGGACGGGATGAGCCTGGTCGCGGTGCGACGCTTCGGGTTGGGGAGGGTGCCGCGTGGAGTGCTCAGCGCCGATCCGGATCGTCTCGCGCAGGCGCTGCGCAACCTGATCGCCAACGCGATCGAGCACACGACCGAGGTCGAGGGGTTCGTGCGTCTGGATGTAGAAGATCGCGGCGACGGATGGGTCTGCTTCGCCATCGAAGACGACGGACCCGGGATCGATCCCCAGGAGCGCGAGCGTGTCTTTGACAGGTTCCACCGCACCGATACGGCGCGCGATCGAGCCTCCGGTGGGGCGGGTCTCGGGCTTGCGATCGTACGTGCTGTCGCGCAAGCTCACGGTGGACACGTCGTCGCAACGACGGGGCGGGCGGGCGGCGCCCGTATCGAGTTGAGGCTCGCCGGTTTCCGCGCGCAGGCGCCAAGCATCGGTACCGGTGGCGACTCGTCGGCCCGTCGCTCAGCACCTGCACATTGAAATTATTCGGCCCAAGGACACATTCTCGCGCGATCTTGAATACTCTGTCTGACATGAACGTGGATATTCGTCACTGAAGGTCGATCGGGCGATGTCAGCCAAGAACGCTGTACTGGGACTCGTGATCGAGCGACCGGGCTACGGTTACGATCTTGCACGTCGGTTGGAAGAGAGATTTGGATCTTCGGGCTTCGCGCCGACGGGCGTCTATTCGGCTCTCGACCAACTCGGCTCTGAGGAGTTGGTACGTAGCGCCGGAGCGCGTCCGGGTGGCGCGAACGAGCGCGCGGCCCCTCGCACGATCTATGAAGCCACTCCCAAGGGCATCGACCGCTTCGAAGGTTGGATGCTGGGCGATTCCTCGCTGGCGCCCGTACGTGACGAGCTGTACATGAAGATTGCACTCTCCAGACCCCACAACTTGTCGCGCCTGATCGAACTTACGCAGACACAGGAGCAGGACTGCCTGGCCCGTATGCACCAGCTGCGAGAACCAGTCGTTCGGCAACAGAGCCGACCCAAGGCATGGTCGGAGGTGGCTGTGCTGCTGGTGCGAGATGCCGAGATCAAGCAGTTGCAGGCGAGGGTCGAGTGGTTGCAGAAGGCTCGCACGATCATGCACAAGCTGAGCGAAGTACACCAACGCAGCGCCGCACGAGGAGGCGGGGTCGCTTGAGCTCGCAGGTGCGGCTCGCGCTGGAGAAGGTCAGCAAGAGCTATTGGCGCGGTCCGCACGAGACTGCCGTGCTGAAGGAAATCTCGCTGTCGGTCTATGCGGGCGAGTGCGTCGCCGTATGGGGTCAGCGGGGCTCGGGCAAGACGACCCTGTTGAAGATGGCGGCCGGCCTCGAGGCGCCCCAAAGTGGCACCGTACGCTTCAAGGAGCAGGACCTGGGGGGTATGTCGAGGGCCGCGCTCGTGCGTCTGCTGCGCGAGGAGATCGGCTGGGCCAGACGTACCGGGCCGGAAAGCGACGAGCTTGAGATGCTCGACTACGTGGCTTTGCCGCTGCTCAAACGCCAGACGCTGCGGCGCGCGCGTCGTCGCTCGGCGGCGGCTCTGTCGCGTGTCGGTGTGGGCGAATGCTCGAAAGGCCGCTGGGAGGATCTGACCGACGGCGAGCGCACGCTCGTCTCCATCGCCCACGCTATGGTGCGACAGCCCAGTCTGCTGGTGGTGGACGACCCGACCGCAAACCTCGATGTGCTCCAGCGTGAGGAGGTGATGGGTCTGCTTCGCAGTACTGCGGAGCAGGACTGGCTCGGAGTACTCATCACCGTGCCGGACATGCCATCGATGGTGCATGCTCATCGGATCGGATCGCTCAGCGACGGGCATTTGCTGGTGCCCTCGGGAACCTTGCCAGAGCGCGACAACGTGGTCGAGTTCCCCGTACGCGGACGAGCAGCCCCAGGGTGAAGCCGTGATCGACATGCCGCCTAGCGAACCTGAGTCGCCGCCGGAAGGGTTTTCACCGCGGGACTCCACGCCTGAACGCCAACTTCCAGACGAGCAGGCGCCGCGGCGAGCAGAAGAATCCAGCGTCGGGCGATTTACGCAAGAATCGCCCAAGGACACGGTAAACGGCGAACCGCTGGTCTCGGTCGCGCTTTCGCGCAATCAGGTGGACCACGTGGTGCGAGCCGCGCTTGGCGAGGACGCCGTGCCGAGTGTCTCCGCAGTGGTCGCCGGCACCGGCTTCCATCGTACTCATGCCAGGCAGGTGCTCAGCTCCAGATATAGGGCACTACAGGAGAACAGGCGCTTGTCGCGGTCGTTGCTGGCGGGCTTGCTCGTGCTCTCGTGCTTTCCCCCGGAAGGATTGGACATGGGGATAAAGGACATCTCCGAGCAGCTCGAGCTGAACACCAGCACCGTCCATCGCTACGTGCTGACGCTTGTAGCCGCAGGCTTGCTGGAGCGAGACCCCGACACACGTCGCTACAGACTTTTGCCCGAATAGAGCGACGAGTCGCAGGTGCAGCTCAGTTGTGGGATGCATATCGAGCCGTTGGCGTTTCCCGCTGGATGGTTAGCTGGAGGGGTCGCGCGTAGAGCTCGACTCCACGCGCGACCATCTCCTTGGCGCCCAGGTAGGGAGTCCTGGACGTCGCTCTGTCCCGGTGCTCCACGCCTCGTCTTCACCGCTCTCGGGTCGGGGGGCGGCACTGAGACTGTAAACGACGCGTGTTCGGGGGCAGCTTGGTCAGATGAAAGGCTTTCGTCGATTCACCTGAGGTCTTCGTCCTCTGCATCCTCCCGCCCTTGCGGATGGCGCCCATCCGCACGTACCACTCGAAGCACTCGTGGATTTCCCGCATCGCGGTTGCGCTACCTGGACCTGCTCGACCGGATGTAACGTCTGCTCAGGAGGCTTTGATCAGCCCACGTTTGAGCGCGTAGGCGACCAACTCGGCACGCGAGGACAGGTTGAGCTTTTGTTGGATGTGGGCGCGATGGGTCTCGACCGTACGTACCGACAGGAACAGCTGCTCCGCGATCTCGGCATTTGTGTGACCGAGGGCGATCAGGCGCAACACGTCGACCTCGCGTTCGCTCAGATCATCGGGTGGCCCCGGGGCGGGCTCTGAGGCCAGGCGCGCGCCGAGGCGCGGGTTTAGATAGCTCTCGTTGCGTGCCGCTCTGCGCACCGCCTCGACCAACTCGTCGTCGGCGGCCTCCTTGAGCACATACCCGATTGCGCCGGCACTGAGCGCGCTGCGCGCGAACACGGGCTCCTGCTGCATCGTGAGCACCACGATCTGGGTCTCCGGGTTGCTTTCGCGAATGACGGGGATCGCCTCGAGGCTCGAGCCGCCCGGCATGTTCAAGTCGAGCACGAGCACCGTTGGCTTGTGCCCGCGCACGTAACGCTGGGCGCCCTCGACGTCGCCTGCCTCGGCAACCACGTCGAAGTCGCTCTCGCTCTCCAACAACAGTCGCAAACCGCTGCGCACGACGGCGTGATCGTCAGCAAGCACGATGCGGATCTTCTCCTGTGTGCCGGTCTCTCGCTCAGGTGTGAGCCGTTCGGACTGCTGGGCTTGGTCTGCCACGTGCGTGACGCTAACGCCTTGCGAGGCAGCCTGTCTGCGGCAAATTACTGGCTTTGGCGTGGGCCGGTACGGATATGACCGACCGCACTATCACACGGATGTCGATCGCTGTGATCTATTGGCTTCACTCATTCAGTCACATCAACCGAGGATGTGGCGGGTTTCAGCAAGGCTGCTCATATGCCTTCGCCAGGCAGGAACTCGTTGGTGAATGGCGGCAGTCCGGCGGCGTTGGGATCTGAGCGAATCAGGCCCTGCGTGAACATCCAGTGCCCAAATGCTGCCCACGCCGACGGATCTTGCCAGCCGTAGGGCTTTGAGTGATCGCTTGGCAGCATAGCCGGAAGCGTCGCTTCGATCGAGGCCAGCTGCAGCTTCTCTTCAGCGGAAGGGTTGGCTTTTACGATCAGTGACGCCGCCGCCGACGGATTCGCGCGGACCTGTTGCTCGCCACGTGTCAGCGCCTGCAGGAAGGCACGCATGTCCACACCGTCTGTACGCGCCTCTTCGGAGCGCACCACCAGCACCAACTCATCGTAGGTCGGAACGCCGGCTTGGTCGATAGGGATCACCACCGGGTTCTTGTGCATCTGGCGCAGTTGGATCGCCTCATAGTTCCAGTAGCCGCCGAGCGTGGCCGCCACCTTGCCCGAGAGCATCGCCGGCACGAGGTTGAAGCCGACGTCGCTTTCTGTGACTGAGTCAGGGTTCACGCCAGCGGCTCTCAGCGCGGTGTGCAACTCGGCCGCTTGGTAGGCGATTCCCGCTGTGCCCACGCGCTTGCCGGCAAGGTCTGCGACCTTGCTCACATGCGCCGAGGGCAGCGCGATGATCGAGGTGAGTGGACGCTGCACGAGCGCGCCGATCGACACCACTTTCAGCCCCTGGTCACGAGCGAGCAGCAGTTGCGGCTCATAGGAGATCGCCATGTCCACCTTGCCGGCGGCAAGCAGCTTCAACGGTTCGGCCGATTCGCTGGGCACGATCGGACGCACATCCAGACCCACAGAGTTGAAGTACCCATGTGCGATAGCCGTGTACAACGACGCGTGGTCGGCGTTGGGGAACCAGTCGAGCATCACCGTGAACGGCTTCGTCCCAGGCGCCGAGACGACGTCCTGCTTGGTCCCGCACCCGCCCAGTACGACGGTGCAGACGCAGGCGACCAGCAGGGACCATCCGTAGCGGGAGGCAGGCAGGGCGGCACGGCGGACGCTTGACGATGCTCTCAACGGATCTCTCCTCTTGGTTGATTGGCCCACGGCGAGAGCTTTCGCTCGGCGATGGTCAGTGCGTAGAAACAGCTGATTGCAAACACGAACAAGACGGCTGTGGCGGCATATGCGCGGGATGTCTGCAAGGCCGTCAAATCCGAGGTGATCTCGCGTCCCAGGCCCGCGTAGGGGCCGGTGGTAGGGGTCGAGGTCTCGGCGATGAACGCTCCGATCACGCCAACGGCGAGCGCGATCCGCGCTCCGCTGAGCGCCGCGGGCAACGCCGCGGGCAGCTCGCCGAAGCGAAACGCCTGCCAGCGCGAGGCGTCGAGCGTACGCAACAGCTTGAGCTGGTCGGGATCGACCGCCGCAAGTCCGTCGACGGTGGTCACGACCACCGGGAAGAAGCAGATCAACGCGATCACGACCAGCTTCGGAAAGATGCCAAAGCCCCACCAAAAGCACAGCGGCGCCGCGATCACCGCGATCGGGATCGCCTGCGAGCCGACAGTGTGCGGATAGATGGCGCGACGCATCGGCGTCCACATGTGAATTGCTACGGCCATCGCAAAGCCGCCGAGGAGCGCCAAAGCGAGCCCGAATACGACCTCCTTGGCTGTGATCGTGAAGTTCGACCACAGCAGGCCGGCGTTGTTCCACATTTCGGCGAACATCGCATGCGGTGCCGGCAGCAACAATGGGTCCACGCCCTGAAGGTCCACATACAGCTCCCAAGCGCCGAGGAAAGCGAGCCCGAGCAGCAGCGGGGGCAGCACGTTTGCAAACCCGCGTCTCATGGGGCCCTATTCGCGGCCAGTGTCTGCATCGCCCGCTCGCGCAACTCGATCACCGTCGCGTCGGTGCGCGAGCGCGGGCGGGGTAGGTCCACGTTCAGCTCGGCCACGACGCGCCCCGGACGGGGGGAGAGGACCGCAACGCGGTCGGCGAGCACGATTGCCTCCTCGACGTCGTGCGTCACGAGCACCACGGTGCGCGGCTCACGCACGAGCGCGCCCGTCAACCACTCCTGCATCTCCTGCCTGGTGATCGCATCGAGTGCGCCAAAGGGCTCGTCCAGGCACAGCACAGGCTTGCCGGAGAGCAGCGTGCGCACGAATGCCACGCGCTGGCGCATCCCGCCCGAGAGCTCGTATGGGCGCGCGCTCTCGAAGCCCGCGAGGCCCAACTCCTCGAAAAGGCCTGCGCCCCGCTTGCGCGCCCGCGCGCGCTGGACACCCGCGATTCGCAGTGCAAGCGCCGCGTTGTCTACAGCGCTGAGCCAAGGCAGCAGCAGGTCGCGCTGAGGCATCAGTACCGCCGGCTCGCACTGGATCCTGCCGCTGTCGGGCTGTTGCAGTCCGCAGATCAGCTCCAGCAGCGTCGTCTTGCCGCAGCCGCTCGGGCCCACCACCGCCAGTACGCTTCCGCGAGCCGCTTGCAGCGAGATGTCGGTAAGCGCCTGCACGGTTTCACCACGACGATCGACGTAGGCGCGGCGCACGTTGCCGAGGCTGACCACGTCGCTCATGCTGCGTGCGTCGTGCGCCTGGCGTTCGCGGGACTTCACTTGGGTCTGCACAGCGCTCCCTCCGCGGGCATTACCCCACAGGTTCGAAGGGTCGGCGCCGGGTCGCATGCGCCATCTCAGCCGACTTCCGTCAGCTCCCCTGATTGTCTTGCTGGCCTTCGATGCTAGCGCTAGGCGCTCACGACCGGTCGCGTCAAGGCCTTGACGAAATCTTCGAGTTGCGCGGTCGTCCAGCACTCGAACGCCGTGCAGTACTGCTCGTAGGCTGCGATCACCGAGTCGCCGTAATTCCAGTACAGGCGCGGCTCGGGGTTCAGCCAGAAAGTGCGTCCGGCGCGCGCGGCCACCTGGCCGAAGAGGTCGGCGCGCGGGTCGCGGCCATTGGTTCGCGCGTCGCCGAGCACGATTACGGTTGCGCGTGGGCTCATATCGTCGGCGATCAGATCCAGGAGCTCGGACCAGACACGCCCATAGTCGGTGTAGCCGGAGATGTCGGCCACACCGGCGTCGCTCGAGATACGTTCGCTCACCGCGCGGAAATCGCGCTCGTGCTCGAACACGTCGGTGACCTCGCTGATGCGCTCGATGAACACGAACGAGCGCATCTTGCGAAACGAGTCGTGCAATGCGTGCAGCACCGACAGGAAGAACACCGAAGCGGAGGTGACGCTCGTGGAGACGTCGCACAGCACATAGATCTCCGGGCGGCGCGGGCGGCGCGGGCGAAAGCGCAGCTCTACGGGGACGCCGCCGGTTTGCAGGGAAGCGCGCATCGTACGACGCACGTCCACGTGCGCGTGGTGGCGGTGTCCGCGATTCTGCTTGCCCTGCGTGGCCAGGCGTCTGCGCAGCTGCGCCACAACACGGTGCACCGCCGCGAGGTCCGCAAGTGGGCCGGAGGGCAGTGCGCGGTCGAGCTCGCCCAACGGGCGAGCAGCAGGAAGACGCCCGGAGCGCTGCACCTGCCGGCGTTCCAGCTCGCGACGCATCAGCGCCTCGAAGCGGCGCAGCGCGTCGCGCGGCACGCCGCCTGAGCGGGGGTCGTCAGAGGGAAGGTCGGGTTGGGGCTCGGCACGCAGACCGAGCGCGCGGCGGATGCGTTGCACGTCCACGCCGATCACGCCGCTGCCCTGCTCGGTTTGGCCGAAGGTGGCGATCGCCATACGTGCGAGGTCGCGCATGGCGCCCTCGGCGCCGTCGCGAAGCGCGGCGGCGATCTGCATGCGCAGCGCATCGAGTTCGGTTTCCGATAGCTCGCCGAGGTCGGCCGATGACGTGTTGCCCTCGTCGACCCCCTCGCGCACCGCGGCGATCTCCACCGCACGGAAGAAGAAGCGGTCGAACACAAGCTCGAAGATGCGTCGGTCGTCCTGGCTCTTGGCAAGCGTCGCGGCCAGCGCCTCGCGAAACTCGCCCTGCGCTGTCCAGGGAATCTCGCGCAGTACCGCAAAGGCGTCCAGCAACTCCGAGGTGCCGACCGCGACCCCCTCAGCGCGCAGCTGCTCCCCCAACTCCAGCAGGCTGGCGGCTATGCCCTCAGGCTGGTTGGACATCGGCGGCCTCGGCCAGCTTCAGCCCGACGCGCTCGGCGACGATGTCCATGTCGGTGCGGTGCTTGACGATCACCGACATCGTCTCGTTGAAGGTGGTCGCGTCGATGTCCTGTGCGCCGAGCAGGAGCAGCGCGCGTGCCCAGTCGATCGACTCGGCGATCGAAGGGGGCTTCTTGAGGTCGAGCTCGCGCACCATGCCCACCACCTCGACCAGTCGGCGCGCCACCGCGTCGGACAGGTCGGGTGCGTGCAGCTTGACGATCGCGAGCTCGTGCTCGAGGCAGGGATAGTCGAGCCATAGGTACAGACAACGGCGCTTAAGCGCCTCGGTGAGCTCGCGCGAGTTATTCGAGGTAAGCAGCACCACTGGGTGGGTGGTGGAGGTGACACGGCCGAGCTCGGGGATCGAGATCTGAAAGTCCGAAAGCACCTCGAGCAACATCGCCTCGAACTCCTGGTCGGTCTTGTCGATCTCGTCGATCAACAGGACCACTGGCTGCTCGGAGGCGATCGCGCTCATCAAGGGCCGCGCGAGCAGGAACTCCTCGCCGAAGATGTCCTCCTGGACGGCCTCCCAGCCGGTGCCAGACGCCTCGGCCTGGATGCGTAGCAGCTGCTTACGGTAATTCCACTCGTATAGGGCCTTGGCCTCGTCCAGCCCCTCGTAGCACTGTAGGCGAATCAACTCGCGACCCAGATACCGCGCCAGTGCCTTGGCCAGCTCGGTCTTGCCGACGCCGGCCGGCCCCTCCACGAGCACGGGCTTGCCGAGCTTGGTGGCGAGGAAGGCGACAAGCGCGGTCGACTCGCTCGGTAGGTAGCCGACCGAGCTCAGGCCGTCGGCGACCTCGGCGGAGGAGAGGGGTCCCTCAGGAGGCATCGTCGGGAGAATGATAGGGGTCCCTCAATGCTCCTCCGGCTCGGCGGGCGAGTCGTCGAAGGAAAGCTGCTCGGAAGGGCCGGGAGGAAAGCGGGGCCGCTTGGGTGGAGCGGTGGGCCGTCTGGATGTGGGGGATGGGTTGGTGCTTCGAGGTGCTCGGGGGCTCTGCTCCACGACCGTTGTGATGTCCTCGGAGGGATCGGAGTCGTGCTCCACGACCGTTGTGATGTCCTCGGACGGATGGGAGTCGTGCTCCACGACCGTTGTGATGTCTCTGGATGGGTCGGAGTCCCGCGTCGGGGGTGGGCTGTCCTCCGCCGGAGGCGGGGAGGGCCGCATCGCGACCGGTCTCGCACGTGAGGTACGTCGTGGGGAAGGAGTGACGGCCGTGATGTCCTCGTCGCTGGATGTGCGTCGTCGACTCCCTCGGGGACGCATCAGCGGCATCTCGGGCGTGTTCGCGGCGCGCATGCGCCAGCCGGCGTAGCCAAGCGTGCCGGCCGCTACGAACGCAAGGAAGAACCCCCATTCGATGCCGACGGGATAGCCGTGGCCGTCGGGGCGCGAGAAGACGCGGTAGAAGATCAACAGGGCAGCCCAAGCGCCGGCGGCCATCACGACAGCACCGTCGCTGCCGGGCATGTGGAAGTCGCGTCGCTCGGCACGCGCGAACATCAGCGCGACCACACCGGCCGCCACTAGGAACACAGCGGCCTCCACGAACGATACGTCGCCGAAGGCGCTGATCGAGTGCGAGTAGATCGCGTCGCTCTTGCGGTCCAGCGACTGCAGGTCATACCAAGGCAGGAACATCGTGACGAGCAATGCCAGCGCCGACACCGTGGCGATGCGCTGCTCGGGCGCAAGCGCCCCCCAGGCGCGTGTTATGCGCGTCATACGCGTGCGCAGCTGGGGGCGTCGTACGGCATAGATCGATTGTATGGCGCGGTGCAGCGCAAGATCGAAGTCGCCCGCGAGCAGCAGTATCGAGTCCGCCTGTGTCGAGCGTTGGTCGTCAAAGTGCGCGCCGATCCCGCAAAACAACTTGACTTGTTAGCGAATTCGCTAACATTGGCTGTATGATGATCACGATGGTGGCCCCACAATTGATCGGCGAAATTCGGCGACGCAGCGGCCTGCGTCCGGCCGAGCTCGCGCGACGGGCGGGATTGACGAGGTCTGTGGTGAGCGCCTATGAGCACGGCCATCGTCAGCCGGGTGTCGATGCGCTCGCGAGGCTGGCCGCGGCCGGTGGTCTGGAGCTACGACTCGGATCGGCAGCACCCCCGGTAGACCCGGCGCGTGCGGCGCGCATACTTGCTCAGGTTCTCGATCTGGCCGAGGCGCTCCCGGCGCGCCGGCGAGGGCCGCTCGCGTACCCGTCGCTTGCTCGCCTGGCGCGATGAGCTTGCTGGGCAGTCGCCTGCTGGCGGTCCACGATGCCCTCACCACCGCTGAGCTGCCGCACGCTTTCGGCGGCGCGATCGCACTCGCATACTGCACGCAAGAGCCGCGCGGCACACGCGACCTCGATGTCAACGTATTCGTAGATCCAACGAGGGCCGGCGAGGCACTGTCTGCCCTTCCCGGCCCGGTCACGGTCACCGAGACCGACGTCTTCACGGCTGCAAGCGAGGGCCAGGTGAGGGTCTGGTGGGAGGACACGCCAATCGACGTGTTCCTCGACATCCACAGGTTTCACGCCGAGGTAGCCGACGGCGTGCGCTCAGTGCCGTTCGAAGGCCGCACGATTCCAGTGCTCGACTGCACCGCTCTGGCTGTGTTCAAGGCACTGTTCGATCGCACGAAGGACTGGGCCGACATAGAGGAGATCGTCGCCGCGGGAGCATTGGAGCTGCCGCGGGCCGTCATATGGCTCGAGCGCATACTCGGCTCTGAAAGTCCCGCCGCGAACCGGCTGAAGTCCCTCACGAGCTAGCGGCTATCGGGGAGTTTGCCGCCGCAGGCATATGGCA
This sequence comes from Solirubrobacteraceae bacterium, assembly GCA_035486935.1. GTDB lineage: Bacteria > Actinomycetota > Thermoleophilia > Solirubrobacterales > Solirubrobacteraceae > Palsa-744. The sequence goes on from DATHMQ010000057.1 coordinate 10,909, forward strand.
TGCCCCAAGCTTGGTCAGGCCTCAGCCGTTGCCTGCCAGAGGGTCAAGCATGGGTGACCGCGGCCTTGCGAAGCCGCTTGACCAGCAGCTTTGTGTCCTTCTCGCTGATCGTCCGCAGCTGACCCTGGAAGGCGAGCTTCCAGTGCTCGGCTGGCCACTTGCGGATGTGCTCTAGCTTGGTCGCGAGCTCTTCAGCCGGTACCCACTCGTCCTGCTCCAGCACGATCTCGGGCTCGGTGGCAAAGCGCCAGGGGTAGGCGTCGGCTTTGCCGGGCTTGCCGGGCCACAGCTTCGTGCGGTCCTCGTACATCTCACCGGTGACGACGATGCTGCCGGCGAAGCTCATCACCTTCGTCAGGTAAAGGACGATGCGATCCCCAGGCTCGATCTGCAGTGCACGCGGGCGGTTGCGCTCCTTGATCCCGATCACGCTGAAGCCATGGGCACGCGTGGCCTCGTGGTTTTCGGGCGAAGCGGTCAGGATCCAGGTATGGGGCACAGCGTCCGGCATGGGCAGGCTCAAAGAATAGGCTGCCGCCGCGCCGGAGGCGAGATACGCTCCAACGGCGCGAACTTTGCTGCACGGGCGCTCTTAGCCCCTCCTTTGGAGGAAGTCTTAACCACGATCGTCCCTGTCGCGACTTCTTCGTTGCCGGCAAGGTCGACGGCTTTGAGCCCAACCGAGTAGGTCCCAGCTTTCGAGGGCGTCACCCACAGCAGCCGCGGCTTGCCGCCTTCGACGGTCGCGCCGTTGGTCCAGACGGTCTTTTCGCCGAGCTTGACGACCATGCTGACGCTCGAGACCTTCGACAACTTGATCTGTACGCCGGCACGTTCGCCCGTGCGCACGCTCTGTGTCAGCAGTTCGATCGCGGGCGGCGTCTTCTCGTCCGCACGGAATTCCTTGGCCGTCGTGCAGTAGATCTGGTCGCCCGGAATCTGCCCGGTGGTCGGCGTCAACGGCTCGCCCTTGCTCGTCTTTTCGCACAGGTGTTCGAGGAATTCCGCAAGCAGTTCGTGATAATTGAGATCCGATTCGGAATGCTGGTCATACATCGACCAGGCTCCGGTGTTGTAGTGGGGCACCTCCGCGCGCGCCTCGGCGTCGCCGGCTTCGAACAGCTGTTGGCCCAGGGGATCCTTGGTCAGCTTCGTGTATTCGTAGAGCCCGACGAGGCTCTGGATGAAGCCGTTGAGGATCCGCTCGCTTGGTGCGTATGTGTACTCCAGGTAATGAGCGCCGGCGGGGGTAGCGACCCTCACGCCGACAGGCGGCGGCTGCTCGAAGATGCCAAGCGCCTGTTGTGCGGCAGTCAGGTAGACCTGTTCGTGGGTCACGCTCCAAGCGCGAGAGAAGACTTGCAGCGCCGTCCCTTGCGAGAGCCCGCTGGTCCAGGGCGGAAGCCCGCCGTCGAACTGGAACATGTATTCCCAGGCGATCCCACCGGCGCGCTGAGTGGCGAGCGCAATGGCTTCGTTGAGCACTTCCTTCAACGTCGTGATTTCTTTGTCGAGGAAGTAGGCGTTTGCCTTGCCGAACGTCGCCAGCCACTGGATCTCGATGCCCTGGCCGGGGTAGTACTCCCAAACCAGCTTGCTGCCGCTGAAGTACACGCGCTGGTCGGCGCCCAAAAGCCGTTCGGTCGTCCACCACTGCCGGTTGCGTTCGAGCGTGGTGAAAACGACGGGAAGACGCGAGGGGATCAGCTGGTTGCTCGAGGCCATCGCTTCGACGTTGGCCATCACCGCACCGAGTTCGGCCGCCCGAGTCCCGGATAGTTTGCGCAGCGAGCTCTTGGCTGCACTGAAGGCCCCCTGGTACTTGGCGTAGGTGGCCTGAGTGATCGCGCCACTCTGCTGCAGCCGCTGAAGCGCAGCGGTCACGGTCACGCGCCCGGTGGCGCCAGCGCCGCCGGCAAGTACGGTCAGGCTCGCCAGTACCACAACAGCGAGCCCAAGCGCAAGCAGGTGCCCGCTGGGGCGAACACGCGATCTCGTCCCCTGGACGCGGGCGCGCAGTGGCTTGGAATGCATCGGCCTGATGCTAGGCTCATCCGCGTCGGGCGTCGCAGCAAACGTTGCAGCGCGCCGACCGGGTCGAAGCGTTGAGGACACTCCTGAAGAACACAACCGTACGAGCAGCAGTTGCGCTGCTGCTCGCAATCTTCTGTGGCTGCCTGCTCTCGGCATGCGGCGGCGACTCCTCCGGCAGCGCCCAGGCGCTGCTCGACGAAACCTTCTCCGGGCACAAGCAAATCGAAAGCGGCAACGTCAAGCTCTCCTTGGCGCTCGGCGCCGGCGGATCGAGCACAGGATCGAGCGCGTCGACCAAACCACTCGCGGTGACCCTCAGCGGCCCGTTTGAAAGCGTCGGTGTCGGCAAGCTCCCTCGCTTTGCCCTCCAGCTGCAGCTCGGCGCCGCCGGTCACACCCTCCAAGCGGGCGCCACCTCGACCGGCTCGGCGTTGTTCGTCGAGCTGGCCGGCACGTGGTTCTCGACTCCGTCGAATACGTACAAGGCGCTCGAAGCAAGCTACGCGCAAGCCACCAAGAAGGCGTCAAGCGCGAAGGTCCGCTCGACCTTCTCCTCACTAGGCATCGAACCGGGTCGTTGGCTGTCGAATCCGACCAAGGTCGGCAACGTCACGGTAGGCGGCGAAGCCACGATTCATCTAATCGCGGCGGTGGACATACCCGCCTTCCTGGCCGATGTGACCAAACTCTCGCAGGCCGGCAGCTCGCTTGGCTTGGACTCGGTGCCGGGAGCTTCGAGTGCCGGGGGCACACTGTCGCCAACCATCATCAATGAACTGGCCAAATCGATCAAGTCCGCCCACGTCGATGTCTACACGGGCGCGAGCGACCACATGCTGCGCCGTCTGGAAGTCACGGCGGCCATCACGGGCACGCCGCAGACGCAGGGCTTGTTCGACGGTCTCAGCAACGCCAATCTCACAGTCCAGCTCGAATTCTCAGACCTCAACAAAAAGCAGACGATCAGCGCGCCGACAAACGTCGAGCCGTCGAGCCAGCTGCTCCCGGCGCTGCAACAGCTCGTCGGCGTGCTCGAGGGCACCTCGGGCTCCGGCACGAACTCGGGCACACTCGAAGAACTCTCCGGAGGCTGATTCTTGTCTTGCGATCAATGGCTTCTGAGGGCTGTTGACCAAGTGATACAAGGACGCACTGACCGAAATGTGCTTTAGCACATGAGGGAGGGAGGACGCCGTAGCACGCAGTGTCAACGGCCCTCAGGGGTCGAGTTCTTCGAGGGTTCTTCGAACCTCTGACTCGACGTCCATCGGCTCTTCGCCACTGCGCACCCTGCGTTCGTTGCGCGCTGTCACGAGTTGGCGCACCTCTTCGGTCAGCCCAATGTCGTGTTTGCCGACAGGTGTTCCATCCGTCGGCTCTTCTAGCAGCGCGAGCTCGGCGTCGATGTCAAGCGCTACACCGCCTTGGCGCACCTGTCTGTCGCTGCGTGCCTGCAGCATCTGGCGGATCTCCTGCTCGCGCTCGGCACGAGCCAACGGCGAGTTCGGTGGCGGCCCTGAGCTGCTCTGGCCCATCGAAAGACCGCCTTCGCCGATCTTGTCATACATGCTGCCCCCGGCAAGGAACGAGCCGATGCCGACGAGCACGAACAGCACCACCGCGCCGACCACTACGACTGTGAACGGTTCCATCGTCTGATTGTGGCCTACTTCGATACTCTCTGGGTTGACTGACCAGTCAATCTATTCCCCGCGCCCGTCCTAGGAGAACACCAGACCATGGTCGATTTCACGCTCACCGACGAGCAGAAGAACCTTCGCGAAATGGCCCACGACTTCGCCGAGAAAGAGATCCGGCCGGTCGCCTGGGAGTACGACAAGGACGGCACCTGGCCGGCGGACATCATCCAGAAGGCCTGGGACGTAGGTCTGATGAACACCCACATCGACCAGGAGTACGGCGGACCCGGCGCCGGCTACCTCGATGGCTGCCTGATTGAGGAGGAGCTCTCCTGGGGCTGCTCCGGCATTCAGACCTCGCTCGGTTGCAACGGCCTTGCAACCGCGCCGATCGCGCTCGGTGGCTCTGAGGAGACCAAGAAGAAGTACCTGGGCATGCTCACCGAAGCGCCCAAGCTCGCCTCCTTCTGCCTGACCGAGCCCGACGCGGGCTCCGACGTCTCCGGTATGCGCACGACGGCCGTCAAGAAAGGCGACAAGTACGTCATCAACGGCTCCAAGTGCTTCATCACCAACGGCGGCTACGCCGACTACTACACGGTCTACGCCAAGACCGACAAGGAGGCCGGCCACCGAGGTATCTCGGCCTTTGTTGTCGAGCGCGACTGGGGGGTCGTGGTCGACAAGAAGGAGGACAAGCTCGGACAGCGTGCCTCCAACACCGCCACGATCTCCTTCAACGACGTCGAGGTCCCCGCTGAGAACCTGCTCGGCGAGGAAAACGCCGGCTTCAAGCTCGCGATGATGACGCTCGACCGCACACGCCCGGGAGTGGCCGCGATGGCGACCGGTATCGCCCGCGCCGCGTTCGAGTTCGCCACCGACTATTCGCGCGAACGCGTCCAGTTCGGCGTGCCGATCGCGATGCACCAGGCGATCCAGTTCATGATCGCCGATATGGCCACCGAAATCGAGGCCGCGCGCCTACTCACCTGGAAGTCGGCGTACCTGCTGGACAGCGGTCAGCGCAACACGCTCGTTTCTTCGCACGCTAAGCGCTTCGCCGCCGACGCCGCGATGAAGATCGCCACCGACGCCGTGCAGGTCTACGGCGGCTACGGCTTCATCAAGGAGTACCCGGTCGAGAAGCTCTTCCGCGACGCCAAGATCATGCAGCTGTACGAGGGCACCTCGCAGATTCAGCGTCTTGTGATCGCACGCGAAACGCTGCTTCCGCGCCGCGTCGAGGAGCCGGCGACCGTCTAATCGGCTCGCCGGTCCCGCTCCGCACTACCTAACCAGAGGAGACCAGCATGTTCGTGTTCAAGGCCGCCGTCGTCGGGGCGGGCACCATGGGCGGGCAGATCGCGCAGACGATCGCCGCAGCCGGCTTCCCGGTCGTGCTCAAGGACATCAATCAGGATCTCGTGCAGGCGGGCTTGGACGAGGCACGCAAAGTGACCGAGGGCCAGGTTGGCAAGCGCGTCAAGAAGGAGCGCATCACCGCCGAGCAGGGCGCCGCCCAGATCGAGGAGATCCTCGGGCGCATCGACGGCACGACCTCATACGCTGCCTTCGGCGACGTCGACTTCGTGATCGAGGCGGTGCCCGAGCGCATGGAGATCAAGCAGGCGGTGTTCGCCGAGCTGGACGCGGTCACGCCCGGTCACGCGATCCTCGCCTCCAATACCTCCTCGCTGTCGATCGGGGAGATTGGTGAGGCCACGCTGCGCCCCGACAAGGTCGTCGGCTTCCACTACTTCTATCCCGCTTCGGTGATGCCGCTCGTGGAGATCGTCGAGGGTGACGAGACCTCACCTGAAACCGTCACCGCCGCGCTCACTTTTGCTCAGGCGATCCGCAAGCAGCCGATCGCCTGCCTGGAGGTTCCCGGCTTCGTGGTCAACCGCATCCTGATGGCGGGAATGTCTGAGATCTGGCGCGAGCAGGAGGAGAAGAAACTCTCGATCAAGGCGATGGACGAGGGCATCGGTGCGGCCGGAGTGGTGCCGATGGGTCCCTACTTCCTCGTCAACCTGCTCGGTCTCGACACGGTGCTGCACGTGGCCGAACACGTTGCCGACGCTTACGGCGACGAGCGCTTCTATGTGCCGAAGGGCATGCAAAAGCTCGTCTCCGAAGGCAAGCTTGGCGCCAAGACCGGCGGCGACGGCGTCTACAGCCCCGCGGGTGAGGCCAACCTCAAAGGCGACGCCAACCCCGACGTGGCCGAGATCGTCGAGCTGCTCACGCTCAAGACATTCGTCGAGGCCGCGCTCGTCTTGCAGGAGGGCGTTGCCACTCACCGCGACATCGACTTCGGGATGATGGCCGGCGCCGGCCTCGACCCCCGTCGCGGCCTGATGCCGCCGTTCATGAAGGCCGACGTCGAAGGGCTCGACTCGGTGCTCGAGCGCCTAGAGAACGCCGCCGAGCGCTACGGCGAGCGGTTTACCCCGCCGGCGATCTTGCGCCGTCTGGTGGCGCAGGGCCGGCTGGGGCAGAAGAGCGGCCAGGGCTTTTACGCCTACCCCCAGCCCGACGCAGAGCAGCCGGCCGAGGTCGTCAAGCTCGAGACGCGCCCCGACGGCGTCGCGATCGCCTGGCTTGCCAACGGTCAGATGAACTCGATCTCCCCACAGGCGATCGAGGACCTCGGCAAGGTCTGGAGCAAGGTCAAGGACACGAACGTGCACGCGCTCGTAATCGCCTCCTCCAACCCGTTCCTGTTCAGCGCGGGTGCCGACATCAAGGCGTTCACCGCAATGGACGAGCAGGCGGGTGAGCAGCTGATTCACGCCGCTCATGCGCTCTTGCGCGAATTCGGCTCGGCTGGAATCGCCACGATCGCGGCCGTCAACGGGCTCGCGTTCGGCGGTGGCTGCGAGCTCGCGATGGCCTGCGACGTACGCATCGCCGCGCGCTCCGCCATCTTCGGCCAGCCGGAGATCAAGCTCGGCATCATCCCCGGCTTCGGCGGCACCCAGCGGCTGCCGCGGCTCGTAGGCGAGAACAAGGCTCTGGAGATGAACCTGGTCGGCGACCCGATCATGGCCGAAGAGGCCTTCGAACTGGGGCTCGTCAACCGCATGGTCGAGGATCACGAACTGCTCGACACGGCTCTCTCCTGGGCACGCCGCTTGGCGGGTCAGGCGCCTGTGGCGTTGGAGCAGATTAAGCGCGTCTCCGGCGCCGGCGATCTCGACGCGGGCATCGAGGCGGAGAAGCGCGGCTTCGCTACCGCCTTCGGCAGCGAAGACGCCAAGGAGGGCATCTCGGCCTTCCTCGGCAAGCGCGCGCCACGCTTTCAGGGTCGCTGAAGGCCGGCATTGCGTTCAGGGTCGGCCCTTGGACTCAAGGTATCGGGCTCATGTGCCGACGCATTCGTCCATGACAATCCCAAAGATTGGATCTGAGGGCGAGCAGGCCTCCGTGGCTGCCCGCATGGAGCTGGAGCATCAGCTCAAGCGCCTCGGCGAGATGCTCAACGGGCGAACCGACGATGTCGTGAGCGGCATCGTCAGGCGCAACGAGGAATCGGCTGTCGTGCTCGAGCCGATCGTCGAAGAGAGCTTCGTCAAGGTCGGCACGGTCTCCACCGTCGCGTTCGCCAGGTGGACCGCCGGCGAGGGCGCCGAGGTGGCGCGCGAGGTTGGCCACGAGTCGTGGAACATCTTCGGCCAGCTCGCCGCGCAACGGGCAGCGCCGCTCAACGAGGTCACCAAGCGCTGCCTGCGCTGGCGCGACGCCGCCGCGGATGTGATCTGTGAGATAGGCGCCCAGCTCGAGCTCTCCGAGACGGCTCTCGACCGGGCGCTCTCGATGCTCCAGCGCAGCCTCGACGTGACGCTCGTGCGCATGTGCCAATCCTTCGAGGTCGAGCGCCGTCGTGCCCACGAGGAGCTGCATCGCCGCCAGGAGGAGCTTGCCTTCATGGCGACTCACGATGCGCTCACGGGCCTGCCCAATCGCACGCTGATCCTCGACCGCGTCGAGCAGATGCTTGTGCGCGCGCGACGCAACCAGACACCTGTGGCTGCGCTGTTCGTCGATCTCGACAACTTCAAGCACATCAACGACACGCTCGGACACGGCATCGGCGACCAGTTGCTGCGTGCCGTGGCGGCGCGTCTGGAGGCGGTCGTGCGCGATATCGATGCGCTCGGGCGCCTCGGTGGCGACGAGTTCGTGGTCGTCGCCGAAGGCATGTCGCTTGCCGCCGGCCCCGAGCTGATCGCCGAGCGGCTGCTCGGCGCGCTCAAGCAGCCCTTCAAACTGAAGGGTGCAGAGAACACGCGCCTGGTCGTCACCGCCAGCGTCGGGGTTGCGATGGGCGAGAGGGCCACCGCCGAAGAGCTCTTGCGCGACGCCGACATCGCCATGTACCGCGCCAAGTGGGACGGCAAGAACGGCTACGTGGTGTTCGAGTCGGGCATGCAGGATGCCGTCCAAAGCCGCATGGAACTGGAGATGGACCTGCGCGACGCCTTCGAGAAAGACGAGTTCTTCGTCGTCTACCAGCCCACCTTCGACTTGCGCGAAATGGTGCCCACGGGTATGGAGGCTCTGATTCGCTGGCGCCATCCCACGCGCGGCATCGTTCAGCCCGACGACTTCGTGCCGCTGCTGGAGGAGACAGGCCTGATCGTCGAGGTCGGAAGATGGGTTCTGGGCGAGGCCTGCCGTCAGGGCGCCGAATGGCGCGACGCCGGTCGTGAGGTCGGCATCGCCGTCAATGTTGCCGCACGACAGTTGGACCGCGACGAGTTCGTCCACGAGGTCAGAGATGCCCTGAGCGAGTCCGGTCTGGAGCCCGAGCAGCTGACGATCGAGATCACCGAGACGACGATCATGGCCAACGCCGAGGAGACAGCCGGTCGCCTCGCATCGATCAAGGAAATCGGGGTGCGAGTCGCGATCGACGACTTCGGCACCGGTTACTCCTCGCTTGCCTACTTGCAGCGCTTCCCGGTCGACGCTCTGAAGATCGACCGCTCGTTCATCTCGAAAATGAGCAACGACGCCGAAGGTGAGACGCTGATCAGGACACTTGTGCAGCTCGGCAAGTCGCTCTCGATCGAGACACTCGCCGAGGGCATCGAGCAAGCCCAGGAGCTCAGCCTGCTGCGCGAGGAGAGCTGCGACACCGGCCAGGGCTTCCTGTTCGCACGCCCGCTCGACGTGGAGGAATGCGAGGCCTTCCTGGAGAACTGGGCGGGAGCTGTTTCGCCAACGTCTGTGTCTGCCGAGCGACCGTCTGCCTGAGCGTCTGGCTGGTTCTTCTGGCCGGTTCTCAGCTGAGCTTGACGAGATCGCGCCGCGGCGCGATCTCCCAGCGTGCGGCCAGCCGGCGGAGCTGCTCGTCGAGCTGCCAGCGGTCGGCAAGTCGCTCACCCTCGTATTCGACGCTTGCTCCCTTCAGCATCATCGAGCCACTGTTGTCGCCGATCGCGCGCAGCTCGGCAACCTCGGCCTCGCTGAGCAACGGCTGCGCGGGCAGCGCCCCGAGCTCGGTGCGCTTGTCCTCGATTGCCTTTGGAAGGCCAGACCGCGATGTTTGGCTTGCTTTTGCTTTTGCTTTTGCTTGCGCGGTAGCGGACCTCGAGCTCTCCTGAATCAGCGTGGGCGCCACGCAGCGGACGGCCGGGTGCGCAAGGTTCCACTGGCAGGCGAGTTGCAGCAGCGTCAACCCATGACGCTCGGCATAGGGACGCATGCGCTCGAGCTTGTCGATCCCTGCCTCCACCCAACCGGCTGGGCGGAACTTGCGGTGGTCGTACTGGGCGAATTCATGACCCGGACGTACGTCATCGTGGAACAGGCCGCCGTAGTCGACCACGCGCGTGATCAGCTTCACGTCGTGAGTTGTGGCTGCGTCGAGCACCAACTCGCCCGGCCACGGCTCCATCGGGCTGAGGATGATCATCGCCCAGTCGATCAGCTCGCCAAAGCGCTCGAAGCAGTCGATCAAGTCGAGCGTGAAGCCGTTTGCCGGGCCGGGAGCAACCCCAAGCAGGCGTGTGAGGCCCGCCTCGCGCAAAGCCTGCATTCCCTCCCAAACGCTTGCGTTCGTGTAGCCGGTGCGGTCGGGGTTATGCAGCATCAACAGGTCGAAGCGCTCAACTCCGAGGCGCTCTAGGCTCCGCTCGGCGGCCATGCGGATGTAGGCGCCGTAGTCGCGCTCGCCGCGCAGGCGTGGGTCGGTGAAGCGCGGAAAGCCCTTGGCGCCGTCGCGCTCGCCCTCATAGAAGTCGTGCCCGATCGCGCCGACCAGGCAGAAGCTGTCGCGATCCACGTCCGCGATCGCGCGGCCGAGCAGGCGATCGGCCTCGCCGGCGCCGTAGGCGTCGGCGCTCATCACGGTGTCGATCCCATTGCCGGGTCGAAGCAACGCAAGCAGACGCTCGTCCTCCAGGGGCTCGCCGAAGTGCATGAAGCGTCCTCCGCTCCATGTGCCGATCGCCGTGGCGGTTGGGTCAACGGTCATCGAGCGTTTCCCTCGCTTCGCGCGTCGTCATTGGACCTTAGCCTTGGTCATAGGAGTGCTCGGTAAGGGGGTCTGTTTCGCTCATACGGAGTGTTCGATGAAGGGTGTTCGGTAACAGGGGTGTGTTACGGGCAGATCTATCGCCAAGAACTCTACGACGAGCCGAATCCGGTCGCGGTGCGAGCTCTCAGGGCGGCTTCGAGCCGCTCGAGCGCATGGCGCACGACCTTCTCCTCAGGCGCCGGCGCTTGGGCGCTCGCGGCCACGCCGGCGCTCAGCTCGCGCAGCTCCTCGATGCGTACCTGCAGGTCTGCTCGCCGCTCCTTTGGGAGCTCGCGCAGTGCCACCACATATGCGCGATCCAGCTCGATCGCGCCTAGCTCGAGTCTGCCCTGGTCGAGATCCAGACGTGCGCGCAGCGCGAGCTCCTCGCACAAGAGCACGTCGCTGCGCCCCGACAAGAGCAGCGCAAGGCGCTCCTGTGGGCGCAACACGCTTGCACGCTTGCCGGCTCGCCGCCGTGAGAGCACGAGCTCGCGCGCGTCGCTCCAGAGGCCGTCGGCGACCTGCTCGCCCTCGCCGAAGCCGGCGCGCAAGACCAGTGCCTGGGTTGGGGAGATCTCGTGGACGTGCGGGGCTGCGCCTGCGATGCGATGCGCGTAGAGGACGCGGTTGAGCACACTTGCGGCCGCGTGCGCCTCCCGCTCGGGGTCGAGCTGCTTCAGCCAGGTGGTTGCCTGGGTCTCGAGCGACAGCGGTACGGGGTCGACCACGGTGGCGCGGACGACGGGTACGGAGGCCGGCTCGGGGTCGGTTCGGCGCGTGCGCGAGCGCTTGCCGAGCATGCCGCGGCGCTCGGCTCCGATCGTCGAAAGCACGACCACGTGCTCGGGTACGTTGCCGTCAGGTCCTACCGGCTTGCGCAGCAGATAACGGCCGTCGGCCGGGCCCAGCTCCCAGGGAAGCTCCATCTGCACGAAGGTGAAAAGGCGCGTGGGCACACGCGCACGGTACTCTTTGGCCGATGTCCGATGGAAACAAGGCGGCTGCGGGGCTGCGCGAGCGCTTGACCACGGGTACCGAGGACAAGATCGGCAGGGCGCTCGTCGATCTGATCGAGAACCCACTGATCACGGGTACGATCGGTCGGGCGTTCGACGCGCGCGAGCGCGCGGCCCAGGCCCAGGAGCTGGCGCTGAGCGCATTGAACATTCCTACAGCCGCCGACATCGAGCGGCTCACGCGGCGTCTGCGCTCGGTATCGCAGCGTCTGGAGGGCATTGAGGATGGGGTACATCGCATCAACCGAGCGCTGAGCGAGGGCTCGGTCGAACGGCGTCTGGTGGCTATGGAGGAGCAGCTGAAGGCGCTCAGCAGCAAGCTGTCGGCGCCGAGCAGGCCTTCGACGCAGGCAAGTCTTCAGCGCGCCCAGGGCAGCAGCGCCTCGGCCAGGAGCGCCTCGGCCAAGACTTCGACATCGGCCAAGAGCTCGGTTGGGCCCAAGAAGCCGGCGTCCAAGCGAGCGGCGCGGACCGCAAAGTCCAAGAAGACCGCATGAGCTAAGCCGACAGTGCGCCCAGTGCGATGCTGCCCATCGCCTCGGCTGCCTGTGTGAGCGCGTCATCGTCTATGCGTATGCGCGCGACGGATCCGTGCAGGGGGAGATTATAACCTGGAGGTTGTATGTCTGGATGAAGGTTTTCGCCGACATCAAGTTCCGGACTATAACCTGAAGGTTGTATATCTGGATGAAGGTTGTCGCTGACCGCCAACAGGCAGGCGACTTGGATGCCCGTGTTGGCTCCCAGGGTGAATAGCGTCGCGGCCTCCATCTCCACCGCCAGCGCCCCTTCGGCTTGCCAGTTTGCATTGCGTGTCGAGTCGCGCTCGTAGAAGAGGTCTGTGCTTACGATCCGGCCCTCGCGGTGCGTTCCCTCCCGCCGGCTGCCTGCCCCCCGAGCAAGGGCCTCGGCCAAGGTCGGATCGGCGAAAGCCAGCTGTTTGGCGCCGAGGGCCAAGCTCGTCCCGTCGGCGGCGATCGCCTCGCGCGCGACCACCAGGTCGCCGAGGCCGAGCCCTGGGTCAAGCGCTCCACACGTACCCACCCTGATCGCTCGCGTCACACCCATGGAGATCAGCTCGTGCAGCACGATCGCGGCGGACGGTCCGCCCATGCCGGTGCTCTGGATCGTGAGCGGTTCGCCGTCGCTGGCCGTACCGGTATAGCCCCACAGGCCGCGGTTGTGGTTGAACATGAGCGGGCTCTCGAGCAGGAATTGGGCGAGCGCGAGCGCGCGGCCCGGATCGCCCGGAAGCAGCACCCGCTCGGCCAACGTGGCGGTTGGGTGCAGGTGGATTGCATTTCCCTGGGGGAGAGGGGTCGCTCGCTCTGTGGGTTTCACGGGGTTGCTGCGCCGGGCGGCAGATGGCTTGCTTTCGGCCTGTTGGACTGGGTCGCTGTGATTCACGCCCGGCGACTTTAGACTGCCG
>DATHMQ010000058.1:0-21649 GCA_035486935.1 Solirubrobacteraceae bacterium
CGGTGGGGTCGCTCGCCGTCATGGTGTGCCCGATCTTATTACATTGACATCTGCCACTTCAATAGGTATATGTAGATTGATGAGCGTCGATTTGCCTGTCCTCGAGCTGACCCCCAAGACCAAGCGCCCGGCCGGCGAGCGCTGCTGCGAGCCTGTCGTCTACCCCGACGTGCAGCGCGAGCAGGCGCTGCGCATGGCCGAGGTGGCCAAAGCGCTTGGCGACCCGATCCGCCTGCAGCTGGTGGACGTGCTGCGCAAGCACGCCGGCAAGGTTTGCGTCTGCGAGCTGGTGCCCCTGTTCGACATCGCCCAGCCCACGCTCTCCCATCACCTCAAGAAGCTGCGCGACGCTGGGATCGTAGACTCCGAGCGCCAGGGCCTGTGGGCCTACTACTACGTGATCCCCGACGCGCTCGAGGAGCTATCCGCATGGCTGAGCTGAGCGCTACGGACATGAACGAGTAGGCGCTGCACCGTGAACCTTCAACCAGAAAGATCACAAGCATGAGCGGTGCGGAGATCGGGCTGGCCGTCTCCGTCTTCCTCGCCTGCACCGTCGAGGCGGTCGAGGCGCTGACGATCGTGCTCGCCGTCGGCACGACGCGCAACTGGTCCTCGGCGTTGAGTGGCGTCGGCGCGGCGACGCTCACGCTGGCCGCGATCGTGGCGGCTCTTGGGCCAGCGCTTACTGCGCTGCCGATCGGCGTCTTGAGGGTGGTCGTTGGCGGCCTGCTATTGATCTTCGGCCTGCAGTGGCTGCGCAAGGCGATCCTGCGCTCGGCGGGCCTGAAGGCCAAGCACGACGAGCTCGAGATATTCCGCGAGGAGGCCGAAGCAGCCCGCGCGCTTGGCGGTAAGCCGGCCGGCTTCGACGGCTACGCCTTCACGATCTCCTTCAAGGGGGTGCTGCTCGAGGGCCTGGAGGTGGCGTTCATCGTGTTGACGTTCGGCGCCAATCAGAAACGCGTCCCACTGGCTGTCTTGGCTGCAGCTGCCGCCGTGCTCGTGGTGATAGCTGCCGGTGTGGCGGCACGTGCGCCTTTGGCCAGAATCCCTGAGAACACGATGAAGTTCGCCGTCGGCGTGATGCTCAGCTCCTTCGGCATGTTCTGGGGCGCCGAGGGCGCGGGGGCGAATTGGCCCGGCGGCGACGCCGCGCTGCTGGTGCTGATCCCGGGTGTGCTGTTTGTGGCGAATGCGATCGTGTGGACGTTGCGTCGGAAGGTGCCGCTGGCGGCTGTCGAGCAGTCGGTGTCGGTGAGGCCGGCGAGTTGACAGTGGTGAGGGTATGAACCGCGTGCAGGCTTTCTTTTTGGGCGTATGGGACTTCATCGTTGGGGATGACTGGCGCACGGCATTGGGTGTCGTGCTCGCGCTGGGGCTCACCGCGCTGGTGGCGGAAACCTCGGTTGCGGCGTGGTGGATCATGCCGTTGGCAGTGCTCGTGCTACTGGCGCTCTCGATCAGGCGCGCGGCGAAGGGCGCCACACGCAGCGACTGAGCTCAAGACATTGCGGCAGACGCCAGCTGCTCATAGGTAACAGCTTCGCGTGTGCAGGCCGAGCGTTTTAGCACCCACTCGAGCGCAAGCATGTGGTTGGGATGCTCGAGGTCTGAGGGATGTAGATCCAGACGCAGCGTCGTGCCCGATATGAGCGCGCCGGCGCGTAGCAGCGCGGGGGAGAGCGCGCGTCGTAGGCGTCCAGTGCTGGATAGCGAGATCGGCGGTCCGAGCAAGGCGCGCTCGGCTTCGGCGGCGACGCTTGCGCCGCCGGAATGGTCACGGTAGGACCCCGCACTCGCGGGATGGGCGCGGTGCAGGCCGAGCAGCGCCGCCCACCAGTGAAAGCGCTCGCCGAGCGTGCGCTTGAGCGCGGGCGTATAGGCGTAGCCGGGTGCGACAAAGCCGCGCGGCTCGATCCCGGCGAGCTTCATCAAACGCCAGCCGGCGTCCACCGCTCGCCGCGTCTCGTTCGGATCGAGGCCGAGGAACTCGCTTTCACGATCGGCGCTCACCGTGCGCAGTGACCGGTAAGAGCCGCTCCCGCGTGCTCCTGAACGCAGGTGCTGGAAGCCGTGCTGGGCGATCGCGTCGCCGCCACGCTCGCGCTCGATCAACCAGGTCACCATCTCCGGCGAGCGCTCCGCGAGCGGGTGCAAGTCTCGCGCGGGAATCACAAGCAACGTAACGTGGTCGACGCCGTGATCGTCCAACCAGTCGCGGATCAGTGCGCAACGCTCGAACGTCGCCGGCTCGATGTCGTGCAGGGCCACGGCGATGGTGCGGCGCGGCGTGCTCATCGGAGAGCCTTTGGCTGTTGGCTGTGGCGGCTCATGCGACCAGGCGATCGCCGTCGAGCGCTTGCGTGTGGCCGTCGAGCGCACGCCGATAGCCGGCTGACAGACGCTCGAGCGCCCGCTCCCAGGTGCGCTCGCGCACGGCTGCCAGAGCTGCGCTTGCCAAGCGCTCGCGCAACAGCGGCGAGCCGGCCAGATCCACCAGCGCGCTCGCCAATTGCGCGCTGTCGGCGTCGCGCAGCAGGCCGGTGACACGGTCCTCGACCAGCTCCAATGGGCCGCCTGCGGCGACCGCGAGCACCGGCAAACCGGATGCCTGCGCCTCGAGGATCACCTGGCCGAACGTGTCGGTGGCGCTGGGGAAGAAGAAGACGTCCGCCGAGGCATATGCGCGCGCCAGCTCCTCGCCGTGCAGCCAGCCGAGGAAGGTCGCGTGCTTCCCCACGCGTTCGCGCAGGCGTTCCTGCTCTGGTCCACCGCCGGCAAGTACGAGGTGCAGGCGCGGGTCCTGTTCACGCGCGCCCAGGAACGCCTCGGCAAGTAGCTCCGCGCCCTTCTCACGGGTGATTCTGCCCGCATAGAGCACGTTGATCCGTGGGCACTCGCCTCGGGACAGGGGTGGATCGGTGACTCGGGCTTGTGCCTGCGAATGCTCCGGGCACGCCATCCCCTCCATCCAACTCTCGCGCAGATCGTCGCTACGCAATGAGGGATCGAAACGCGAGGTATCGACGCCGCGATCCCAGCGCACTATCTTCTCCGCGCTCATGCCGATCGAGGCGAGCGCAACGTCTGAGGCGGGGCTGGGGGAGAGCACGAGATCGCAGGCGTTGTAGAAGGCGCCGACGGCCATCTGCATCGCCTCCGCCAGGTGCTGTTGTCCGGAGCGCAGTTGCGCGTAGGCGGTCAACTCGGTGTGGTAGCTGCCGATCAGCGGCAGGCCGAGCGCGCGTCCGAGCAGCGCCCCGGCGACACCGGTCGGACCGGGCGAGCAGACGTGAATCGCGTCGAACCCTCCGTCGGCCAGCGTCTGCGCGGCCGCCGAGAGGCTTGGCACGCCGATGCGCAGACCCGGATAGAAGGGAACGTCGAACTCCGCGACCGCCGAGAGGCGCCGGTCGACTTCGGGGTCGGTTGCGACGACCTCGATCTCAAAGCCGGGCACGCCGCGCTGGCGGATCTCCTCGATCGTGTGGCTGACCCCGTGGGTCGAGCCGATCCCGTCGGCGAGGATCGCAATGCGCGGCGGCTCGCCGTCGGCGCTTACCCCGGTGCGCGCGAGCTTGGCCTGCTCGTTTGCCAGGAAAGCGGTGGCGGGTGCGTAGGGAATCGCGGCGATGCAGCTCTCGAACAGCCCGCCTGCGATGGCGGCTGTTGTGTTGGGATTGGTCGTGCCGTCTCCTGTTACGCGGCTGCTGCCACGGCCGGTCGCGCTCTCGCCCACAATCGCCTCGATGGCGCGCCCTACCGCATCCGCCAGCTTGCGCTCGTGCATCCGACAGGCGCGGCGATAGAGGTCTGAGTGGCTGAAGTCGTCCTCCTGCATGTATGCGATCAGCCCACGCTCGTCCAGGTGGTCGAGGCCGACGGCGGCGAGCCAGGCACGCAATAGACAGCGTGCGTCGGCAGGAGCCACGTCGGCGCCGGTGGCGCCTTCGCGGGCGTCGCCCTCGCTCAGCAGCCGCTGCACCATCGTCATCACTCGTTGCGGGTCCGGGGTGGCGGGTAGGCCGTCGCTCGTGTCGTGCCCGAGCGAGCGTGCCGCCAAAGCGATCGCCGCGTGCGCCCACTTGGCGGCGCTGCCCTGTTTGCCGTGTGCGGCGACGTGCCCGGCGCGCATGTGCGCGAGGAACTCGGCCGGCGAGGACGCCTCTGGCGCCTCGGTCCAGGTGCGCCCGATGTCAATCCCGGCGTGATCGTCGCTGCCGCCGATGCCGGTGCCGTCGAGCGTGGCCACGTACATGGCCGCCGGCCGGTTGAGCTCGCGGGCGCGAGCGCCGTTGCGCGTCTCCCAGATGTCGAACAGCTCGGCCAGTCGGCGACGGTGGCGCGCTGTCAGCGGGGCTCCAACCGCGTAGTAGGGATGGGCAAGCGCACACGCGATCTCCCGGTCGTAGAGGTACATAGCGCACAGCTCGACATCGCCACTGTTGGTTTGCAGCCACTCGTGGTCAGCGGCGGTGATTCCGTAACAGAGCACATGCACGGCTTGCGGCTCGCCGCGGAACCAGGCGGTCAGCTCCTCGGAGACGAACACATCGGGACGGTCGGCGATCTCGAGCACGCCGTCGATCGTGTCGTGGTCGGTGATCGTCACGAAGTCCATCCCGCGCCGCTTGGCAAGCTCGTAGACCTCTTCGGGAGGCGTGGCACACTCCGGTAGACCAAGCGCGCGTTGTACGCCGAGCTTTGACACCTGTGAAGCGGTGGAGTGACAGTGCATGTCTACTCGCGTGCTCATACCCAACAGGTTCTCCCTGCAAATGGCCAACTTTGTGACCAGACAGAGTCTATTGTGTGAAAGAGGCGTGAAGGCGATTGGCTTTGAGCAGCTTTGACTTGCTGTCGTCGAGGCGCGCTCTCGCCGAAGACCGTATCCGCGCGCTGGCGGCACGAGGTCGAGAATCGACCCGCTGTTGGTCGTCCCGGCCGTCGTCACTCTCCCATATGCTCTCGCCGCAATGGCGCTTCTCCTCGCGGCCCCGCTCGCCTCGGCGATCAGCTACTTCCAGGCGATCGTCCTGGGCGTTCTGCAGGGCGTGACCGAGCTGTTCCCGATCTCCAGCCTCGGCCACACCGTGCTGTTTCCGACGCTGTTCGGCTGGAACAAGCTGGTCGACGCGCAGTCCGAATCGGAGTCCTTTTGGCTTGCCTTCGTCGTGATGTTGCACGTCGGCAGCGCGATCGGGCTGCTCATCTATTACTGGAGCGACTGGGTGCAGATCGTCAAGGCCTTCTTTCGGACGCTCGGCAAGCGTCGCGCCGAGACGAGCACGGAGCGGCTGGCGTGGCTGATCATCGTCGCGAGCATCCCCGCCGGCGCCTTCGGCCTGGTCTTTGAGCACCAACTGCGCACGCTTACCGCCAAGCCCGAAATCGCGGCGATTCTGTTGATGGTCAACGGCCTGATCCTGTTCGCCGCCGAGCGCTTCCGGCGTCGCACCGCGGTGCGAGAACTGGCGGCTCGAGAAGGGTTGAACCCCGAGGGTGGGCGCGAGCTAGACACGCTCGAGTATCGCGAGGCGCTCGTCGTCGGGGTGGCGCAGTCGACCGCGCTATTCGCCGGCATCAGTCGCGACGGCGTCACGATGGGGGCGGGTCTCGCGCGTGGCCTGGACCACAGCGACTCCGCACGCTTCGCCTTCCTGCTCGCAACGCCGATCATCCTCGCCGCCGGTCTCGTCAAGCTGCCCGACCTGCTCGGCCATCTCGGCAACGGCATCCGCGGGCAGGCGGTCGTCGGCTGCATCTCCGCCGCCATCACGGCAGTCTTCACGGTAGCTTTTCTCGTCCGCTGGTTCAAGACCAGGACGCTGATCCCGTTTGCGATCTACTGCCTGGTGTTCGGCGGAGCGATGGTCATCTATACGCTGGCTTGAGCGCCCCTGGAGCGGGTAGTCGCCGCGTGCACCATCATTGATGCTCGATGCCCACTCCGCGAACCCCAGCGAAGATGTTCGAGACGCGCAGCCAGGCTTGGGACGAAGCCGGGCTGCTGCCGCAGGTGAGTCCAGGCGCGGTCAGGCGCGCGCGCTGGGAGGCCTTGCTGCTCGTGCCGGTCTTCATCGGCGTGGTCGTGCTCTACGAAAACCGCCGCGCCCTGCTGGGGTTGACCGCGAAAGGCCACGGGCAGTTGCGATGGCTCGAAACGCCGGTGGATTTCGTGACCGTGATCGTCCTCGTGATACTCGGCTGGGCGATCGCGCGCGACGTAGGACGCGCGTTCGGCCCGGCGCTGTTCCGGCGCATGGACCCGGCTTCGGCCGGCACCGTTGGCTTCGTGATCCGACTCGCCACGGTCGCGCTCGCAGTGATCGTCGCCCTCGGCATCATCGGCATCGAACCGCGCACGCTCGCACTGGGCGGCGCCTTCACAGCGGTGATCCTCGGGCTGGCCGCCCAGCAGACGCTCGGCAACATGTTCGCCGGCACAGTGCTGCTGAGCGCAAGGCCGTTTCGCGTCGGCGACAGCGTGCGTCTGCAAGGGGGTCCCTTGGCAGGTCAGATCGATGGCACGGTCAGCACGCTCGGCCTGCTCTACACGACCTTTGCGACAGGCGAGGGCCCGATCATGGTTCCCAATAGCGTGGTGCTGAGCGTCGCGGTGCTGGCCAGGGGCCGCAGTCACTCCGGCGAGGACGGTTCGTAGTCGTCCAGAAGCTGCATGCCCCGCGCGCGCGGGGGGCATCTAACTTTTTCAAACGTCACGGCCGGCTTCGTGCGGCGCCGACACCCGGTAGCGCAGAAACAGATAGGAGTCGTGCTCCAGCGCGCCCGCCAGCTCGAGCGCGAGCGGCGGATCGAACTCGGGGCCGCTCAGGATTCGCAGCGTCTCGCTGGTCGCGTCCCCGCCCGCCAGCTTGGGCGATAGGGTCAGAAACAGCTCGTCGACGAGCCCGTACGCCAGCAGCTGGGCGTTCAGGTGGGGCCCGCCCTCGCACAGCAATGTGCGCACGCCCAGGCGTTCATACAGCTCGGCCATAGCGCCCGGCAGGTCGAGCAGCCCGTCGCGCGCGCTGCGCACATAGGAGATCTCGGCGCGACAGTCCTGCGACAGGCTGGCTTGGGAGGAGGTCAGGATCGCCACGCGCCCCCCGACTTCTGAGAGCAGAGGGATCCCACTGTCCAGGGCAAGGCGCCCGGAAACGATGCACGCCAAGGGCTGCTCGGTGAGCCCGCGATCTCGCCGTATCTGTCGCCCGCGGTCGTCGCGGATCAGCTGCCCATAGCGCTCTGCCCGAATTGTGCCGGCGCCCGCCATGACCGCGTCCACGGCCGTACGCAGGCCGTACAGCAGCGCTTTGTCGGCGCGCCCGCCCAGCGGCCCAGAGCGCCCGCCGAGGGTCGCCCGGCCGTCGGCAGTGGCGATCATGTTGAGCAGTAGATAGGGACGCCGACGCGTCTCATGCTCGGTCGCGGCGATCAGCTGGAGTTCGTTCACGACCTGCTCGATCGTGGCCGGACTGCCCGCCGGGAGAAGGCGTTTGAGCGTCAGCGCGCCCTCGCTCGGTTGCTGCTCCGGATTGCTAGGCATATACCACTTGCTAACACATCAGGAGATCTACGTGCTACCGTCGTGCGGTCTGGCCGGCCAGAAAGACCGGCGAAAAGCAGTGCAAGCGCTCGCAGGTCGAAGCTCTAGCAGCATCCTCCGCGTAGCAGCACGCACATATCGTGGAGGAAGTCACATGCCTACCGGCACAGTGAAGTGGTTCAGCGACGACAAGGGTTTCGGCTTCATCACACCCGATGATGGCGACAAGGACCTTTTCGTTCACCACACAGGAATCAACGGCGAAGGCTATCGCTCGCTCCAGGAGGGCACGAAGGTGTCCTACGACGCGGAGCAGGGCGACAAGGGCCCGAAGGCCGTAAACGTCACGACCATCTAGAGCTGCTGACAGATTTGAGGGCTGATCCCGTCAGGGACCCGCGTCCATGACGGGATACGCCCAGAGCAGTAGCGAGCATGTCTTCGGGGCCCTGCGGGGCCCCGC
Source organism: Solirubrobacteraceae bacterium (assembly GCA_035486935.1). GTDB lineage: Bacteria > Actinomycetota > Thermoleophilia > Solirubrobacterales > Solirubrobacteraceae > Palsa-744. The sequence continues at coordinate 8,016 of DATHMQ010000058.1, forward strand.
CGACGTTGTGGAGCGCGAGGCGCGACGCCGACGTGTCGAGATGGCGGTTGGGGCAGGCGTCCTGATCGCGATCCTGGCGGGCTGCCTGCTAGTAGTGGTGGCAGCGGCCGACCGCCCCAGCTTTCTAGCGGCCACAACCACGGGTCACTACTTCCCGCACTGGATGGCGGGCCCGCTCGGTGGCTTGTGGCCGTCGCTGACACGCAGCACCACGGGCTTGAGATGGCTGTTCACAGCCCCGATCGTGCTGATGTTCGTGAGCTACTTGATCGGCCTGCGCTACGTGCCGCTGCTGCGCGCGCGCTGGGTGATCGCGGCGATCGTGGCAGCACACGTGATCATGTTCCTATCGCCGCCGCTGGCGCTCACCGACATCTTCAACTACATCAACTACGGGCGCATGGAGGTTGTCCACAACCTCAACCCGTACACGACGATCCCGGTGCTCGAGCCGCACAACGACCCGAGCTACGCCCCGAGCAACTGGCATCAACTGCTGAGCCCGTATGGGCCGTTGTTCACGCTGATCACTTTCATAGTCGTGCCGCTGGGCGTGGCGATGTCGTTCTGGCTTTTGAAGGGGCTGCTGATGCTCACGAGCTTGGGCATAGTGTTTCTGGTGTGGCGCTCCGCCCGCCTGGTCGGACGCGACCCTGTGGCGGCGATCGTGTTCGTCGGCCTGAATCCGGTCGTGCTCATCTGGGGCCTCGGCGGCGACCACAACGATTTCCTGATGATGTTCTGTGTGGTGCTCGGCTTCTACCTGCTGCTGCGCGCGGGCTGTATGCCGGGGGCAGTCGCGCGCGGCAGCGTGGCACGAGAGCTTGGCTCGAACGGCGCTCAAGCCGACGGCGCAGAAGCAGGGGTTACGCTCGGTGACATTGGGACAGGCGCCTCCGGGCACGATGACCCAAGCGTCGAAGTGGTTGAAGCACCACTGTGGTCCCCGGCTCTGCTAGGCGCCGGAGCGGCATTCGTCGCGGCCGTGGCGATCAAGGCGTCGGCCGGCATCCTGCTGCCAGTCGTGCTTGCCGCACTGCTGCATCGCCGCCGCGATCTGCTGCAGGTTGCGGTGGGGATGGCGTTGGGCGCTGTCGTCTTCGGTGTGGCCAGCGTGATCGCATTCGGACCCCACTTCCCCGATCTCGCAACCCAGGGACGCCTGGTGACGATGACGAGCATCCCCAACCTGTTCGGGCTGGCGCTTGGCGCCGGCGGAGAGACCACCACGATGCGGGTGCTGCTGAGCGGCGTTCTGATCGTGGCTGTGGCCGCCTGCTCGCTGCTTGCCTATCGCCGGCGCGAGTCGCTCACCGCCGCCGGCTGGGCGTCGATCGCGCTGCTCGTCACGCTCAGCTGGGTACTGCCTTGGTACGTGCTGTGGATACTGCCGCTCGCCGCTCTGTCGAGCTCGCGGCGCTTGCGCGTCGCCGCCGTGTTGATGGGCGTCTACATGATCCTGGCGTGGGCTCCGCTGGGCGCAAACGTGTTCAACGCGATCGGTTTCCACCCGGAAAAGACGGCGCTCGGGCGCTTGCACCAGCGCTACGTCAAGGAACTCCTCTATTGAGGCCGGTCGTGAGCGAGGAGAGCCAACCATTGGAGCCAGACAGTGCAGCAGCGGCGATGGCGCACATACGCACGCCCCGCACCTCCGACGAGGAGTTGCTGTGCGCCGAGCACGCCATCACGCAGAACAGCTTCAGCGACGAGCAGCGACTCGATCGTATGCGAGCGGAGATGGCCGAGGGCTTCGCTGCGCTTGCGGGTGTGAGCCGCGGCGCCTCACTGTTCGGCTCGGCTCGCACCCCTGTTGGCCATCGTGACTACGAGCTCGCGCGCGAGACCGCCCTGGCACTCGGCTCGGCGGGCTTCGCGATCATCACCGGCGGCGGGCCAGGGATCATGCAGGCCGCCAATCAAGGCGCTCGCGAGGCGGCAGCCCAGTCGATCGGGTTGAACATCCATCTCCCTTACGAGCAGCAGTTCAACCCGTACGTTGATATCGCCCTGCGCTTTCATTACTTCTTCACGCGCAAGGTCATGTTCGTGCGGTATTCGAGCGCTTTCGTAGTCTCGCCGGGCGGCTACGGCACGATGGACGAGCTGTTCGAGGCGCTGACGCTGATCCAGACCGGCAAGATCCTGCACTTTCCGGTGGTCCTGCTTGGCAGGGACTACTGGAGTGGCCTGTTCGACTGGCTGCGCGAGACGATGCTTATCGAGGGCAAGATCTCTAGTGCCGACATCGATCTGCTGCAGATCGCCGACGACCCGCAGCATGCTGTGGCGATCGTCGAGCGGGCCGCGGCCCGTCAGGGTCGCGGCTGATCCTCAGGCTGCGCCGGGAGGGCCGCCGACGCGCTGCTCGCCGTCGGGCAGGCGCCCGTCGCGCCCGACGTAGCCGTCCTTGCCGCCCGCGCATAGGTAGGTGGCGTCGCCCTCACCGACGTTGCGGACCTTGCGCAGCGTCGCGGCGTCGACGCGCGCCGAGCCACCCTCTCCGAGCCGATGTGTGCTGCCGTCGCCGAACTCCATCTCGATCGTGCCGCGGTGCACGAAGTAGAGCTCCTCCTGGACGTCGTGGTAGTGGCTTCCGGTCGCGTAGCCCGCCGGCATCGTGATCACGTTGACGCCGAACGCTGTTACGCCCAGCCCCTTGCGCATCTTGCGAAAGCCGTAGCCCTCGCCTAGCGCGTCGAGGTCCTCTGCGACGGCGTAGCCCTCACCCACGGTCACCTTGGGGTACTCGGATGCCTCCATGTCGATCTCCTTTAGCTGGTCGTCAGTGGTCTGCCACGACGCCGCCCTCGGGAGAGAGCGGCCTATCCTCACTTGCCCAACGCACAAGCCCGCCGCGCATCGACAGGGCCTGCGCGCCGCTGGCCCGAAACGCCTGGGCGGCCATGTCGGAGCGCGCACCGACGCGACAGTAGAACACGACGGGACGCTCACGCTCGATCTCCGTTGCCCTGGACGGGAGCTCTACCAGCGGAATGTGGCGAGAGCCCTCGATGTAACCCGCCTCACGCTCGTAGGGCTCGCGCACGTCGACGACCTGCAGGTCGGGCTCGGCGCTCATCCACTCGACAAGCTGCTCGGGGTCGATGTCCGTCTGCTTGGAGTCCACCGGGGCACCCATTCGGGGGAGGGTAGCGGCCTCGCGCTCGCACGGCGAAATGGCGCGTCGCCGATCACGGGCCATGACGCGTCGCCCGCGCAGGGCCATTAGCATCAAGACAATGCATGTGACTCTCAACGACACCTACACCATCCCGCAGGAGCATCTCGACTTCTGCGCCACGATCAAACAGATTGCTCAAGAGAAGATCGCGCCGCGCTCGGCGGAGATCGACGAACAGGCCGAGTATCCGTGGGATATCCGCAAGGTGCTCGCCGAGCAGGACATCCTCGGGCTGCCCTTCCCGATCGAGTACGGCGGCACCGGCACCGGCACTCTGATGCTCAACATGGGAGTCGAGGAGATCGCCAAGGTCGACGCGGCGTGTGCGCTGATCCTGATGGTGCAGGAGCTCGGCACTCTGCCGATCCAGCTGTTTGGCTCGGACGAGCTGAAGGCGCGCTTCCTGCCCAAGTGCGCCAGTGGCGAGTGGTCGCCGGCGTTCGCGCTGTCCGAGCCGGAAGCGGGGTCCGACCCGGCGGGGATGCAGACGACCGCTGTGCTCGACGGCGACGAATGGGTCATCAACGGCACCAAGAACTGGATATCGAACCTCGGCGTGGCCGACTTCTACATCACCTTTGCCGTCACCGACCGCGAGAGCAAACGCATCACGGCGTTCGTCGTCGAGGCCGACCGTCCTGGCTTCAGCGTCGGCAAGCTCGAGCACAAGCTCGGCATCCGCGCTTCGCCCACAGGTCAGCCGATCTACGAGGATGTGAGGGTGCCGGCAGAGAACGTGATCGGCGAGGTAGGTCGGGGCCTGCGAGTGGCGCTTAGCACTCTGGAGCGCACACGTCTGGGCGCCGCGGCTCAAGCCGTCGGCATCGCCCAGGGAGCTACCGACTATGCCGTGGCCTACGCGCGCGAGCGCAAGCAGTTCGGCAAAGCGATCAACGAGTTTCAGGGCATCCAGTTCAAGCTGGCCGACATGGAAACGAGAACTGCCGCAGCGCGCGAGCTGCTCTACAAGGCATGCGCGATGGCCGATCAGGGCCATCCCCAACGCGCAAAGTACTCCTCGATGGCCAAGGTGTTCTGCTCGGATACGGCGATGGCGGTGACAGTCGAGGCGGTTCAGGTCCTGGGCGGCTACGGTTATGTCAAGGAGTATCCGGTCGAGCGCATGATGCGAGACGCCAAGATCACCCAGATCTACGAGGGCACCAACGAGATTCAGAGGCTCGTGATCGCTCGCGCGCTCAAGTAGTCGCTGCACAGATCGACTCCTATCGCTGGGAGCCACCGGGCAGGCGCAAATGTCCGGACTCCGCTATGGCCCGCCCGGCCGTAGGTGGTTGCTCGTGCCCAGCGTGGCGTTGGGCGCCCCGTGCGAGCCCGGGGCGCCCCTTTCGCCGTGTGCTTTACTTATCGCCCACTAGCTGGCTGAGCCTTCCTGGTTCTGCCAGTTGCCCTGCTCGGTGCCGTTGTTGTTCTGCGCCGAGGAGTGCGTGGACGCTTCGTTTGACTGGTCGACTCCACCACCGCGACCATCTTTGTCGCTGTGGCTTGCGCAGCCGCCGTCACCGCCTTTGGAGTCTTTGCCACCCTTGGAGTAGGGCGCGTTGACATTTTCCTGCTGGTTAGTGGCCGTGCTTTCGGCCGTTTGATTTGTGGTGTTGCTGTTGTCGCCAGTCTGAGACTGGTCGACTTCCTGGCCGCCTTTCGAGCTGCCGTGGTGGCGGCCATGATCGCCTTTGCCACCCGCGGAGCCTTCCTGGTTTTGCCAGTTGCCCTGTTCGGTGGTGTTGTTGTTCTGCGCGGAGGAGCTGGTGTCGCCTCCGTTTGACTGGCTTACTTTGCCACCGTTCGCGCCTTTGCTGTGGCTCGATTCAGGGGCGTTTACATTGCTCTGTTCGTTGGAAGCAGAGCTTGTGGCGGTCTGGTTGGTTTCGTTGCTGTTGCCGGCCGTCTGCGTCTGATCGACCTGCGAGCCGGCACCACGATCACCGGAGTTACCACCGGGGCCGCCAGGCCCATCTGAGCCGCCGCCGGAACCGTCCTTGGACGGGCAGGGCTTGTGGCTATGTTTGCCTTTGTCTCCGCCAGAGCCTTTGCCGCTAGCTGAGCCTTTCTGGTTCTGGTGGTTGCTTTGTTCGGTGCTGTTGTTGTTCTGCGCCGAGGAGCTCGTGTTGCCTTTGTTCGACTGGTTCACGTTCCCGTTGTTCGAGTTCTCGCTGAGAATCGATATGGGAGCGTTGATGTTGGTCTGCTTGTTCGTTGCCGAGCTTTCGGCCGTTTGATTGGTGGTGTTGCTGTTTTCACCAGTCTGGCTCTGCTCGACCTTCGAGCCGCCTTTGTCGCCGCCCGAACCGCCGGCGGAGCCTTGCTGGCTCTGCGAGTTGCCCTGTTCGGTGCCGTTGTTGTTCTGCGCCGAGGAGCTTGTGTTGGCGTTGTTCGATTGGTTGACGTTCCCATCGTTTGCGCCCCAGCTCAGGATCGAGACGGGAGCGTTCACGTTGGTCTGTTCGCTGGTGGCCGTGCTGTTGGCCGTCTGGTTGGTTTCGTTGCTGTTGGTGGCGGTCTGGGTTTGCTGCACGAGCCCACCCAGGAGACCGCCGCCACCCGCGAGCGCGGTGCTCGGGGCCGCTGCGAGCGCGAGCACGCTCACAGCCATCGCCAAACAATGGCGTTTCATTAGATACCGCTCCTTTCAAAGAGCTTGAATTGATTCCAAAGGGGCGCCGGATCGAGCGATCCAGCACCGAGTTGCGATCCGGGCTGAGCGGCTTAGCCCGGGCGCTCTGGAATCAGGACGAATGGCGCCGTACGCAACAGCTCGCTCGCAAGCCGCAGTCGGCGCATCGTCGCCAGGCCTCCCATCAGCAGGAGGCCCGCAAGGGTGAGGAAGATCGAGAAGGCTGAGCCCACAGCAGACGCCATCGCGCTCGAGGAGCCACCAGGAACGGGGCTGGGCACAGGCGATGCTGGAATGCCTGAGGCTGGTGGGGAACCCACGGGGCGCCGCCCGCCGTCCGCCTGTGCGGGCGCGAAGGCCGCGAACGGTTCTGTGGCGGTCCCAACCAGGATGAGTATGGTGGTCCCAACGTGGGTAAGCGGGGCGGGCAGGGAGGACGGCTGACGCTCGCCACTCGACGAGATGCCCAGCGGCACCTGAGGCGCGTGGGTGAGATGTGAGGGGAGCACGCTCGAAGAGGGCATGGCGGTGGACGGAATGGTGTTCGTCACGACCGCGGAGCCCGCGCCTGAGAGGCCATCTGTGGTTGTCGCGATGGGGTTCGAAGGCGCCTTGCCGGTGGGCGCCGGCGTGGTGGGAGAAGGCGGTGGCGGCGGTGGCGCGGGTAGGTGCCCGGTGCCTGCGATCGTAGGCGGGACGGCCTGTGTCGCAGTCAAATCAGTCAGAGCGGTGACCTGGTCGGTTCCCTGCGAGGCAGCTTTGCTCACGAGGGCCGTGGTGCCGTCTACGCTCTGGACGACCCCGGCGACGGTCGAGGCGGTCACCCTGCCTACCGGGGCTGCCACACCGCCGATGACATGTGTGGCTGTCTGGAGCACCGGTGCGGCTGTCTTGACGAGGACCTGCTTAGTCGCATCGAGCGCTGGGGCCGCCGTTTTGAGCACCGGGGCCGCTGTCTTGCCGACGCTCTGCATGGCGGCCCCGACTACGGGCGCCGCCGTCTGGCCGATGGCCTTCGCAGCGGTCCGGAGCACCGGTGCGGCTGCCTTGTTAACGGTCTGCGCGGTCGCGTCGAGCACTGGTTTCGCCACTTTGCCCACGCTCTGCGTGACCGCGCCGGACGTGGGCGCTGGCACCGTGGACACGACCTTGGGGCCGGCTTCTGTCACGGGCGCCGTGGTCTTTTCGACGGTTTGTGCGATGGCTTTCGTCACGGGTGCGACCGCGGACTGGGCCGCGGAGTTGCCGGACTGCACAGCACTGGCGCTGACTACTGGTATGGCTCCGATCGGAAGAACCGAGCCGGCGCCGCTCGCGTAAGCCGGACCGGTCAAGACCAGGAGATTGAGCAGTACGGCAAGAGAAGCACCCAAACAGATGCTTCTGGGAGAGATGCCTCGCGCGCGCCGATCTCTATTGGCGTTGCGTCTAAGTGGGCGTCGTCGCATGTGTGGAGAATTTGAATGACATATGGAGAGGTTTGAGCAGCTTTTACCCGACGCATTCGAAACCACACCTCCAAAGATCGTTTGGACGGCATGAATTGTTCGCAAATTGCGGGTTTTTCTAGAGGAAAAAAAACTGGGACTTTGGTGCATCTCTCTGCAGTCGCGATCCCGACCGTGTCTGGGCACGTCCTGCCTGAACCCGGCGCATCGGCTTTGGCTCTACCATCCGAAGGATGGCTAAGTCGGCCGTGCATTTGTTGACATCGCGAGCGCCCAAGTAGGTTTGGGATGCGCGTGTCGAGGCCACCAGGCGCCTTTGGTCACACCCGTCGCGTCGCGGTGGCGGCGCTTGTAGCGTTCGCGATTGGACTGGTCGCGCTCGTCCTAGGACAAGGGCTTAGCTCGATCGGCTTCGTGCGTGCGGTCGAGGAGGTCGCGATCGTGGCGCTTGTCGTCGCCGTGCTGTCGGGCGCCGTGGCGTTCGTGGCGGTGCGGCTTGCCAACTGGCACGACCCAGAGTCAGAGGTCGAGTTCGATGAGCTGATACGCCACTCCGAGGAGCTGGCGCGCGAAGGGCTCGTGGTAGATCCCGACGAAGCCGAGTTCATGGAGCTCGACCCGCTCAACGACGATGACTTCGAGGAGCTCGTGCGCGATGCGCTCGACGATCTGCCCGATCTCCTGCGCAACGCGCTCGCCCACGTCGCGGTCGTGATCTCCGACGGAGGCCGCGCGCGCGGCGCCTATGGGCTCTATCAGGGCGCCACCGTGGCGCGAGACACGGCCCATGATCGCATCGTCATCTTCCGCGACACGATTCGCCGCGACTTCGGCCACGATCCCGACCTGCTGCGCGAGCAAGTCACAAAGACGGTGCGCCACGAGCTTGCCCATCACGTTGGCTTTGACGAGCTGGGAGTGTCTCGACTGGACCTATAGTCTCCTGGTCCCCCAACCAAGGAGATTGCACCAAATGCCTGAAGCTGTGATCGTCGACGCCGTGCGCACGCCCATCGGGCGCGCCGTGAAGGGGTCGCTCAAGTCCGTCCGCGCCGATGACCTCGCCTCGATCCCGCTGAAGGCGATCGTGGAGCGCAATCCTCAGGTCGAGCAGAGCTCGATTGTCGACGTGATGATGGGCTGTGGCTACGGGGAGGGAGAGCAGGGCTACAACATCGGGCGTATCGCCTCGTTGATCGCCGGCATCGACTACCACGTGCCGGGGACCACCGTCAACCGCTTCTGCGCGTCGTCGCTCCAGACGATCAGGATGGCCTTTCACGCGATCAAGACGGGCGAGGGCGACACCTATCTCTCGGCCGGTGTCGAGGCTGTCTCGAGGGCCGGTCGCGGGAGCGCCTCGTTCGAGTTCCACCCGCTCGTGGACGGCTCCGAGGGCTCCTACTACAACGTCTACATCCCGATGGGCATGACTGCCGAGAACGTCGCCGAGGAACGCAAAGTCAGCAGAGAGGCCCAGGACGAGTGGGCGCTGATCTCTCAGACCCGCGCCGTGGCCGCGCAGGAGTCGGGTCATTTCGACAAGGAAATCATCCCGGTGACGGTGCCCGCTCACAAAGACGTGGACAAGGAAGGCAAAGAGATCGACGTGCCGGAGACCGTCGTCACCAAGGACGACGGGCCGCGCCCGGGCACGACGCTCGAGAAGCTGGCGTCGCTACCGCCAGTGTTCAAGGAGGGCGGCACCGTCACAGCCGGCAACGCCTGTCCGCTCAACGATGGAGCTGCCGCGGTGCTCGTCATGTCCGACGAGAAGGCGGCCGCGCTCGGTCTCAAACCGAGGGCGCGCATCGTCGCCTCGACCGTCGCCGGGCTGCGCCCAGAGGTCATGGGCCTCGGGCCGATCCCCGCGATAAAACAGCTTCTGGCCAATACCGGCATGAAGATCGAGGACATCGACGTGGTCGAGATCAACGAGGCGTTTGCAGCTCAGATCGTGCCGTGCATGCAGGAGCTCGGCATCACCGAGGAGCAGCTGAACCCGTTCGGCGGCGCGATCGCCCTCGGCCACCCGTTCGGGATGACCGGCGCACGCATCATGACCACGCTGCTCAACGACCTCGACACGCTCGACGGCACGTACGGCATCGAGTCGATGTGCGCGGCCGGCGGCATGGGCATGGCGATGCTGGTGGAACGGCTGTAGGCCTGACAGAGACATTCTTTGGCGTCAGGCGGGACTGAGCTGCCAGCTTTGTCCCGCCCGGCGTGCCGGGTCGGACTAGGAGGGTGTGCAAGCTGGACCGTACACCTCTTTCGATAATGCAGACCCTTGTCAGCGGACTGATGAGGTACTAGACTCGGCGCCATGTCGCTTGTCGTGCTCGATCCGCTGCCTGTGGAGATTGAGTCGCTGCTCGAGCGTCGGCGCCAGCTCGGCCTCGATGGTCGCGACGAGATGTGGGACGGGGTGCTGCACATGAACCCCGGTCCGCACGGTCGCCACCACCGGATCCAGCAGCAGTTGGCTGTGCTTCTCGATGGACCCTCGCGTGCGGCGAGCCTCCTGCCGGCGCTTGGAACCTTCAACATCGGCGGTGAAGACAACTATCGGGTGCCCGATGGCGCTCTGCACCGTCCCGGCCCCGACGAGCTCTTCTATCCCACTGTCGCGCTCGCGGTAGAGATCGTCTCGCCCGGCGACGAGACATGGAAGAAGTTGCCCTTCTATGCCGCGCACGCGGTCGATGAGGTCTTGATCGTAGACCCGTTGGAGCGTGTCGGCCATTGGCTCGGCCTGCACGACGGGGAGTATCGGTGGATCGAGCGCAGCACTCTGATCGACTACGGCCCCACTCGACTGGCGAAGCAGATCGACTGGTCGGAGGCTGCCGGCCGATGAGGCTGCTCGGCAAAGTCTCGGGCGATTAACGGGCCTCGACAATAGTTCGTGTGCCGGCTTGCAATATCTCATATTCTTGATAAGCTTTATGAGCAATGACCGTTTCGACGTTCTGCAGCCATTCGCAGCCCTCCTCTGTGCGGTTGTGCGTCGACGGATATTGCTGACCCACCAAGCAGTGCCTATGCCCACCTGAGAAGCGACTTCGCTCACTTCGCAGGCCGTGTCCCGAAGCGTGGCTGGGCCGGACCCCCGACCGGCCCAGCCCACGCGTCTACTCGCCGGTGGGGACCGGGTCTCGCGCGAGAAAGCGTCTGCCGCGCTCAGCGCGGTGGCATACGCAGAGCCCCGTCGAGGCGGATTACCTCACCGTTGAGCATCCGGTTCTCGACGATGTGGCAGACCAGGTGGGCATACTCGGCTGGAGCACCCAAACGCTGCGGAAAAGGTACGCCGGCGCCGAGCTTTTGACGCGCCTCCTCCGGAAGCGCCGCAAGCAGCGGCGTATCGAACAGGCCGGGGGCGATCGTGTTGACGCGGATGCCCTGCTGAGCCAGATCACGGGCGGCCGGGAGAGTCATGCCGACGATCCCTCCCTTGGAGGCCGCGTAGGCGATCTGGCCGATCTGCCCATCGTAGGCCGCGATTGACGCGGTATTCACGCACACGCCACGTTCGCCGTCCTCCAACGGATCGCCGGCGATCATCGCCGCGGCGGCAAAGCGCAGCACGTTGAACGTGCCGATCAAGTTGATCTGGACGGTCGTCTCGAACGGCAGCAATGGGTGCGGGCCCTTGGAGCCGGCCAGCTTCTGTGCCCAGCCGATGCCGGCGCAGCAGATCGCGATGCGCAGCCCACAGTCGGCCGCGGCGGCTTGCTCGACCGCAGCTTGCACCTGAGCCTCCTCTCGTACGTCGCAAGCGGCGAACTCGGCGCCCAGCTCCGAGGCCAAGGCCGCGCCCTTATCCGCGTTGACGTCGGCAATCGTCACGATCGCGCCCAGCTCGTGCAGGCGTCGTGCGGTTGCCTCGCCCAGTCCCGAGGCGCCGCCCGCCACCAGTGCCGAGCTTCCGTCGATTTGCATGGCCAGGAGCCTACAGGCGGACAGGGCGCGAGAGCGTCAGCGCGAACAGCTCGTCTGGGTCGGTCAACCAGCTGACGATTTCCAGGCCAGCCGCGGAGAGGTCGTCCTGCACGCGGTCGCGGGTGAACTTGGCGCTGATCTCGGTGCGCATCTCCTCGCCTTGCTCGAAGTGCACCGAGAGGCCGAGGTCGTGCACGGTCGTGGTGTGCTCGCGGCGCGCGCGTAGACGCATCTCGATCCACTCGTGCTCGCGGTTGAACAGCGCAACGTGGTCGAAGTCCTCGGGGTCGAAGTCGGCCTGCAGCTCGCGGTTGAGCACGCGCAACAGGTTGCGGTTGAACTCGGCCGTCACGCCCTGGGAATCGTCGTAGGCACGTGTCAGCACCTGTGGATCCTTGACCAGATCGGTGCCCATCAGGAGATGATCGTCGGGTCCCAGCAGCTTCGCGATCTCACGTAGGAAGCGTCGGCGGCTACCTGGCGGGAAGTTGCCGATCGTCCCGCCCAGGAACACGACGAGGCGCGGGCCGACCGCCTCTGGCACTCGATCGAGGTGACGTTCGAAGTCGCCGATCACGCCGTGCACGCGCAGGCCCGGGTACTCGCTTGTGAGCTCCTGTGCGCAGTCGCGCACCATGCTCTCCGTCACATCGACCGGTATGTACAGCTGCAGCGTGCCTGCGCTGTGCAGCGCATCGAGCAGCACCCTTGTCTTGGCTGCGGTGCCCGAGCCGAGCTCCACGAGCTCCGCCGCAACGGTTGTACTCGCCAGCTGGCCGGCAGTGGCTTGCAGGATCGAGCGCTCGGTGCGCGTGGGATAGTACTCGGGTAGCTCGCATATACGGTCGAACAGCTCCGCTCCACGGGCGTCGTAGAAATGCTTGGGTGGAAGCTCCTTGAACGGACGCGTGAGCCCGTCGAGCACATCGTCTGCCAGGGAGCGTTCTTGGCCCTCGTGCAGATAGGAGTCGATCGTGATCGTCGCCTGTCCGTCGAGCGTCTCGCTGTCTGGGTTCGCGATTGGCTCCATCACTCGACGTCCCGGGCGAGACGCAGACCGGCGAAGATCTGGCTGCGGATGGGCAGATCCCAGTTGCGGAAAGTTATGCTCGCGACGTGCGGGTCGGTCGCCCATGAGCCGCCCCGCAATACTCGGTAGTCCTCGCCGAAGAACACTTCCGAGTACTCGCGATAGGGGTGTGCCACGAATCCGGGATAGCCGTCGAAATGACTGCTTGTCCACTCCCACACGTGACCGATGCCCGTGAGTACCCCTTGACTGGCTGCCTTCTCCCACTCGGCCTCGCTGGGCAGTCGCGCTTCGAGCGCTTTGGCAAATGCCTCGGCCTCAAACCAGCTGACGTGGCAGACGGGCACGTCGGGATGTCCATCGGTCACGCTTGCGTGCTGGCGGGTGTCCTCCCGTAGCTTCTTCCAAGCCCAACCTTCCTCTGACCACCACTCGCGTCGCTTGTACCCGCCCGCCTCGCTGAAGCTCGTCCAGCTCGCGTTACTGACCGGGCTGAGCGCGATCTCGAAGCCGGATACCTCACGTGTGTGGCGGGGTCGCTCGTTGTCATATGCGAAGCCCTCCGATGGAGCCCCCATCTCGAATGGTCCCGCGGCAATTTCCAGCCAACCAGCGTCGCAGCGCGGGCCGGTGGTGGGCTCGCCCTCCGCCAACAGGCCCACCAGCGCCATCGTTTGTCGCATCGTCTCCGTGTGCTGCAGCTCGTGGCGCAGCACCAGTTCGTAGATGGTGCTGTCGCCGACGCCTCTATGCGACAGTGCTTGTGCGCTGCGTAGGCGCACATCGTTCAGATATAGGCGTGCCTGTGCGGGATTCAACAGCTCGATCTCGCCTCGTACGGAGCGGGGAGTCTCAAAGGCGTCATACAACTCTGCCAAGTCTGGCTGCAGCAGCTCGAGGCCGCCGTGGCGGTGGGCTAGCCACAGGTCCTCATATGCCGCAATGTGCGCAAGATCCCAGACCAGAGGACTCATGATCGGTGAGAGCACCCGGCTGAGCTGCTCGTCGCTCAGATGAGCGACGAGCGCGAGCGTGCGCTCTCTGACGCTGTCGAGTGCCGCCAGCGCCTCCTCCGGCCCGGGAGGCTGGCGGTGGTGAGCGATGGGGTCGCGGGGAGCGATCGTAGCCATAGCTTCGCCCGCCAACTCTAGAAGGTCAGCGCCGGGTCGCGGCAATTCCCTCATCGGCGGGCATGTTTGACGTCAAATCAGTCCGGTGGGCATTGGGTCAAGGCGCGATGGGCGCAGCACATAGGTGGTTGTGTTCAGTGGGTCGGTCGCAGGGCACTCAGGGCGTCATCGTCTCTGCCGCGTCCAGTGCCGGCCCGTATGTGGGGTCGCGCAACAGCGATTGACGGATGCCCTCGCCGAGGATTCCATTCTCGCCGCG
>DATHMQ010000059.1:0-5870 GCA_035486935.1 Solirubrobacteraceae bacterium
TGAAGATGCTCGAGGAAGTCGAAGCGAGTGGAAACGCCGAGAAGTGGGTGTCGGACGCACTAGACCGCGGCGAGCGCCTGATGGGCTTCGGCCACCGCATCTACCGTGCGGAAGATCCCCGCGCACGGGTGCTTCGTCGTACCTGCTCGGAACTCGGCTCGCCCCGCTTCCAGGCGGCAGAGGCACTGGAGAAGGCCGCGCTGGCGGAGCTGCACGCGCGCAGGCCGGACCGTGTGCTAGCCACCAATGTGGAGTTCTGGTCGGCCGTGGTGCTCGATCTCGCGGAAGTCCCACCGGACCTCTTCACCCCGATGTTCACGTGTGCACGCGTGGCAGGCTGGTCGGCGCACATCCTCGAGCAGAAGCGCGAGGCGAAGCTGATCAGGCCGACGGCGAAGTACGTGGGCGAGGGCCCCAGGTCGGCTAGCGCTGTGGAATAGCCAAACCGGCCCGATCGCCACGGTCGTTACATTGCACGACATTCTCGGCACCGTCTTACCGAGCGGCGCAGCTGGACTACTAATCTTACCGACCTCCGGCAAAGCTCTTTACACCCTTGAAGCCAATGCATGCACCCCAGAATCTAGGGTCATAGGTTCGGTCGCAGGGGTTATAGCCCCGACAGGCAAAGCACAGAACACCAGCAAACTCACGCTTTCCGGAACGAACGGCAAAGAGACCGTGGGCAAAATTGACGTCGCAGGCGGCATGGTCGAACCAGAACTTGTCGCATTTAGCGAAACCGCGACGGAATCGGTCGAATACGCCCTGCAATTCAGCCAGGCGATCGAAGTGACCTGATAGCGACATACGCTAGCGGCGCCGGGCGCGGGTGGCGGCGACGACCTTCACCGCCTGCCAAGCGCCGCTAGCCGGTCGGAAACACTTTCTCGAATCGCTTGGAATGCTGATGCTCCGGAAGTAGCGTTTCGTCGTCCTAGCCGGGCGAGCGAGCCAGCGGCACGAAGAAGGAGCATCGATGAGACGACCCATGCAGGCAACCTCGAGCGCGATGCTCCTATGCGCGCTGGCGCTCGCGCTGGCGGCCTGCTCGGGCTCTTCGACTCCCAAGGCTGTGGCGATCACGTTCAAGAGCCCTGTGGTGGTCGACAACACCCTCCCATCGCACTACACCTGTGACGGAGCTGACGTCTCACCGCCGCTGGAATGGGGCAAAGTTCCCGCGGGCACAAAAGAACTCGCGCTGTTCATGCTTGCGCTGACGCCGATCCACGGCACGGGTCAGTACAGCACCTCGGTCGTATGGGGTCTGGCTGGAGTGAATCCGAGTCTCCACAGGATCGCGGCTGGCGAGCTGCCGCCTGGGGCGCACCTGGCGTACGCCGCCAACGGCAAGCAGACGCGGTACTCGGTCTGCCCAGCGAGGGGACAGAAGCGGGCCTACCAGTTTGCGCTGTATGTCATCCCTAGCTCGATTACCGTACCGGCTCGGTTCGTAGGCATAAAGCTCCTGGAAGTGATCGCGAACCCAGAATCGAAGTACAACAACAACGTGGGCGGGGCGTTCGCCGCGACGTATGAGCGTGCGGTGCACCGCGGCGCCCAGACCAAGGGATGAGAATGCAGGCTCGGGGCACGACGACGATTGTTGCTCTGATGACAGCGGCTGCGCTGGCTGGCTGTGGCGGCTCCAGCGGGGGCGGCGGCGCGTCTACCACGCTCTCGGGCGTGGAACCGCAGAACGTTGCGGTGACGCTCGCGAGCGACGCGATCCATGGCGGCAGACTTCCGGCCCTGTATACGTGCGACGGCAGAGACGTCTCGCCACCTCTTTCGTGGGGGGCCTTCCCGGCTGGCATCAACGAAGTCGCGCTGTTCGTGGTGGGTGCCCGTCGCAGCAAGAACGGCCAGGCGTTGGCGAGCATCGAATGGGCGATGGCAGGCGTAAAGCCGGGCCTGCGCGGGCTGCGAGCGGGGGAGATCCCCCCGGGGGCGTTCGTGCTGGCGAACAGCCACGGCGCGAGGCGATACTCGATCTGCCCAGCGAAGGGGAGCACGAAGCGGTACGCGTTCGCGCTGTATGCGCTACCGCGGACAGCGCGTGCGAGCCCTGCTATCAGCGGCGTCCAGTTGCTCACCAACCTGACCCAAACCCGAGTGCAGGCGGACCTGTCGCCGGCGGGCGGGGGGTTCTCGGTGACTTATACGCGCGGGTGATGGCTACGCGGGCGCGCAGACCCAAGTCGCGGGGCAGGGTCAGCTCCAGACTCAGCTTGCTAGACAAAGAGCTGAGGGTCCGGCGCATGCGTCGGACCCTCAGCTCACTCGTCATTCCTGGTGCGCATGCCAATGCCCCAGGCTGCAGCTCTCGGCTGCTTACATCATGCCGCTCATGTCGGGCATGCCGCCGCCACCGCCGGCACCGTTTTCCTTCTCCGGCACCTCGGCGACGATCGCCTCGGTGGTGAGGATGTTCTTGGCGATCGACGCCGCGTTCTGCAGCGCCGAGCGCGTGACCATGGCCGGGTCGATTACGCCGGCAGCGACGAGATCGACGATCTCGTTGGTGGAGGCGTTCAGCCCGTGGCCTTTCTTGGCTTTGCGTACGTCGTTGACGACGACGGAGCCCTCGAGACCGGCGTTCTCGGCGAGCTGACGTAGCGGCTCCTCGAGCGCCCGCAGCACGATCCGCGCACCTGTGCGCTCGTCGTCCGATCCGTCGGCCGATGAGCCGTTGTCGCTGATGCTGATGGCCGATGAGGCCTGCAGCAGCGCGACGCCGCCACCGGGCACGATGCCCTCCTCGAGTGCCGCCCGTGTTGCCTGCAGGGCGTCCTCGACGCGGTGCTTCTTCTCCTTCATCTCCGTCTCGGTTGCGGCACCGACCTTGACCACGGCGACGCCGCCGGAGAGCTTTGCCAGGCGCTCCTGCAGCTTCTCGCGGTCGAAGTCGGAGTCGGTGTTCTCGATTTCGGCTTTGATCTGGTTGATGCGGCCTTTGATCGCCTCGGCGTCACCGGCACCGTCAACGATCGTGCTGTTGTCCTTCGCCACGACCACACGACGCGCGCGACCGAGCTGGGAGATCTGGGTGTTCTCCAGCTTCAGCCCCATCTCCTCGGTGATCACCTCGCCACCGGTGAGGATGGCGATGTCCTCGAGCATCCGCTTGCGGCGGTCACCGAAGCCAGGGGCCTTGACGGCCACGCCGGTGAACGTCCCGCGCAGCTTGTTCACGACAAGCGTCGCGAGCGACTCGCCCTCGACGTCCTCGGCGATGATCAGGATCGGCTTGCCCGACTGAATCACGGCCTCGAGCACCGGCAGCACGTCACGGACGGAGCCGATCTTCTGGTTTGCGATGAGGATGTAGGGGTCCTCGAGCACTGCCTCCATGCGGTCCTGGTCGGTGACCATGTAGGGCGAGATGTAGCCCTTGTCGAACTGCATGCCCTCGGTGAATTCAAGGTCCATGCCGAACGTCTGGCCCTCCTCGACGTTGACCACGCCATCCTTGCCGACCTTCTCGATCGCGTCGGCGATGACGTCGCCGATCTCATCGTCACCAGCGGAGATGGTCGCCACGCGGGCGATCTGGTCCTTGCCGGAGACCTCCTTGGACTGCGAGGCGATGTTCTTGACGACCTCGTCGACGGCCTTCTCGATACCGCGCTTGAGCGCCAACGGGTTGGCGCCGGCGGCCACGTTCTTCAGGCCCTGGCGAACGATCGCCTGGGCGAGCACGGTCGCCGTGGTGGTGCCGTCGCCAGCGACGTCGTTGGTAGCTGTGGCGACCTCGCGCACCAGCTGTGCGCCCTGGTTCTCGAAGACGTCCTCGACCTCGATCTCGCGGGCGATGGTGACGCCGTCGTTGGTGATGGTGGGTGCGCCGAACTTCTTGTCGAGCACCACGTAGCGGCCCTTGGGGCCGAGCGTGACCTTGACCGCGTTGGCAACCGCGTCAACGCCAGCCTCGAGCGCTGAGCGCGCCTCGGCGCTGTACTTGAGTTCCTTGTGAGCCATTTTCCTCAGTTCTCCTTAAGCGACCTTGGCGAGGACGTCGGACTCGCGCAACACGAGCAGGTCCTCTCCGGTGTCGGGGTCCTTGATCTCGGTCCCGCCGTACTTGCTGTACAGGACCTCGTCGTCAGTCTTCACATCCAGCGGAATGCGCTTGCCTGCATCGTCCAGCTTGCCGTCGCCGACTGCCAGAACCTTGCCCTTCTGTGGCTTCTCCTTGGCGGTGTCGGGGAGGACGATGCCACTGGCAGTCTTCTCCTCCTCCTCGATCGCCCGCACGATCAGCCGATCGCCCAGGGGCTTGAGCTTCATGTTGAGACCTCCATCTAGAGAATGCGACCTGCGGCGCGCAGCCCTCTAAACGTGCGCCCCGCCTCTGTTTTGGCACTCCCTAGTCGAGAGTGCCAATTGCAAGACCAATATATAGAAGATCTCACCAACTTCAAGGCAAACAGACGAATTTTCACAACCATCGCCGGTTCGGGACCGACCCAACCGCCAAAGCGGGTGAGTGTCTGCCGAAGGCTGCCCGGCTCTGCTCGCAGACTTCGGCAGACCCTCGCCTGCGCTAGTTCTGAGCGCCGCCGAACCCCTTGATGGCCTCGGTCATCCCGGTGGGGTTCTCGAGGATCTGCGAAAACCGCACGACGGTGACGATGTCGTCCGGCGAAACGGCCCGCCCATATATCTGTTCAAGGAACTTGATCAGCTCCTCGTGACGACGAAACTCGGGGTTGTCGTGCTTTATGTCTCGCGGGGATAGCTCACCGAGCTTCATCACCTCGACCTGGTCGATGACGGCTTCGAAGATGCGTTCGCGGGGCGAGTACTGGTAGCCGATGGTGACGAGCACGGCCTGGTTCTTGCGGTACTTGCCGGACTTATCGCCGAGGCGAATGGTGGCGGTCTTGCGCCCGCGCTTGAGCTCGTCGGCGAAGATGGTGGAGTAGAAGTTGAGGACCTGCATCGCCCGGGCAGGCTACCGGGCTTTGTGCAAATAGGCCAGCGCGAGCTCGACCATCTCGCGCTCGGCGTCGTGGCTGAGCGCCTGCTTGGCCTCCTCGAGGCTCATCCAGCGGACCTCCTCGACCTCGTCGTCGTGGTCGGCTGTGTCGCCGTCGACGTGGTTGAAGAGGAAGAATGCGACGGTCTTGCCGACGGTGCGCCCTTCGCGCCGGTACCAGTAGCGCGACTCGCCAAGCTCGCATACGACCTCAGCGACGATGCCGGTCTCCTCGCGTACCTCGCGTTTGGCCGCCTCGATCGTGCTCTCGCCAGGGTCGACGTGGCCCTTGGGCAGCGCGAGCACACGCGAGCCGTCGGCGGCGCGGCGGGTGGGCACGATCGTAACTACTTGATCGCCACGCACGACGACGCCGCCCGCGGAGAACTCGCGCGCCTGCGATTTCGATGGCCGCCTGCCGGATCGAGAGGACTTGGCCGGGCTGGCCTTGGGCTTGCGCTTGCGCCGCCGCGAGCCTTTGGACGGCTTGGACGGCTCGGATGGTTTGGCGGGCTCAGAAGACATATTGCTCCAGCGCTGCGGGGTTGTGGACGGTGAGGCGCCCACGTCCTTGAGAGATGACGCCGGCGCGCTCGAGCACGGCGAGGAAGCGACTGGCGGACTCCCGCGACGAGCCTGCGAGCTGGGCGAGGTCAGCCTGGGTGGCGGTGACGAGCACGTCGGTGGGGCCTTTGCCGGCAGCGATCTCCGCGGCGACGATCTCAGATAGCACGGCGGCGACGCGGCTTTGGACGGTCTGGAAGGACTGACGTGAGAGACGCTCGTTGGTCTCACGCAGGCGCCGCCCGAGGGCGATGACGAGGCGCGCGGAGATCTCGGGGTGCTCTTTCATTAGCCGGCGCATGTCGGGGCCGAGCACGCCGAC
>DATHMQ010000060.1:0-30459 GCA_035486935.1 Solirubrobacteraceae bacterium
TACTCGCAGGTGAGATCGCACTTGAGCGTCCACGAAGCGTTCGTGTAACCCACCGAGAAAGCCATGTTGGGTACGCCGGAGAGCATCATGCCCTTGTAGCTCATCGTGTCGGCGAGCGTCACATCTCGGCCGTCGACAGAGAACTCCATACCACCCAACGCGACGAGGTTCAGACCGGTGGCCGTGACGATCACATCGGCCTCCAGCTCGGCGCCGGAGACGAGCTTGATGCCCGTCTCCGTGAACCTCTCGATGCGATCGGTCACCACCGACGCGCGGCCGGCGCCGATCGACTCGAACAGATCTCCGTTCGGCACCAGGCACAGGCGCTGATCCCACGGGTTGTAGCTGGGTTTGAAGTGAGTGTCTATGTCATAGCCAGCGGGCAATTGGCGTTCCAGGCCCCTGCGCAGGAGCGCCTTCATCGCCTTGGGACGCCGGCGCGAGAGCTGGAAGCTTGCCATCGTCATCAGCACGTTCTTCCAGCGCATGATCGGATAGGAGGCCTTCGCCGGCAGGAAACGGCGCAACAGCTTGGCGACCGGGTCTTCGGCGGGCAGGGAGACGATATAGGTGGGAGAGCGCTGCAGCATCGTCACGTGCGCGGCGCTCTCTGCCATCGCCGGCACGAGCGTCACGGCGGTCGCGCCGCTGCCGATCACAACGACGCGCTTACCCGCGTAGTCGATGTCCTCGTCCCAATGCTGCGGGTGCACGATCCTCCCGGCAAACTGCTCGCTACCACGGAAATCCGGGGTGTAGCCTTCGTCGTAGCGGTAGTAGCCGCTGCAAAGGAAGAGGAAGTTGCAACTGATACGTACGCTCTCCCCCTCGCCGCGCTCGGCCTCAACGCTCCAGCGCGCGTCCTCGCTCGACCACTCGGCGCGCAGCACGCGATGGTTGAAGCGGATCTTGTCGTCCACACCGTGATCGGTCGCCGTCTGGCGCACGTAGTCGAGGATCGAGGAGCCGTCGGCGATCGACTTGGCCTGCGTCCACGGACGGAAGGAGTATCCAAGCGTGTACATGTCCGAGTCCGAGCGGATACCGGGGTATTTGAAGAGATCCCATGTACCGCCCGTACGGTCCCGGGCCTCGAGGATCGCATAGCTCTTACCCGGACAGTTGGCTTGCAAATGGCATGCAGCACCGATCCCAGAAAGGCCAGCGCCGACGATCAACACGTCTACATGTTCCAGCGAGTTCATAGAAGAAGGCATCCGTCGAGCTTACAGGGCTCGGCTGCTCTGTTCCGGGACGTGCATAGCTTGGGTGTGTTGCCTGGTCGGCGCATGCGCCGACCAGCGGGGACGCACATGTGCGTCCCCGGACAGCGCCGCATGCGGCGCTGTCTTCCGACCGGCACATGTGCCGGTCGGCCGGCCGCGCATGCGCAGCCGGGACCATGGCGCATGCGCCATGGTCAACCACACTCGGCCGATCGCTTGGATGATTGTCGAGAACCAACCACTGGATCTTGGGCGCAAGTCCATACGTGCGGGGGTCGCCTCCAGCAACACTGGTAGTCCAATCCCCGCAGTTTGCGCAAAAGCGAGAACGAGCGATGCGAACCCGTACCCCTCAGATCGTGGCCCTTGGCGGCGGCGGTTTCTCGATGGAGAAAGACAGCACGCTGCTGGACGATTACATCCTCGCGTTGACCAAAGCCCGCCGGCCGCGGGTCTGCTTCTTGCCGACCGCCTCCGGCGACGCCGACCACTACGTGGTGCGCTTCTACCGGCGCTTCTCGGCCCTGTGCGAGGCCAGTCACATCTCGATGTTCCGCCGCGACCAAGGTGGACGCGGCGTCGAGGACGACCTCGCCTCGCACCTGCTTGCACAGGATCTGATCTATGTGGGCGGCGGTAACGTCGTGTCGATGCTTGGGGTGTGGCGCGCGCACGGCCTGGACCGGGTTCTGCGCGAGGCATGGCAGCACGGGATCGTGCTGTGCGGGCCCTCGGCGGGCTCGCTGTGCTGGTTCGCCGAGGCGCTCAGCGCCTTCCACGGACCCCCCAGGCGCGTCGGCGGCCTGGGGCTGTTGCCTTACTCCAACTGCGTGCACTACGACGCCGAGCCGGCGCGTCGCGCCGAGTACCACGCACTCGTGGGCGATGGCATGCGTGCCGGCTACGCCGCCGACGACGGCGTAGCGCTTCACTTCAAGGGGACCAAGCTGGATCGTGTAGTCAGCTCGCGCGAGCGCGGTGGCGCCTTTCATGTGCGGCGCAGCGGCGGCCGGGTGCGGGAGACGGCGCTCGAGGTCTCCTACCTCGGCAAGCGCGGCGGCCCCGGCAAGCGCGGCGGCGGTAGAGCTAGCGACACGGTCAAGCAACCGGGCCTGCCAGCAGCCAGGGCGGTGGCGCTCGCGTGAGTGCATCTCTGGAGGGGGATCGGCGACTGATCCTGGCGATGGGCGGCGGTGGCTTCACGATGGAGCCGGCCAACCCGCTGCTCGACGACTACGTACTCACACTCGCCCAGGCCAAGGAGCCGCGCGTCCTTTTCCTTCCTACTGCCTCGGGCGACACAACCACCCAGATCAACGCTTTCTACGCGCGCTTCGGCGGGCGCGGATGCGTGCCCACCCACGTCTCTCTGTTCCGGCTCGGCGATCTCGAGCGGCCCTTGGCGGAGATCGTGCTCGAACAAGACATCGTCTATGTCGGCGGCGGCTCGATGCGCAATCTCCTGGCGATCTGGAGCGCACACGGACTGGACGAGCTGCTCACGCGAGCTTGGCGCCGAGGCACGGTACTGGCCGGGATCAGCGCCGGCGCCATGTGCTGGTTCGAGGGCGGCGTGACCTGCTCGAGCGGCGCCCCGGAGCCGATTGCGGGCCTGGGTCTACTGAAAGGCTCGCTCACCGTCCACGCCGACGGCGAGCCTGAACGCTTGCCAGTGTGGCTGAAGAGCGTGCGTGTGGGCGCGCTGCCGGGAGGTTGGTCGGCCGACGATGGCGTCGGCCTGCTGTTTTGCGGACGGAACCTGGAGCGCGTGGTCAGCTCGCGCCCGGGCGCCGGCGCTGGGCGCGTCGACGCGATCGCCGGCGAGCTCGTGCGCCATCGCCTGGAGCCGGAGCTGCTCGGCAGCGAGGAGCCTGTCATCCAGCCGCTGCTCGACGACGACGTACGCGAACTGCGTCAAGTGCAGCGACTGCGACGCGAGATGACGGGCGAGGCACAGCGCTTCGACGACGCGTAGCCGGAAAGCGCCGCGCTCTCTGGCGAGAGCGGGAACGCCCCAAAACGGTGTTCTCGTTTTACACCCCCCTTTTCGGATCTGCCATTTCGAAGTACCCGCCCCGCCGCCGCGCGATCCCCGTGTACACCGTCGCCGCGAGGTTCCGCGCACCCAGCAACCGCAAGGTTTCGGCACGCCGCCGTCGAAGTCACAGCGATGGTCGGCGAAGATGTAAGCGCCGCAAAGCCGGCGCCCTCACACAACAAAGCCCTGCCACCAGTGCTGCTGGCGCTCACGCTCACCACGGGCCTGATCGACGCCGCCAGCTATCTCGGCCTCGGCCACGTGTTCACAGCCAACATGACCGGCAACATCGTGCTGCTCGGCTTCGGCTTGGCAAACGCCGGCGGTCTACCGGTTCTCGCCCCTCTGATCTCACTCGGCGCCTTTCTGTTCGGCGCCGCAATCGGTGGGCGACTGGGCATCGGCATAGCCGAGAAACACGAGCGCGTGCTTCTCATCGGAGTCGCCGGCGAGGTTGTGCTGTTGGCGTTCGCGGCGGTCGTCGCCTACGCGATACATGTCCAGGTCGGCTCGACCAGCGCCTACACGATCATCGCGCTGGTCGCGCTGGCGATGGGCCTGCGCAACGCGATCGTGCGCAAGTTGGCGGTACCCGACATGACCACCACCGTGCTCACGATGACCCTGACCGGCCTGGCCGCCGACGCGGCCGCGGCACCGTCAAGAATCGGTATGTCACCCCGACGACTGTCAGTTGTCGCGGCGATGCTGATCGGGGCCACGATCGGCGGTCTGCTCGAGAAGCAAAGCCTCGGCTTGCCGCTGACAGTGGCAGCCGCTGTGGGGGCCACGAGCTTTGGAACCTACTTGTTGAGCCGTGCCCGTCGAGCAACCAAGCCTTCAATCTAGGCAAAGCAGCATCTGTATCCGGGATCGGCACGGTCCGCCGTCAGAGACCCAGATCAAGGCCGCTGGCCAGCCAACTCCACGCACAGCCGCTCCAGCAGTTCGTGCACCTCGGGAACCTGTTGTGTCGCCGTATCGGCCAGCATCGCGCGCAGCTCATCGCGGCGGGCGCTCAGCAACTGATCTGACATCGCCAGACCTGCCGTTGTCAGCCGCGCGCCGCTATCGGACTCGACTACGAGTCCCCGTTCGCGCAGCTCCTGTTCGACCGCGAGCACGCGCTCGTCCTCGACCGCCTGCTCCTGGGCCATCTCGCGCGTCCCGTCGATTCCATAGCTGTCGAATCGGGCGAGCGCCCAGATCGCTCCCGAGCTCAGATCGACACTGGCACGAGCCCCCACCCGCTCGTTGAACGCGCGCCTGTCCTCGCGACTCACGAGCACGCTGAGCGCACGGTCGATCTCGGCGAGCGAGCTGAGGCTCTTCGGCACCGCGAGCGCATCGTCCAGGCCTTGACTCGTGGAGGCCGTCGCACGTAGCGGTCGCTCACGCAGGCGCAAGCTCAATATGAACCCGAGCGCACCCACTCCCGCCGCAACGAGGAACACCGGTCGCAGCGCGTGCACGTAGGCGTTCTCATAGGCGAGCCTGGCCGCCGCCGGCAGGCTCGCTACCTGCGCGCCCGTCAGACGCGCGCCACCGGCTACCTGTGCGCCAAGCGCGCCGCTGATCACGTCGTGCAACTCGGTACGCAGACGACTGGAGAAGATCGTGCCGAACACCGCCGCTCCGATCGATCCGCCGATGCCGCGCGCAAGCGTGACGCCCGAGGTGGCAGCGCCGAGCACCGAATACTCGACGGCGTTCTGCACGGCGAGCACCAGCACCGGCATCACCATTCCCAAGCCGAGACCGAGCACCAGCAGATACAGGTCGGCCGCGGCAGAGCTCGTACCGACGTCCAGACGCGAAAGCAGCAGCAGCCCAACTGTCATGGTCGCGGTGCCGGCGATCGGAAAGAACCTGTAGTGGCCCGTGCGCGAGATCACCCGGCCGGAGACGACCGACGTGAGGACCAGCCCGCCCATCAGGGGGATCAGTCGCAGACCGGCTCCTGTCGGGGTGGAATGGAACACGGTCTGGAAGAACAGCGGCAGGAACGTGACCGAACCGAACAGCGCGAAGCCCACGATCAACGACAACAGACCGGCGATGCGAAACACCTCATCGCGCAGCACCGGGATCGGCAGCACCGGCTCGCGCACGCGGCGCTCGACCGCCAGGAACACACCGAGCAGCAGAACTCCGACAATCGCGACGAGCACCGTCTGCCCCGACCCCCATGCCCACGTCGTGCCGCCGAGGCTGGCGACCAGCACGATCGCGCTCAACGCCCCCGCGAGCAGCCCGGCGCCGAGATAGTCGATCGCAGGGCGTGTACGCACACTCGTGGCCGGCAGAGTCGCCGCGATCACCGCCAACGCAATCAGGCCGATCGGCAGGTTCACATAGAAGATCCAGCGCCACGACAAGTGCTCGACGATCACCCCTCCGAGCAGTGGACCGGCGACACTCGCAAAGCCGAAGACCGCACCGAACAAGCCCTGATAGCGCCCGCGCTCGCGCGGTGAGACGACATCGCCGACCGTCGCCTGTACGAGCACGATCAGCCCACCGGCGCCGAGCCCCTGTACCGCGCGGAAGGCGATCAGCTCGGTCATCGATTGGGCCAGTCCACACAGTCCCGAACCGATGAGGAACAGCACAACCGCGCTTTGCAGCACCCGCTTACGTCCGAGCTGATCGCCGAGCTTGCCGTACAGCGGTGTGACCGCCGTCTGCGCAAGCAGATAGGCGCTCGTAACCCACGAGAGCCGCTCCAGCCCACCGAGGTCCCCGACGATCGTCGGCAGCGCCGTCGCGACGATCGTCGAGTCCAGCGCCGCCAGCAGCATCACGAGCATCAGCCCGCTAAAGATGACCCCGAGACGATGATTCGCCGCGGAGCGGGGAGAGGCTGAAGTGGTTGCCACCGTGTTCACTTGCAGTGCTCGCTCCGATTGCCGGCAAACCCGCAAAGGCATCCTAGCGCCGGAACCGAGGACCTTATCTCGATAGATGCGGGCCTGGAGATAGATACGCGGGCCTATCGGAGATAGTGCTCGACAGAGATAGGCGCTCGACACATTTTCGATCAAGAATTGCTCGCCTCCTGCCGATTACCAGCAGGATGGCCGCAACCACTCGCGCGTGTGTGTCGGCGCGCCGCCGCCCAAGCTCCCACCACGAGACAAACGGCTTTGCGCGCATGCAGGTGGCGCAGTGAGGCTCACCGCGATACGGCGTCTGTCCACAAGCGCGCTCCTCGCCGCCGTAGCCGCGGCAGTCGCGTTCTCGGCCTACACGCTCTCGGCTCGTGCGCTCTCGGCTCGTGCCCCCGCCAACGCGCCGGTTGGCACGTCGGCGCTCACTTGGAGGCCGGCTGGCCCCACCAACAAAAACGCGACGCCCCGCGCGCGCGCAGGGGGCATCGGCCATTTGCAGGTCACCGAGATCGAGTACCGCTTGATCCTCTCCCGCGGCGTCGTCAAAGCCGGACCTGTCAACCTGGAGGCGATCGACGCCGGTATGGACCCACACGACCTGCGTCTGCGCCACAGTGGCGATGGGCCAGAACTGGACGCCCCGGAATTGACCTCGGGAAAGCGCTGGGACGGTGTCGTGAACCTCAAGCCCGGCGTCTACCACCTGTGGTGCTCGCTACCCGAACACGCCAAGCTGGGAATGCACGCGACGCTCCAAGTTGTGCGCTAAAACGAGTACGCGGCACACAAACTGGGCAGCTATCGAGCTGGCGCCTACCGAGAGAAGGAGCGAGGCATGAAGACACGCAAGCTTGGAAGCCAGGGACTGCAGGTGTCGGAGGAGGGGCTCGGCTGCATGGGCATGTCTGAGTTCTACGGCCGCGCCGACGAGGACGAGGCGGTCGCCACGATTCATCGCGCGCTCGAGCTCGGCGTGAGGTTCTTGGACACGGCCGACATGTACGGTCCGTTCACCAACGAGAAGCTCCTCAGCCGCGCAATCGCCGACCGTCGCGAGCAGGTCGTGCTGGCCACGAAGTTCGGCAACGAGCGTAAAGAGGACGGCAGCTGGATTGGGATCAACGGCAAGCCCGAGTATGTGCGCAGCGCTTGCGAAGCGTCGCTGAAGCGCTTGGGCGTCGATCACATCGACCTCTACTACCAGCACCGCGTCGACAAGACCGTGCCGATCGAGGACACCGTCGGAGCCATGGCCGAGCTTGTCAGCGAGGGCAAGGTTCGCTATCTCGGTCTCTCTGAGGCCTCGCCGCAGACGATCCGCCGCGCACACGCGGTGCACCCGATCTCGGCGCTGCAGACCGAGTACTCGCTGTGGTCGCGCGACCCCGAGGAGGCGATCCTGCCGACGGTGCGCGAGCTTGGGATCGGCTTCGTTGCCTACTCCCCACTCGGGCGCGGATTTCTCTCCGGCAAGTACAAGAAACCAGAGGATCTGCCTAAGGACGACTTCCGCCGCCACCATCCCCGCTTTCAGGGCGAGAACTTTCAGAAGAACCTCGAGCTCGTGCAGCGCATCGAGGAAATAGCCGCAGAGAAGCAGGTAACGGCGGGACAACTGGCACTCGCTTGGGTGCTCAGCCGCGGCGAGGACATCGTGCCGATTCCAGGCACCAAGCGCCGCTCCTATCTGGAGGAGAACGTCGCGGCGGCTGAGATCGAGCTCTCAGAGGGAGATCTCACGCGTATCGACGAGGCCGCGCCGCTGGGTGTCACGGCCGGAGACCGCTACGCGAGCATGGCGACGATCGACAGCTGAGCAACGATCGCTCCAGGCTGCATCGAATCCGACGCGGCACGCGTGGGGTGAGAAGACACCGAGTCCGGCGCGGCACAGGGCCGCGCCGGACTCGCCTGTCGCTTGACTCAGCGGCTGCCCACAAACTCAGCGGCCACCTCTATAGCCTCGGCTTTTCCCGCGGCCGACGCGATGATCTTTGTGATGGCCTTTTCCGGAGTATTTCGAGCCCCTACGACCGCCTTTCTGGCCGCCGTGACCGCCCGCGGAGCCTTTCGACCCCGGGCCTGAGCCCTGACCGCCGCCGGGACCTTTGCCACCCTGACCGCCGCCTGAGCCCTGACCCCCTCCGGGGCCTTTCGGGCCGCCCTGTCCTGAACCTGGGGGATTCCAGGGCAACAGGTAGGCGCGGTAGCTGTTCACTCCCGTCGGGAACTCAGCGTTGAAAATGAGCTGGCCAGACGAGCTGAACTCCGAGATGTACGGGAGAATTCCCCAGCCGACGAAGAGATTCCCCTCGCCGGTCGTCTGCGCGTTGCCCTGTGAGGCCGCAGAGAGCCCCTCGGGCTGGTTGTCGGAGGCTACAAGCGTTGCCACTTTGCTCCACGGATTCAACTTCACCGTGATCGCGCGGCTGTAGGGGAGCAGCGCCGTACCCGAGGACTCGTTGTCGAAGAACGTGTACTCGTTGTTGCCGATCGGCTCTGGATCGTGCTGCCAAGCGAATATCTCGTTCGCGCTGTCCAGCGTTTGTCCTGGGGCTGCCTGCACGGTAAAGTCGCTGTCCTTGCCTCCCAACTGCCGGATGACGTTTCCACTGGCCAAGCTCACCTTGTAGGTGGTCCAGGTGTCGCGGGCGTCGATCAGCAAGTTGCCGTCGGTGTCCAGCTTCACCGCGTTGATGTGGAACCAGTCCCACGGCGTGCTCGCCGAGGACGGCAACGGCTGCTCGCTCTGGCTATAGGGGACGTGATCGGCGCTGTTCCACTGGAAAAGCACCTTGCCAGTGGCGATGTCGACCTCCTGGACGACGCCGTTGACCACCGTCTGATCGGCAGGGCCGCCGATCGACGTCAGGTCGGCGGTAGCCGTCGTATAGGAGAGGATCAGCGCCGTATTCCATGGGGTGATGAGGAACTCGTGACCGTCAGCGCTGAGCCCGTTGCCGGCGTTGACCGCGGCGATCTGCTGGTAGTGGTCGTTGTAGATGTAGTCGGTTCCACTGGAGAGTCCACCGAGACCGGTCCCCTGCCAGAACGTGAGCACCGGCTGACCGAGATAGGTCTGCGTGCGGAAGTCGGCGGCCTCCTCGCCCGCGGGGGCGGGCTGGAACCAAACCACGTTGCCTTGGCTGTTGAGGATCTCCGGGCCGTTGGCGTAGGTGCTCGAGTCGCCAAAGGGCGATACAAAGATGTCGCCCTGGCCGATGTTCGGCTGCGAACTGAGGACCGTCACCGGCGGTGGCGCTGTCGGTGCGGCCTGCGCGACGCCGGCGATCGCGCCGGGCAATACACCAAGCAACGTCGCCACGGCGCCGAGCGCTACTTGACGCGTTCGACGCCTGCCTTTACGAGCGGTGGATGAAGCGGGGGTATGGGACATCTGGCCTTCTCCTGTCGGGTCGTTCGATGAGTTGGGGATGGGATTCACAAGGGGAGCGCCCTCAGGTGGACACTCCCTCTCGTAATTATCATAATCTTTATCAGATTAGTGAGGATTATATCGCGAAGCCTCTCCCACTCCCCTATATCGGCTCCGAAATCGCGAAACAGACGCCAGGTAGTGCCTGCAAGGCAGACGACTAAGCCACTATGTCGTCAAGTCTTGTGAGCCGTCGGCGATCAAGCAGCCGCCAGCGCGTCGGCAAGGATGAGGGCATGATCGAAGGCAAGCCCGGGCAGCTCGTCCACGGCAAACCAGCGTGCGTCGTCGGCGTCGTCGGCGCCGACGACCGTCACCTCATTCGGTACGTGGGCGAGGTAGACAACGGACATTGTCCAGCCTCGAGGATCGCGCCCCGGCGTGTCATAGACCCCCAGTAGCTGCAGCTCGCCGACCCGAAGACCGGTCTCCTCGGCAAGCTCCCGCGGCGCGGCCTCGAGAACTTGCTCGCCCTCCTCGACAAAGCCACCCGGCAACGCCCAGCTACCGCGAAACGGAGGGTTGCCGCGTTGAATCAGCAAGACGCGCCGGCTCATCTCGATACCGGCGAGCACCACGACGTCGACCGTCAGCATCGGACGAGGATGAGCGCCGCTGTCGCCAGTGTCCGCCATGCGACCACCCTACCCGGCAATCGGCGCTTGTCGTCAGCACTCGGCACTGCTTGGAAGGTGCGACAACGCGAATTCCCGCAAGGGCTGGCGATCCGTCCGCCGTCTCGTTACCATCGCCACATGGCTCAGGCCGTAGTCTCTGTTCCGGCGGCTCACGCCGAGGGTCCACCGCCCGGCGCAATCGAGCGGCCAGACTTTCAAATCGTGCCCCGTGCCGGTCTGGTGCTCGTCGCGGTCGTGCTTGCGCTCTTGATCGCGGCGATCGCGGTCAACGAGCTCTGGCCGCTTGCCTTCCTGCACTTCGTCGGCGGAGCGGCCTGGACGATCATCGACCTGTTCCTCGGCTTCGTGCTCGGGCCGATCCTCGGGAAGCTCTCAATTCCAGCACGCATCGAGCTGACTACGCGGCTGATGCCGAAGATGGTGTTGATCATGCCGACCGTGGTCACCGTCACGCTCGCCGCAGGCTGGCAGCTCGGCAATCACCTTGGAACGGTCCAGAGCAGCTACTACCTGCACGGCTGGCTGGTGGCCAGTTACATCGTGGTCGGCATCATGGCGGTCATCGCGCTTGGACTACTCGAGCCGGCGAACATCGCGGTGCTCGTCGAGTTGAAGAAGCCGCGCCCCAACCCACAGGTGGTCGAGCGATTGATGAAGCGCTTCATCTACACCGCCGGAGCCACCGGCGCCATGCAGGTCGCCACGCTTGTGATCATGGCCAAGCTGACCGTCGGATGAGGGCTTGCTCGACAGTCGGAGGGAGGCGATGAGCGAGCGTCGCTTGCCGCCGGTCACGCAGATGGGCATGCTCTCGCTGGCCCTGATCGTGGCTGGAGGCATCTATTTGGCTGCGCACCTCCCCCACCAGGTCCCGCTCACCCCGGCGATCGTCTTGCTGGCTTGCTCAGTGCTGCTGCTCGCCGGAAACCTCGCGGCATTGGCGCGCGTGCAGGACTTCGCCTGGGGGCGCTTCTTTGAAATCGCGCGCTGGGCGCTGCTGGCATACATCGTGATCGCCGGGATGATCGAGTACGCGTTCTTGCGCGATCAGGTGAGCGGCGGCGCGCTGGTGGTCCTCAGCTTGTCATTGGTCGTATTTGCTGTGCACGTGCCGGTGCTGATCGGCTTCACCGTGGCGCGCTATGACACCGGCGACGATCCGTCCCCGGATGGCGCCCCCGCTTGATCGGACGGCAGCCTCAAAGGCCCTTCTCACCCAAGGCGTCGACCGTCGGCCAACAGGTCGTCCAGCCTTCGCTGAGTGAGGACCGACGCGGACCGCTCGGCGACTACGTCCGAGCCTTGGAGGGCGTATTCGTCGCGGCGCTTGATCAGCAACCACTGCGGCTTGGGACCCGACCGTGTGCGCTGTAGCGCAAAGCCGCCGCGCAGCTTCTCGCCGTGCAGCACGAAGACGGCGTGGCCACGCTCGAGCGCCTCGGGCCATGGGACCCTGCCGCCTTGCTCGTAGTAGCCGCGATCCCACACGATCACGGCTCCGCCGTCGGTTCGTCCCTCGAAGGCGTTGTAGTCGATCCCATGGTCTGGCACCTGGATCGCCATACGCTTGACCGACGGGTCGAGCGACGGGCCCTTGGGCACCGCCCACGAGCGCATCGCGCCCTCGACCTCGAGACGCAGATCGAAGTGATGCGCCGTGGCAGCGTGCTCCTGAACGACGAACACTCCCGCGCTGATGCCACGGACCGCGAACTGCTCATGGCCCTCGACCTTGACCTCCTCCACCTTCACGGTTTGCACGCCCGCAGCAGGCGGACCGTCGCGCAGGAATGCCGTGAGTGCATCAACCGCGACTGGCTGACCCTCCGCATGGACGACCACCGTGCCATCGTCTGCGTTGCGCACCCAGCCCATCGCGCCGAACTCGTGGGCTCTGTTTCGAACGGCCGCACGGAAGCCGACGCCCTGGACGGTTCCGGCCACCGTCACTCGGATCGCACGAGAGCCCGAGGGCGCATCGGTCACATGGCTCAGGGTATCGATTCGGAGTAGCCTGAAGGCGTGGGCGAGGTCTCTCCTGCGCTGTACCGTGCCGGCTCTGGCGAGCCGCTGGTGCTGCTGCATGGGTTCACCGGCACCTGGCATCACTGGCGGCCCGTGCTGGGCGAGCTTGCCGCTCGCTACGAAGTGATCGCACCGACGCTCGCTGGGCACTGTGGCGGACCTCCATTTGACGTCAACGGTCCGCTGACGTTCGCCTCGATCACCGACCATCTCGAACGTCATCTCGACGAGATCGGAGTCGGTAGTACGCATTTCGTGGGTAATTCGCTGGGTGGCGCGCTCACGCTCGAGCTCGCCAAGCGTGGTCGAGCGCGGTCGGTCGTCGCACTTGCGCCTGCCGGCGGCTGGGTCGAAGGCGATGGCGAGGCGAAGCGACTTGCGCGCTTCTTCGCGCGCCAGTTGCGTATAACGCGGCTCAGTGCGCGATATATCGACACGGTTATGAAGCGGCCCGGAAGCAGACGTCTGGCGATGCGCGACGTGATGCGCCACGGAGAGCTTGTCGCTCCGGCGGACGCTGTCGATCTTGCGCTTACGTCAGTCCGTTGCCCGGTTGCAGGCAAGGCGATCCAGGCAGCGCGCGCCGACAAAGGGCTGTCGCTGCAAGACCTTGACCGCATCGCCTGTCCCGTGCTGCTCGCCTCGCCCGAGTTCGATCGCATCCTGCCTGCGGAGCGTCACGCGCCACGCTTCAGGCGTGAGATACCGGATATCGAGTCACGGATGCTTCCCGGCTGCGGCCACGTGCCGATGTGGGACGACACGCGGCTTGTAGTGCGTACGATCAGCGAGTTCGTCAATCGCCACATTGCACCGCCGAACCCCGTCGAGGCCACGCAGGCTCCGCCCGCGGACCTTGTCGGCGCATAGCAAAGTTCCAGGCACGAACCTTCACCCCCAAAATCGTCGAGCCAGGGCATCGTCGACGCAACTTGTCCTGACTCGGCTAGATTGCTCTCGATATGAACAAGGCCCATGCTGTCCTCTGCTCATCGGGATGGTGGGCTCGCACCGTGGAGCGCGAGTTGCTCCCCTGGAGTCTCGCGGACCTGGACCTGGGTGACGATGTGCTCGAGATCGGTCCGGGGTTCGGTGCCACGACCCGTGTGCTCGCTCGCCACTCAGGCTCGCTGACCGTCCTCGAGCTCTCACAGAGCTATTGCAGGCGACTCCGCCAGACTCTGGGTGACGACGTCGAGATAGTGCAGGCCGACGCAACCGACATGCCCTTTGGCGACGATCGCTTCTCGGGTGTGGTGTGCTTCACGATGCTCCATCACGTGCCATCGCGCGAACTGCAGGACCGACTTCTCAGCGAGGTTTCACGCGTGTTGCATCCCGGCGGTGTGTTCGCCGGGACCGACAGTCTTGGCACAGGCCGAGCCTTCGAACTGCTGCACCTCCACGACACGCTGGTTCCCGTCAACCCGAACGAGTTGCCCGCGCGCTTGGAACGTGCCGGCCTGGTCGAGCCGAGTGTCGATACCGGTGGCCGCTCGTTTCGCTTTCACGCCCGCAAGCCGCTTGCGCAGACAACGGCGTCCCCGGCCAGCGGGACCGTCGCGATAGCCGGTTAGGGCACCGCAAGCAGAACTTTCTTGGACCGTGTCATGGCCTTTATCTTACTTGGCCGTCGAAAAACCGCAGGCGACAACGCGCGCGCTCAGCGGGTTGGACAGGCGGCGACGCACGAGCTCTGGTGGCGGGCGCGAAGCGATAGTCTGGCTGGATCATGGGCGAGCATTACCAGCGTCCAGGCTGGTTTACGACGAACGTCTTCAACCGTGTCGTCGCGGCGTTCACGCGAGTTGGGATCAGCGTGGTCGGCTCCCGTGTCTTGGAGGTCCGTGGACGGACCAGCGGTGAGCCGCGTCGCACCCCGATCAACCTGTTGAACTTTGAAGGTCAGCGCTATTTGGTGGCTCCGCGAGGGAACACGCAATGGGTGCGCAACCTGCGCGCCAGCGGCGAGGGGCGACTGCTCGTCGGTCCGCGCAGCGAGCACTTCACCGCGACCGAACTCGGCGACGACGAAAGGGCTCCGGTGTTGCGCGCCTACCTGAAGCGCTGGAAGTTCGAGGTCGGCGTCTTCTTCGACGGCGTCGGCCCAGATTCAGACGAGCAGGAACTGCGTCGCATCGCTCCCCGGCATCCTGTGTTCCGCCTGGGATGAGTGTCGCAAACGGATCGTTTTTAGGATGGAGAGGCGTGCCATGTGGTGTGCTCGGGCGCGGACCGACGTAGTCGCCTCCCTTTGCTATTCGCGGACAGGGAGCTGCTGGAGTGCCCAGCGGTTGCCGTCGGGGTCCTCGAAGAACACGAGCGGTACGTCGTTTCAGCGGCCGAGCCGATCGAGATCGTCCTCGACCAGCGTCGATTCGACGTCAGCCGCACGCCCACCGCGGTCGCCTGGCGCAAAGCGCCCTGCCGCCGCGACGAAGCTCATCACGCGACCTGCGTAACGGCGTGACATCCAGCGCCGCGTCAGCTTTTGCGTGAGCGGAAGCAGGAGCAGTGCGCCGAGGAGATCGGTGACGAACCCGGGAACCAGGAGCAGTATGCATCCGAGAAATCCGAGCGCCCCATCGATCGCGGCATGACCGGGTGCACGACGCTCAGACAAAGCCAGTGATACGCGCTGAATCGCCAAGCGCCCTTGAACGAGCAGCATCCGCGCGCCGAGCACAGACGTCCCCAGCAGCAGTACGACCGCTAGGAGCCAGCCAATCGCACGTCCGACCTCGACGAAGGCGAACACCTCGACGACAGCCACCCCGATCAGGACGAGCACGAACATCTAGACAGTCAGCCTAGTAGGACATCCGTCGATCACCGCGTAACGGGCGCAGCATCGGGCTACCGTGGCCGATGTACTGCTAATGCCCGATCAGCGCAACGCATATGCACGCGCGGGAACGGCACCGACTCGATGAGGACGAGCCTCGCGACGAAGAAACACGCAGGAGGGACCCACTCGCACGCCGGTCGCGATGAGCAGCAGAGGCGGGCAAAGGAGCACGAGAAGCATCACAAGAAGCACAGCTTGCACTCCAAGCACAAACGTCGACGCAAGCGCCATAAGCCTGTTCGCCATCGCGTCGTGGCGCCGCACGGAACGATCGGGGTTGCACTGGCACTCCCACCAGTCTCGCCCCCCGCTCCCTCAGCCGTCCCGCCTCCCACGCTGGGCTCCCCGCCGATAACTCTCCAGCAAGCGAACCGACTGCTGTGGCGCGCGGGCTTTGGGCCGACTCCCGGACAGGCCGAGGCGCTCGTAGGTCAGCCCTTGCAACAGGTTGTCTTCAGCCTCACCCGTCCCTCGGGGGCGCCAACGCTCATCGGCCCCGAACCTGTCGATGAAAAAGGCGAACCGCTCGACCCGGCCAACGCCTGGGGTCAAGACCATTGTTGGTGGCTGGACCGCATGGTCCGCTCCGATCAGCAGCTCGTCGAGCGGATGACTTTCGTCCTCCACGATTGGTTTGCCAACTCCAACGACCAGGTCAACAGCCAGCAGCTGATGCTCGACCAGAACAACCTGTTTCGCTCGATGGCCTTCGGCAACTTCGACGACCTGTTTCTCGCGGTCACCACAAACCCAGCGATGCTCCTCTTCCTCAACGGCACCTCCAACAGCAAGGACGAACCCAACGAGAACTACGCGCGCGAGATGATGGAGCTCTTCTCACTCGGGGCCGACCGCGGTGCCTACACCGAGGACGACGTGCGCGAAATGGCCAGGGCGCTCACCGGCTGGCGTAACGAATGGTCAGCCGAGCTTGGCAACTACAACTTCCACTTCGATCCCGAATACCACGACACGGGTCAGAAGACGGTGTTCGGCCAGACCGGCAACTGGAACTACGAAGACGCGATCCGCCTGTGCGTCAGCCACCCGCTCCACGCCTCTTTCTTCGTCACCAAGCTGTGGGGCTACTTCGTCGCCGGTCCGCCCTCCGAAGCCACCCTTGCCTCGCTGCAGGGTCTATATACAAGCTCGGGCTACAGCATCCAAGCGGTTGTCGAGGCGATCCTCCAGCATCCCGACTTCTACGAAGGTCCCGAGTTGGTCACGCCGCCCGTGGTCTACAACGCAGGCCTGCTGCGCTCGATCTCCCGCCCGATCGACACAACAGCGTGGGCATGGCTTTCCGCGAATGCCGGCCAGCAACTGTTCTATCCACCCAACGTCTCCGGCTGGGACTTCACTCGCTGGCTTGACACATCGACCGCCAAGGCACGTTGGGAAATGGCCAGCTATGTCACGGCGAAGACCTACCCCAACCCGTGGCCAGCGGAAGGCCAACCCGAATACAGCGCAACCGAGGATCCCGCCGCGGCGCTCTCGAGCGCCCTGGCCTACTGGGCCAACCCGATCCTCTCCTCCGAATCGGAGCAATGCATAGCCGCTTTCGCGCAGTCTTGCCTCAAAGAACCACTGGCGGAATGGGAGCAGAGTCCCTATCGAGCAATGCGCCAGAACGCCTTGCGAATGCTGATCGCTACGTCTCCCGACATGCAGGTGAGCTGAAATGACCGCGAAGCCGATACTTGAAGAGCGGGAGACATGACCATGGCCAACAGCTGCTCGTGCAACGATTTCACGCGCTCACAGCTGCTGCGTCGTGGCGTCGCAATCGCCGGGAAGGGACTGCCGAAGATCGAGCCAGGTATGCCCCTGCCCGCGGGGACAGGCCTCGATCGGCGTACGTTCCTGCTGCGCTCGGCGGGTGCCGCCCTATCGGTGTATGGCGCCTCGATGCTCAGCCCGCGCCATTTTGAAGAGGGCATCGCCCAGGCTTCCGCAGCCGCGGAGCCCAACCAGCCGGTGCTCGTCTCGATCTTCATGGAAGGCGGCTGGGATGCTCTGTCAGTACTCGCGCCCGTGGGAGAAGCGAGATACAGAGAACTCCGTCCCACACTGGGTCTTGCCGAAGGTTCGGGCAAGGTCTTCAGCGAGGACAAGAGTCTGATGTGGCATCCGGCCGCAAGCGGTCTGGCCGAACTCCACGAAGAAGGCAAGGTCACCACCT
Source organism: Solirubrobacteraceae bacterium (assembly GCA_035486935.1). Taxonomy (GTDB): domain Bacteria; phylum Actinomycetota; class Thermoleophilia; order Solirubrobacterales; family Solirubrobacteraceae; genus Palsa-744. Next base: position 17,291 of record DATHMQ010000060.1, read on the forward strand.
TCCCCGCGATCGGCTACCAACCCCCCGACGAGAGTCACTTCACCAGCCGCCACTACTGGGAGGTGGGACAGCTCGACGCCAATGCACGTACGGGTTGGATGGGGCGCTACCTCGATCTGACCGGTGAACCAAACAACCCGCTACAGGGCCTTTCGCTTGACTACTCGTTGGCGCCGGCGCTTGCCACGGCGACGATGCCAGTCGCCGCGGTGTCTTCGCCTGCGGACTACACGATGTGGGCCAACGGCCTGGGCGAACCCATAACTGGACCGGCACTCGAAACATTCGGTGTGCTGGGCACCCTCCCGGCACCGTCGCCTGCATATGCCCAAGCCCGCAATGCCTCCTACGACACCGGCCTCGTCCTCGACAAGATGGCCGGCTTCGTCCAGTCCGAGAAAGAGTCGGGCGATACCTCGCCGGTTCCCTATCCGACTGGGGAATTCGCGGAACGGCTCGCCGTGCTCGCGGCGATGCTTCATACGGAAATGCCGATCAAGTGCGCTTCGCTGAATGCTGTCGGTTCCTACGACACGCATTCCGACGAGACAGATACCTTGAGCACCAACCTTGGCCAGACCGTCGCCGCTGTGGTCGCCTTCCAACGTGACCTCGAAGCACGCAAACTGGACCAGCGGGTACTGATCCAACTGTGGTCGGAGTTTGGCCGTCGACCAGAGGAAAACGGCTCGGGTACCGACCACGGAGCCGGCGGTGTCGCCTTCCTGATCGGCAGTCGGGCCTCGGGGGAAATGGTTGGAGAATTTCCGGGGCTCACCAAACTGGACGTCAACGAAAACCTTCTCAACACATCGGACTTCCGCGCGATGTACTGTTCGCTTCTGGAACAGTGGTTCCAGACCGAAGCGGGTCTGGTGATCCCCGAAGCGGCTTCCTTCCAGCGGCCTGTCTTGGTGAAGTGAGGGTGCTCCGCGCAGCGAGATCCGTGCTCCTGCTGAGCGCGTTGTGCCTTGTGTGCGGGGCGTTCGTCGCGATCGCGATCGCCGTACCTGGACACACTTCGCGCCACCGACGCTCCCACACCACACGGGTCTGCCGCCGGGGGAGGCATCGCCATTGTCAGCTGACTCGTGCTCGGAAGAAATCCCACCACAAGCACAAGCCACAAACGACCTCAAAGCCAGCCAACCCTGGCCCTGGCTCGGACGCACCGTGGTCGACAGTTCCCCCCTCCGCCATTCCAGGACCCTCACCCTCCAATTCTGGCCAGCCGTCTGGGGCTCCGGTCGACAAAGACCCACCGGCTAAATCCCCGGCTGATCCCACCCCAGAAGCGACCCCGCGCGTCGAGGTCACAGCCGAAGACACCGAAGCGTTCCGCTTCGTCCTCTCGCGTTCCACCGTTCCGGCCGGGAAGGTGATCCTGGAATTCGTCAACCACGGCCAGGACGAACACAACCTGAATGCGGTCGAAGAGACCGAAGACTCGGTGGCCGGTTCTCTTCCGAACACTCCATCGAATGGGCATCTGAGCTTGACGGTCGATCTCCGTCCCGGCAACTACACCTTGTTCTGTTCGCTGCCCGGGCACGAGGCTAAGGGCATGAAGGCGACGCTCCTCGTGGAATGAAGGTGGAGCCCGGCGGCCTCCCCTCATCCGCCTCGCGCACATCGCAGTTGATTGGCTCCTACATACAATCGGCGGCGCCAAGCCAGCGGACTCCCGTCCAGTGGATTAGAGAAAGGAAGCACCCATGATCGAGCAAATCGACGACATGCCAACAGGGACAATTGGTTTCCGCGCCTCCGGCAAGCTCACTCGCGAGGACTACCGCAAAGTACTCGAGCCGGTTCTGCGCAAAGCGGCAGAGTCCGGAGAGATCCGCATGCTCTTCATGCTCACGAGCTTCGAGGGGCTAGAGCCCGCAGCATGGTTCGACGATGTCAAGACTGGGCTCGGACTGGGCTTCGGACATCACTCGGCATGGAAGCGTTCAGCAATCGTGACCGACGTAGAATGGGTGGGGAAGGCCTACCAGATGTTCGCCTGGATGACTCCCGGCGAAGTCAAGGTATACGGCCTGGACCGGCTTGAGGACGCCAAGGACTGGGTCACTGCCTGAGCCGCGTAGGTGTATGTTGGTGTATACCGAATGCGAGGAGGTTCCCCATGTATGTACGTGTCGTGAGATTCACCGACGTGAACGCCGAGCGGATGGAGGGATTGCTGGCCCGCATAAAGGAGTCAGACGGGCCACCTCCGGGCGTGCCCGCCACCGGCTTGACGATTATGTTCGACGAGGCGCAAAGCACAGCGGTGGTTCTCCAGCACTTTGCCACGGCGGAGGACATGAGCGCAGGCGCCCAAGCGTTCAGTGCGATGGATGCGTCAGAGACTCCGGGCGTCCGCGCCTCCGTGGACATGTGTGAACTGAAGCTCGAACTCGAGGCCTGACACTCCAACCCGAACGACGAGATGACCTATGACAACGAGCTCGCCCATCGAATCCGCGAGCAACTCGGTGACGAGCACGGCGTAACCGAGAAGGCCGTGTTCGGCGGCTTGGCGTTCCTGCTCCACGGCAATATGGCAGTGGGGATCTCCAATGGTGGGGAGCTGATGGTCCGGGTCGGCCCGGACGCATCTGACGAGGCGCTCGCTCGACCTCACACCCGTGTCTTCAGGCCAGTCATCACGCTCCCAGCCATGTTCAGTCATATCTGGTTGACGCCTGGGCAGCCACGGCTCGAGGAAGCCGCGCATCAGCGAGCCCAATCGCGAACCGACATCCGATACAGGACGTGCCGGGACAGACGATCCCCTCTTCCAACTCGGGGTGATCGAAGTCGTCCGCTGGATCGTAGGTCATTCCAATCCGTTGCATGACCGCACGAGACCGCGAGTTCGCGGCGCTGGTAAACGACACGATCTCGTCTAGGTCCGCCTCCTGGAACCCAAAAGCGAGCGATGCCCGGGCGGCCTCGGTCGCATAGCCCTGGCGCCAGGCGGACCGCGCCAGACGCCAGCCAACCTCGACGGCCGGAGTGAAATGTGCCTCAAACGAAGGTATGTCGAGGCCAGTGAAACCAATGAACTCGCCGGTCGCTCGCAGCTCCAGCGCCCACAACCCATAGCCACGCTGATCAAATCCAGCGTCGATCCTGGCGATCAGCTGGTCGCTCTCCGCTCGGGTCAGACGGACAGGAAGGTAATCCATGACATCAGGATCGGCATTCAGCGCGGCGAAGGGCTCGCGATCGGTCTCACGCCAACGACGCAGTATCAGTCGCTCTGTCCTGCACTTGTTTCCGGCGTGCCTCATGCGAGGTCTAGCGTAAGCGTCTGACCAAGCCGACAACGACGCCAGGCAAAGACCTGCTCTAACGATCGCGCGAGCATCTGGCTGGCTCGCCGCAGCGACCCACTCAGCGCGGAACTCGGGCACGCCCTACCTCGCCGCGACCGGACGTATGCCATAACTGACGTGTGTGTTAGTTCGATAACCCGACCTGGCTACCGCTCGTTGACGGAACAGGCGTGAGACGATCGGTAGCCGATGCGTTCGGAACTCGTCCAACGCGAGAGTCTCCTCCAGCGTTGATGGCACGCTCCCATTGCTGCGAAACGCGAAAGTGTCGTCGATCTGCGAACACCGCCCGACCGCACTATTTCGTCAACGGCCAGGCCTTGAGTTGCGTGCGAGCTGTTCCGCTGTTGCCGAGGTGATAGACAGCCAGGCTCGCCGGGTGAACTGGAAATGCCCCGAATGGCTCGGCTTCGATGGTCTTGAGGTCATCGAGCGTGGCGAAGCCGACGGTGATGTGGGCGATGTACTTGCCTGCGCCGATTTGAGCGGGCACGAAGCCCTCAACCCAGTCCATAGTGCTCTGACTGATCTCTTCGCCGGGGTCGCGCACGAACGCAGCGGCGGTGCCTTTGAACTCGACGAACGGTGTGATGGCCGCTAGCAGGCTGGCCTGGAAGTCGAGCACCTCGGGGCTCGGCTGTACGAGCAGCACGGCGAGGCCCTGGCCCGGCACGCCCCAGTCGCCGTGCCGAATCGCGATCGCCTGGTACGACAGCGAACTCATGTCGGTCTTGGCCACGGTCTCGCCGACAGCCTCGAACACGCCGTTCAGGTCGGCACTGCGAACGTATCGCTGAAGGGTCGTTATGTGTGGCTGATGGGTCGCGTCGATCGCGTACCCGTCAGGGACGCTCTGGCGCATCCGCGCGTTGACCTTGCGGGCGTGCTCGATCGTGGCCTCGTCGGGGTTGATCAGGATGTCGATCGCGGTCAGTTCGCTCATCGCAGGTTCTCCTCTCGGCTTAGCGTTCTAAAGGCCCGGCTCCGCAAACACGCTCTTCCAGTCGTCCTTCATGCTCACGACCACCCATCCCCGCTTGGCTGCCTCGGCCAGGGCGTTCTCGGCGAGTTCGGTGTATGCGAACTCGCGCTCGCCGTCATCGTGGTTCACTAGGAGGCTGAATCGCGCGACCTCAAGCATCGCCTGATCGCCGTTGGTGTTGCCTGCCGCAAAGAGCGGCTTTCGCCCGGTGCGAGTCCAGATGTGGACGGGCTTGCCGCCGTGTTCGTCAAACGGCTCTTCGACGCCCTTGGTGCGGTAGACGTCGCCTTCGCGATACTCAAGCGTGGTTCCTGAGCCGATCACATGCTCGCGAAGGATGCCAAACATCTGCTCGCTCACGACGCGCACGAAATCCCGACCGCCTCCCGAGCAGACGTAGACCGTGAAGCCATGCGCGCGCAGCAGTTCGACGAGCTCGCGCATCGGCTGATAGCCGACGCTCGTGTACGGCACGCCGAGCGTCGGGTGCGTGGCGCTGGCAAAGAACGTCTCGACTGCCTGCTCGAATGCGTCCGTTGTGATGTCCGCGTAGGCCTCCGTGACGCCCTTGGCGAGCTCGGCGGCATGCTCGAGTAGATGGCCGAGGAAGTCCTCGTCGTTCTCGGAGATCGCCTTGAACGGCTGTTCCTTCGCCAGCTCGGGTTTCGCCTCGATCATCTCTCGCATCCGCCTGAGGAAGAAGTCCGCCTGTACGTAGCTCGGCTTCTCGCACCACAATGTGCCGTCGTAGTCGAACGTCGCTATCCGGTCGGTCGGCTCGACGAACCCAGGCCCCGGCTGGGTCGCCGAGGCAACAAAGTCGATGATTGCCTTCTTCGCTTGGCCCTCATTCCAGCTTGGGAGCACATCGGTCACGGGTTGGTTCCTCCTTGTCAAATTGGGCAATAGCGGAACGGGTCGCGTCTCGGCTCAGTGGTCTGGTCCCGGCTGCTGGCTCTCGGTGAACAGCGCACCTTGTCCTGCTCCCGACCCGGAGGCACCACCGCCGCGGCCGCGCAGCACGAACGCGATGAAGACTGCTGCGGCAGCCCCGGCGATCGGTCCCGCCACATAGACGAGGTAGTGGGAGAACTTCCCTCCGACCAGGTCTGGACCGAACGTGCGGGCCGGGTTCATCGAGGCGCCTGAAATCGGGCTTCCCCAAAGCCCGGCGAGAGCGATGTAGCCGCCGACGCCGAACGCGCCAAACAGGCCGACGTTCTGCGCACCCGACGCGGTGCCCAGAATCACGCTGACCAGGCCAACAGTCAGGATGAACTCCATCCAGAACGCTGCGCCCGCCGAATAGGATGCGGCCGGATAGTTCGATCCGAAGGTAGCCGGCACATTGACGACCGCATGCAGGAACAGGGCGGCGAGCGTTGCGCCCGCCAGCTGCACGACGATGTAGCCGGGCACGCGTTTCCACGGGAAGTCGCGGCGCAGGGCGAACGCGATGCTGACCGCCGGGTTCAGATGCGCGCCCGAAACCTTGCCCATGAACAGGATGATGGCCATCACCGTCAGCGCCGGCGCGACGACAGCATCCGTATGAGAGATCACGCCCGGAAAGGCATGGCCCATCATGCCGCCACCAGCCGCCGCGAGCACCAGAAAGAACGTTCCGAGCAGCTCAGAAAACAGACGCCGCCACTCCTGGCGAGGATCCTTGAAATCTTCCACCCGGTCCCTGAACTCCTGCTCGTAGCGCGCGATCAGGCCCTGCGTCCGAGCGCCCGGGCTCACGGAAGTCGGTGCTGTTGTCATCGAAGCTCCCCCTTCGTCGCGAAACGTGTAATCGCATCCTGACAAATCGCTCGCCACCGCGGCAACGAGACCGCATGAGCTCCCGCGACCAGGGCGTCGGCAGGAGCGCTTAGTCCGATTTCGAGGCCGAGGCGACCAAGGTCATCAGTAGCGTGCCTGCTTTCCGGTCAAGCGATGTCTCGTCGCAGGCCCAAGCGCGTGGCTGCTCAGGACGACGAACAGAAGTCCGTCTCGCTGAGTCGCATACTCCCGCTTGGGCCTGTACCGCGAGCCCCCAAAACGACCTTCTCAAGAAAGACCCTGTGGAAAATCGCCCTAACTGGACGGTATTTGAACCACGAGACGGCCGAAGCTATCGGGCGGCTGCACAGGTTGCTGTAGGCCATATCCCGCACCTGGACGCTCGATCGAGAGAGACAGGCTCGGCCGCCGAAAAAGCGCCCTTCGCGATTGCGGCTAACGCCGGATCTTTGTCCGAATCGCCAGCGCGGCGAGTAGGCCGGCGAGGGTGGCAAGCAGAAGCGCCATCCCGCGCAGTCCGAGGCGAAGAACCCAAGCGCCGAGAACCGCCACGGGCGCAAGAGCCATAAGGAGGACATACAGCACTTCCAATGGGCTACGGATCGACGGCGGCAACGCATTCCACCGCCGGGCGCCGGGACGCACGCCTACCACCAGCCAGCCTGTCGCCAGGACCCCGATGAGTAGCCACCCAAGCGGGTTCATGCGGACATCATCGGCGCTTTCCCCGAGACGGATGAGTGATGTTGAACGTCGCACTTCGCCATGCTGACCGCTCTCGACCTCCCCTACGCGCTTGACGACCACACGCCGCGACGTTCCCGCCGACCGGCAAGTCAGGACACACCCCACGGCCGCCGCTCCTCGCTGCCACAGTTCAAATAAGACCGATTTCCTCCGTGCAAACCGCGGTGGCGAAATGCTGTCCTTTGCAGGATGAACCCAAGACCTCGCCCGGCCAATAATCGGGGAGACAGGTGTTGAACCGCGCGGTTGGGCGGGATTCGACCGGGCGTGGGCGGTTTCGTGGGCGGCCAGGGCGAGCGGCATGGTCAACGATACGACCAAGGCTTACAAGACGGTGTACGTCGCGCTTAGAGCACAGCTATTCGTCTAGCCATTCAGCTACCCCTCCGTGGTAAGAGCAGGTGCCGCTCCGGTGTTCGCTGAAGCTGTAGGTCCCGTCCGCACAGCGAGCCGTGGCGCCTGTAGGGACGGTCGGCGATTCCTCCGGTTTGCAAACGGTGTTGCCGGAGGAGTTTTCGTAGGTTCCGTTGGTACATTCCGAGCTGGATTCACCGGATTCTTCGGACCCCGACGAGCTTTCCGGTGTTGCTTGTTCCGGTTCCGTCGAGGGTGCAGAAGCATTCGATTCATTTTCGGACTTCGCTGGCTGGTTGTAGACCTTGGCCGCCCAAAGCGGGAATCGGACGCGCGCGTCGGACCCACCTGTGCAGACCGTCACGCCATGGGTGGTTCCGCAGCGCACCACGTAGGCATTGCCGGTTGCAGGGCTTGTCGCGGTAACGCTTGCTTCTTCTGAACCCTGTGCCGCTTCGTGCGCGAACGCGCGGAAGACGTTGTCCGCGAACCCGCAGGTCGTATGCGGACCAGCGCTGATGTTCTGATCGCATGCCGTGTAGTGAACGTGCGCGACGTGATGTGGCGCCAGCCTGGTTGGTCCTGTGACCAATGCCGTTGAGCCGGTGGCGTTGTCAGTCTTGTGACTATTGCCGTGCGAGCTGAGCACGCCAACAAGGGCGATCAGTGCGAACAGGATTACCGCTAGCCGCTTCATTCCCCCATCTATCTCCGGTTCGGGAGGCTAGCAAATCCAACTATTAGGTATCAGACCGATATGTGGAGGCGAACAAGTCCTGGAGCTATGTGGCCTCAGCGACGCGAGGAGGCTGGCACGTCAGCCCCACTGATCTGCCAGCGGAATCCGGGACCGAACTCAAGGACGATCCCAGCGGGACTTACCAACTCCCAGTTGGGTGGATCGTCCTCCGCTTCAATGGCTACAGGCCCGGCGTGGAACACTGAACCATCCGAAAGCATGCAACGCAGCTCTCCTGTCTCCCCATCAACGGCGACATCATCGATAGAGCGCCCGAGTAGCTGAGCTGGGTCGGATGGCGACCATTCAGCATCTTGCGTGGCCAAACGCCAGATATCGCCGCGCGAGTCACGAACTTCAACATGGAGCACACTCGGATAAGCAATACGCGCGTCGACTATCGACCCACGCATCGAACTCAGCAGGTTCGCGGGTGAGGCATCTAGGGTTACGACGGTTGCCATCGGTCCTTTCAGTGTCCTCTGCTATCCGGTAATGCCTCGCAGCATTTTCTCCACATGATCGCGTTCTCGCGCGCCGACGGGCAGATCGGCGATACGCTCGAATAGGACCTCGATGTCGATGAGACCCGCATCTATTGCTTCCCTCGCATACTCCCAATCGCGCTCGGGGCCGGCCGCGCACTTTGACAGCACGAGATCGTGAATCTCAAGGCACCATGCGACAGCCGTATGTTTGGCGGCTACGCGCCGTGGGATCTCCCGTCGAACCAGCCGGGCTTGCCAGCCCAACGGGGCCTTCGCGGTCACTGGACCCACACCGTGGGCGTAATAGCCGAAGCTGCTGTGGAACGGCGAGCCGTCGCCCAAGGAGCCGTCAATCTGGATGGCGGCCTCTGGTGCGTGCCTGGGGTAGATATCGACCTCCATCGAGACGAGCAGCGCAGACGGCGGCACCACGATGCTTCCAAGTATCGCCTGGCTTCCGATCACCACGAACTCCTCCTCGCCGGTGACCTCGGCCGCTGCTGCAAGTACGTGCTCGAACTCCTGCGACTGCACTCAGCCGACCTCAGCAAGAACGCGCCGGCGTTCAGGCTCGGTGAGCGCTCCCGCGAACGGAGAATTCTGGCGCAGGTCGTCTGCATCGGCGCCGACTGCCGTGATCGCGTCACGGATGGTCGTTAGGGGCATGGCAAGGACACGCCCCCATCTCTCGGCGTAGACGGGGTCAATTCGGCCCTGCTCACGCCAGCGATAAAGGACGTACTTGGCGTCGGCGACAGTTTGCTTGCGCAATCGCGCCGCCACGGCCTGGTGATACGCAAGGCCGCGCTGATGTGTGCGGTCATAAGAACCCCGATCATGCGACCAGTCCACCGTTAGCTGCTCAGCGGCGTGCTGCCTGCTTCTCAACACAGCGGCAAGCGGGTGGCGGACGGTCCCGCCGGTCTTGCTGGAGCGGACGGCTTCGTAGAGATCGAGCAGCGCCGCAACCGACACCGCTTGACGCCCCGTCGCAGTAAACACCAGCGGCACGTCACCGCTCTCGATCCATCGTTCCAGAGCGGTGTGACTGACGCCGAGTAGCTTCGCGGCGAGTCGTCGCGAGACGGTCTCCCCCAATTCCTGTTCGAGTCCCAGACGAACGGCGAACAGGTCTTCGCTGTCAGGCATGAGACGCCCAACGCGCCGAAGCCGCGTGACGTTTTCAAACAGCTGTTGCTTGCGGTCCACAATCGCCATATCGCAAAGATAGCAGTCTTATTGCCAAAAATCGATTAAAACGGCAACATAGGGGCCCAGCGTCTCATTCGTGCCTACCACAGGCTCACCTGAGTGAAGCTCGCCGTCCGCTCGTAGGCGGCCGTAACGCGGTCGAGGGCGCGACCGTGATCGCGGTGGCCGTAGAGACGTCGCACCAGCTCGCCGCCATCGGTGTGGCCAAGCGCGATCGCCACGTCCTCGGAGGGCACGTCGAGGACGTTGACCATGTACCACCCCGCGAAGTGGCGGGTTGCGAGATAGAGGCTTCCACCCCATCCGGCCGCAACCTTGACGGCCTTCCAGTGGTAGGCGCGAGCGCTCGCGGTCCAGTGCTCGCCTCGGATCGGCGCGAAGCAGAACTTGCTTTCGGCCGGAGCCGTGATCGCCTCTCGTGCCGGATCGGTCAACGGCGCCTCGCGGGTCAAACCCTTCTTTGGCAGCGTGAACGTGCGCGTCTTGGCGCTGAACTGCTCCACGACCAGGATGCGAGAGTGATCGAGATCGACGTTCGTACGTCGCAGCGCATCCAGCTCGCCAGGACGAAGGCCCGTGAATGCGGCGACCTGAAGCCATGCGGCAAATGATGGACTGGCCAGCTCGCGCGCGCAGCGAACCAGCTTCCAGACCTGCTCCTCGCTCGGCGGCTGTTCGTGACGACGGCCCGGACCCTTCGAGATTCCTAGCCGGGCAAACGGATTGTGGCGGACCAGCCGTCCTGCCTTCGCCGAGGCCGCATCGTTGAACATCGCTCGCAGCGCCGGGACAGTGCCGTTGTGCTTGCCGCCCGCAAGCCACTCGCCGACGATCTCGTCGTCCACTTGATCGATGCGCCGGGCTCCGTAGCGCTCGACGAAGGCTCCCGTCCGCTCGCGGTTGTGGATGTTCGTCGAGTCCTTCGGTCGCGCGAACAGCGGATCGGTCGTCCAGCGCTCCCAGAATGCGGCGACTGTCACCTCACGCGAGCGCGGCTCCCGAAGCCGTCCGCGTGCCTGCTCACGTGCTCGCTTCGCCTCCGTCTTGGTTGCGAACGTGCCGGGACCACCGATGATCTTCGACACGCTCAGGTTCTTGCCGGTCACCGAGTCGTACACTTGCGCCCGCCAGCGGCCGGAAGGAAGTTTGGCAATGCTCATGCCACCCTCCGACGCTCCGAGGCCCAGGAGATAGCCGCAGACGGCCTGAAACGCCGCGTACGCCGCCCCCACGTCACCGAAGGCATGCCCTCACCGACCATACGATCGACGGTCGCCAAACTCACGCCCATGATCTCCGCCAACTCCCGTCGGCCGACATAGCGCTCGGGAGACTGACCCGCCAGCGTCTCGCCGCTCGAATATGGATAAGACTCCATACCCTTAATGACCGTGAGAAGCCCAAAGCGGCCAAGCAATTTTGGAATCGGGCCATAACCCCAATAACGACGGGCGATTTGAGACGTCCCCAGCCGTCGTCTGCCGGGCGAGGGACACGCCGGGTCGCCGACAGACCTTGCGAGATTCGCGCAGTCAAGAGCTACGACGACCCGGCATCTCCGGTGGTGTTGAGCACCGGATAGAGCGACAGACGGTCCATGCACAGCGCAGCGCGACTCGCGAACACGAAATCGCCGCAGCGATGGATCAACCCTGCTGCATGCAAGGACGCGACCGCGTCAGCCGTGGCAATCGTCTCCCCCGCCTCGCCTTCCACCTCCTGCACAGACCACGGTCGCTGATCGTTCGGCCGCAGCAGCAGCCCGAGGACCGCTTTCTGTGCCCGCTCGTCCTCTTCGCTTGGGTTATGGCTAGTCTCGTCCTGCATGGGAAGGTCCTTCCTTTCCTTGCCACGCCCCGGGCAGTTCGCGCTGCGCCGGGCACTGATTTATAAAACCCACGGTTTATATCCCGTGGACAATAGAACGTCAAGCGGACAGGCTCCCCCACAATGCAACCCCGCTCCCCCGCCCATGCCGCCTTCGGGCGCGCCATCCGCGAACTACGAGAGGAGCGGGGCATCTCCCAAGAGGCGTTCGCGCTGAAGTGCGGGATCGACCGCTCGCACTACGGCGGCATCGAGCGCGGCGAACGCAACCCAAGCCTCGGCACCGTCTTCAAGATCGCCGACACCCTCGGCGTCCAGCCGTCCGCCATACACATACGCGCCGAGCAAGGCCAACGGCCGGCCCGCAACTCGTAGCGACCTTGTTGCAAGCTCGCGTCACCGGCGAGCTACATCCAGAACCCCAACGACGGCAGCTACCGGCAGCTCAAAGGCAGCCGAAAAGCAGTTGCTCCTATGTCAAGTCAGCTCCGCATTTTGCGAAGATATGTGATCGCGCTCCTGCGGTCCTAGACAGCAACCTCTGACCTGCTCTCCAAGCGAGCTTCTGGGCCAATACTGGCCCGAGCGTCACCGAGCTGACCAGTGATACCCGTGGCATTCGCCACCGTTTTCGCACTGGAAGCTAGAGGCGTCGAGGGACCGAACTCTCGATCCCCCACATCTTGGGGCAATTCGGGATGGGGTCGCCGGCTGGCGTGTTTAGTCTCACGTTTGATAGAGACGCCCGGTGCTCCGCCAGCTGTTGGTTCTGCAAGGCCCACCAAGTGTGCGGATCCATACTCAACCTCTCGTTCGTGTTCTGCCCACGGAGATGCCAACGTCAAGTATTCGGCACGATCAACGATGGGTCAAGCCCACCCGCACATCGTCCGAGTTCGTTGGCTCTCGCAACGATGACCCGAGGATGAGCGGGAACGACCTCGTCGGACCTGATCGAGCCGCCGCTTCTATGGAAGGTGGGTCGTTCTGCGAGCGGGGTTTTGCACTCAGGGGTTGGAGCTTGCTGGTGACTGTAGGAGGAGGGTGTGGAAGTGGCGTGCGAGGAGGCGCTTGAGGCATCTGAGGGCCTCCATGCGTCCGGGTCGAGTTGCCGCGCCCACTGCAGCGCCTGGCGGTGACCGCCGTCGTCCGCGGCGATCTCGCGCTCGCCTACGACTTGGCCGGTTCCGGCGTCGACGGCGGCGAGTGCGTGCGTGCTCTTGTGCGTGTCCGCTCCGATCACGATCATCTGCTTGGTCCCTTCGTTGGATGCGATGAATGTGGACCTCCGGCGGACAGGTCTGAGTTGGGGCGGTTGCCACGCTCCTATTAGGTCACGCCGGTGATCCCGGACGGCGGTGGGCGACACAACGGCATTGAGGTCAGGCACTTCGCCGACAAACAGACTATGAGTCAGCCCACCGCCGGCCAGGACCTAACCCGGCCGATCGGACGCCAACACCACGGCTCAGAAAACACGGTCTCAGCAAGCTGAGACGACACCAATCTGAGCGCAAGTGCACGACGCCGCCATCCGGCATCTGCACCTTCGCACTCATGCACAGACTAGATGCACGGCCATGCTGACGCTGTGCGACCACTGTGCTCACGCCGTGCCCGACCGGTGCAGACGATGGCTATTGCTCGACTTTAGGACCGACCCTGAGACGGCCCGAAAAGCCACTCGGCAGTCCGGTCTCTGC